>NZ_JAKEUU010000010.1:0-75582 GCF_022398215.1 Vibrio sp. Isolate24
CTCAATGAATACTGAACATTACATAAAGTAATGTTTGAATTGACTGTGCTCTTATTGGTTTTCACTTTTGAAAAAGTAAAACAAAACAGCTCAAGGCTGCTTCCCAATTCGAATGGTCACTTCGTATCATTGAAACCTAAATTGTTTCCTAAGAAACTATTTGGATTATCATCAACGAGTGCCCACACAGATTGATAGGTTTATATTGTTAAAGAGCTATGCTAACCAAATCGATATTTAATACCTCTTGGCTAGGGGTGCGTATCTTACGCTTCCCGCTTAAAGAGTCAAGCGTTTTATTTAACTTTCTTTCCTCTTTAAATTCCGATTCGGTTTGTGACTCTCGTCTCACTCCGTGTCGGTGAGGCGGCATTATAGGGAGGTCTGAGAAGATGACAAGTATTTTTTAGAAATTACTTTCTGTTTGGTTAAAAAGAAAACAAAGGGCTGAAAATAGAATAAAATTTCAACATTTGAATCATGTCACATCAATAGGTTGGAAAAACAACAACCATATACGTAAGATCCGTGTGTCTATTTTGTTAACATCTAGACATTTTTTCTTAAACTACAAAGTTGTATTCGAATATGAGTTCAAATAAATCAACCTTAATGATTATCGCCCTAGCGGTATTGGGTGGAATCATCTTTTCGCAGGTTGCTATTTCTCCTGCGCTCAGCTTTGTTATCGGTGTTTTTGCTTCTGCTTTTGTTTTTAAATTTTCAAACACCTCAACTGAGCCAGCAACCGTTAATGAACCCGCGACCAAAACTCTTTATGTCGGCAACCTTCCTTACAAAGCAAATGAGTCACACGTAAAAGAATTATTTGCCAAACATGGGGAAGTTTTCGCTGTACGTTTGATGAAAGACAAACGCACAGGTAAAAGAAGAGGATTTGGTTTTGTTGTAATGGCAGCGACCGATGCTGCCGGTGCCATAGAAGGATTAAATGACAAGGATTATATGCAGCGTACGTTAAAAGTACGTATTGCTAACGATCCAAAATCTCAAGCCGAACTGGATTAAACCCTAAAACTTGTAATGCTTGATTCAACGCTCCTTCTTCATAAGGGGGAGCCGTTGAGAAAATCTCTCGTTTCCCCTTCTCTTCTCTTATCCTTTCAAGATTCAGTAGCTCCTGCACACGGCGTGCAATGGCTTCTCCCGAGTCTATCAATACAACCTGCTCACTCAGCACCGACTGAATTTCTTTCCTAATAAGCGGAAAGTGTGTACACCCGAGTACGGCAACATCTACTTTACCAATCATGGGGGATAAAACATCCGTCAGTTCTTGAGTAGAGATTGGGATACCACGAAGCTTTTCTTCTGCCATATCAACCAGTCGAGTAGAGCCCAACAATTCAACGGGTTTGCTTTGCGAGAAGTCGCGAATCAATTCCTGCGTGTATTGACGTGTCACCGTCGCAGGGGTTGCTATCAGGCCAACCGCTTTATTCGCTAAATTGGAAGCTGGCTTAATCGCAGGTACGACACCGACAACCGGAATGGAGAGCAACGTTCTCAATGAAGGTAGTACAATAGTGCTTGCGGTATTACATGCAATCACAACTAAATCAACTTGGTACTCAGCGACATACTGCGAAACCAACGCTTCCACTCGAGAAACTAAAGTTTCATGATTCAGCTCACCGTAGGGATAGGCAGCGTTATCGAACAGGTATATATAATCAAGCTGAGGGAGCTTTTTTTCTATCTCTTGGAAAACAGAAAGCCCACCGACGCCTGAGTCAAAAATTAATACTTTTGGTTGTTGTGACACTTGATATACCCACGCATTTCGATGTGGCAATCATACTCACACAAATTAGTTTGGCAATATCTTCGCTTGGTAACGTTGATGAGAGAAACGCTCTCCGACGTCAAGGGTAGTTAAGCTCAACTCTATCTTGCCTTGATAGCTACGGGTTTGTGTGACTAACGTATGAAACTCTCCATCCTCACCGCATGGATCCACGCCGCGCGGTAGAGAATCAATGAAGGTTCGGTCATACCATCGCCCGCAATAAGTTGGGTCAAGAGCCTGACCATCCGTCGTTACCACCAAGGTTTTAATGCCACGCTCTAATATCTCATCCGCAAGGTCTTGGCTGTGTTGTCCAATGAGAGGAAAAACACACTCCCAACCAGCAGGTTCAATATAGCTGCGGCGATAGGCTTCAATCCCATTACAAAACATGTCACCAAAAGCCACAGCTTGAATATCGAGCGCACTGTTCTTTAGTGCATCAATAATGGCCGACTGATAAACACCATTAGGCGGAAATGTTTCCGGCATTTCAATCTTTATTAGAGGCAAACCAAGTAAGGTAGCCTGCATGTCGAGCACTTCAACAGGTGTGGCTTGAAATGGGACTTCATCTTTGACATAAGTCGTGTATAGACCGACCACTTGATACTCTTCGCTTTCAATCAACCTTTCTAAGGTCAAAGTCGAATCTTTACCGCTCGACCAGCTGATAATGACATTCTTTTTCATTGCTACTGCCTATAGATAAGAAAAAACCGCCCGAAGGCGGTTTAGGTAATTAGAATTGGTATGAAGCACTGAGGTAGTAGCTACGTTCCGGTGTTAAGTATTCTTTCGCTGTCTGGTAATCTTCATCAAACAGATTGTTCACTTTTCCAGACAAGGTGATATTCGACGTCACATAGTAATTTGTTGATAGGTTCCATAGTGAGTAAGCTTCTAACTTATTATTGTTACTATAGTCATCATAACGATCACCTTGATACACCATACTTAAAGACAGATCCCACGAGTCTTGGGTAAATGTTCCAATCCAAGATGCGGTTTCTTTTGCTCTTCGGGCCAACTGCTTTCCTTCAGAATCCTTAGGGTTCATGTAAGCAAGACCAATAGTATGGTAAACAGGGCCGGTATCAAAACTACCTTCAAATTCTATACCGGAAATGTCTGCATCAGTATTTGTTGGGGCCCAGTTTAAATGCTCATAGTAAATGATCATATCTTCCAATTCAGAAGCGTAAGCACTTAATCTCCAATCAATCACTTCGAACTGACCAATTAAGCCAATCTCAGTTGAAGCAGATTCTTCAACTTTCAGGTTTGGGTTGCCTGAAGTTGGCTCATATAAATCATAAAAAGAAGGTGCTTTAAACGCTGTCCCATAGCTACCATATGCCCTCAACTTTTCATTGAAATTATATGCAACCGCAGCAGACCAAGTTGTGAAATTATCAAAACTTGTATCATCATCGAATCTTACACTACCATCTAACGTAAACTGACCTAGCTCTTTGGTTGAAGTAACAAATACACCTGTATTCGTCCTGTCTTTTTTTACATAGTCAACCGTACCACTAGAAACATCCTCATTTACCACATCTAAACCAGCATTCACTTTGAAGCCATCTTCAACGATAAATGAATTCAGCCAATTTAGAGAGGTACGATTCGTCTTATAGGTTGATACGTGCTCTCGTTCACTTACAGGGTAGGAGGTACTTTCTTGGATAGATTTTGAAAGGCTGAGGCGACTAGACAACACATCATTACTATATAATGCGCCACCGCTTACTTGGAAGAAATCTGCATCTCGTTCATTTAGAGTTGTTGCAAATGAACTATTGCTACCATTGAATTCAGATAAACTATCACTGTAGAACACATCTAGATTCAACTGAACCTGAGAAGAAATTTCATGAAAAAGTGAAGCGGTAAAGTCTTTCGACTCCCCGCCGTATTCACCACCAATATCTGCTGATGTGCCAGCTTTAATGTTATATCCGTCCGTCTCTTTGTAATTTACAAAAAACGTCCCATAAGTTTTTTCATTTAGTTGTCCACGAGATTGCCACGACGTCTGATAATAACTATCACTTCCCATACTCGTCTTAATCTGATGCAGTGAATCACCTGTCTGATGAGTGATGAAGTTGATAACACCACCAATAGCGTCGGCACCGTAAACTGCAGCTCGAGGCCCGCGAATAATTTCAATTCTCTCGATGATTTCAACAGGCAACAAAGAAAGGTCAAAGCCCCCTTGAGACGCGCTATTTACTTTTACGCCATTCAAAAGAATAAGCGAGTGTTTACTTTCAGAGCCCCGAATAAAAATAGAAGTCGTGTGAAAGGAGTCGCCACTCTCCCCGAGCTGAAAGCCTGGGACGTACTTAAAAACCTCTGTTAAAGATTTTGCTTGAAGAATGTCTATTTCTTCTCGTGTAATTGTAGTAACCGAAGCTAAGACACTTGCTTCTGACTGCTCAAAACGGTTCGCCGTCACCACCATAGTCTCATCGGCTGAGACTTCTTGGGCATATGAAAGGGAGGCGTGCGGAAGTAGCGATGCCACTGCTATCGCCAGAATAGAACGGTTCATTTTTATAATCCTAAATCGCGTAAATCCTACCGAGCTTGGAGCACTTGCTTCCATTGATTGGCTCAGCTGCTGGCAGGTATTCGGACTCAAGAGCTCTGTATCACCACCTAATCACTCGACTTCCCACATAAATCTCTATGCAGTGTCATTTGAGCTTTCGTTCTCTTTTACCGCTGCGCGTCAGTTCTGGATTTCCACCAGATTCCCTTTTCAGCCATCTATACTGCTAGATAGCACCAGCTAGGCGCAAATGTTATTCAGCTATCATTCCTTTGTCCAGCCAATATTGTGCTTTTATATAACCAATGGCTTTATCACTCTCACATGGAAACATGTTTACACACGATGTTGAACCGAGGAGAGTGACAAAGCTGGACATGTCGCAGATATTGAATAAAATCTGCGCTCCTAAAATAAACGCACTCAGCACCTGAAAGGTAATAAACATGGCGACTCTTGAAGTAAATCCACAGCGCTACCAAGAACAACTGGCGGAAAAGGTCGAACGTCTCAATCAGATGTTTGCACCCTACCACGTTCCAGAACTGGAAGTGTTTGAGTCTCCAGATCAACATTATCGTATGCGCGCTGAGTTCCGTGTTTGGCATGAAGGGGAAGACCTTTATTACATCATGTTCAATCAAGAGACGCGTGAAAAGTACCGCGTTGACCAGTTCCCTGCGGCGAGCCGCCTGATCAACGATCTAATGCCATTGCTGATTGATGCAATGAAAGACAACGACTCTCTGCGACGTAAACTGTTCCAAGTGGATTTTCTATCAACACTGAGCGGTGAGATTCTGGTGTCTCTTTTGTACCACCGTCAATTGGATGATGAGTGGACGAAGAACGCAAAAGCGCTCAAGCAACGTCTGAACGATGAAGGATTCAACCTGAACCTAATCGGTCGTGCACGAAAAATGAAGATTGTTCTCGATCGCGACTACGTGATTGAAAAACTCGACGTCAATGGTCAGCCGTACGTTTATCAACAAGTCGAGAACAGCTTTACGCAACCCAACGGTAAAGTGGCTGAAAAGATGCTGGAGTGGGCAATCGACTGTACCAACGAAAGCCAAGGCGATTTGCTGGAACTCTATTGTGGTAACGGTAACTTCTCACTGGCACTAGCACAAAACTTTAACCGCGTTCTAGCGACCGAACTGGCAAAACCTTCTGTCGAATCTGCGCAGTACAATATTGCAGCCAATAACATTGATAACGTGCAGATCCTGCGTCTATCCGCGGAAGAATTCACTCAGGCAATCGAAGGTAAACGTGAATTCCGCCGTCTAAAAGACGCGGGTGTGGATTTGAAAAGCTACAACTGTAATACGATTTTTGTCGACCCTCCTCGCGCAGGTATGGATATCGATACCTGTAAGATGGTTCAGGGCTATGATCGCATCCTATACATCTCCTGTAACCCAGAGACGCTCAAGGACAACCTTGATGTATTAAGCGAAACACACAACATCACACGTTTTGCTCTGTTTGATCAGTTCCCTTATACTCACCATATGGAAGCAGGAGTACTACTGGAGCTTAATAAATAAGGATTACAAGAGATTTTAAACCTATATCAAACTCTTCTGGGTACGGCTCTGGGTACGGGAAGTTTATACTTTATATTCTATTGCTAGCTGTAGTGTTAGTAATAAAAACTAAGTAAATCTTTAGTTCACTTCCTTTTATTTCGCCTCAAATGAGTTTAAGATATAGGAAGTGAAACAAAAAGAGACTTATAATGACAAATTTAAACTCTGTAACCCTAGATACAAATCCAGAAACATTAGAAATGTTTCTGAATGAAAAAAACTTGTCCATCCAACAAGTCAAACATGCAATTCAGCAAGGTATTGCTCACTACAATAACACCACTAGTGATGAACCAGCAGGTTACAGAGGCTACACAATTTCGGCTAAAGCCACCTTGGCTTTACGGCAGTCTTTAAAGCCTTTGGGATTTCAAAAAGAATCTCCATATAACATTGAATTAACAGCAAATAATGATAATAAATTTGCAATTCATATTTGCCGTGGTGACGAGCAAGCCGGATTACCATCCGGTTATCCTTCCACGCTGAGACCTAAAGGACCTCGATCCCAAGAATATTTTGGGTTGGCAACTGCTGATATCAATCAAATTGATATGTTCGCCAACGAGCTACCAAACTATTCCTCAAACAACTTATGTCCATATGATGTATGGTTCTTATTGCTCAATGTCGAAAAATCTAAAGATGAGGGTCTGATTGTCAAAGCTGAGCTTTCTAAGCCTATCTTTTGTTCCCAAAAAGGGTTTGTAAATGGGTTTAGCAAACGTTTCATGATAGACATGACCGACTTCAATTCAGGCTTATTGATTGACACAGATGAGAGCCCTGAGAGTGGATTCTCCGAAGATATTGATCTCGATATTTCATTTAACTAACCATGTTTAACCCATTACGTTTAAAACAAGCACGAGAGCGTCGCAAACTTACCAAGAAAGCATTTGCTGATTTAGTAGGAGTAAGCTCAAAAACCATTTCGGTGTACGAAAGTAGTCAACCTTTATTCGAGCTGCAAGAGGAGACAATTGAGAGCTTCGCACAATGCCTTGGATATCCCGTTGAGTTTTTTTATAAAAAATCTACAGAGATTATTAGTTCTGAATCAATCAGCTACAGGGCAGTTACAACTCTTTCTAGTAAACTGAAACTGGCGACAGAGTCTGCCAGTATCAATGCCTTTGAACTCTCAGAGTGGATTGATAGTAAATTTAGTAAGCTCCCTAAAGTAGACTTACCGGATTACTCTCACGACAATCGACATGATCCTGAAGCCGCAGCTTCTGAGCTACGTGATATGTGGGGGCTAGGTGAACTTGCCATAAAAAATCTAGTCCACCTTCTGGAGTCCAAAGGGGTTAGAGTATTTTCACTATCTGAGGATTGCAAAGAAGTTGACGCCTTTTCTTTTTGGAAAGGTGGAAAGCCATTTGTCATTCTTAATCAATTTAAAACGCCAGAAAGAAGTAGATTTGATGCAGCTCATGAACTTGCACACTTAATTCTTCATAAGCATAGTAGCCAAAACAAAGGACGTGAAGCGGAGTTAGAAGCCGATAGATTTGCTTCAGCATTTCTCATACCTAGAGGGAGTGTACTTTCAAAAGTTCGCCCAAATGGCAATGCCTCTTTAACTGATATTATTGATCTTAAAAAGAACTGGCATGTATCTGCAATGGCAATGATTCGACGCCTATATGACTTGAACTGCTTAACAGAATGGCAATACCGACAACTGACAATACAAGCAAACAAAGAAGGTTATCGCTCTAGTGAACCAATTGGACTAGAGAAACGAGAACAATCTCTTCTCCTTGAAAAAGTATTCGCCTCCCTCAAAGAAAAGGGAGTTCGGCGCAATGATATAGCCAGAGAACTTGCACTCCCTCTTGACGAAATATCTAGCCTGACATTCAATAATACCTTTTTCAATCTATCCATTGTTAGTCAGAATTCAATAGAACCAGACCGAAAAAGTACTGCACAACTCTCCCTTGTTAAGTAGGTTAAAAATAGATGAGCTCACGTGAGCTCATCTATTACAATTTAAGGCTTCAACATCTGCCTATTCGCCTAAGCCAAAATACTTCCGGTTTGCATCAGAAAAAAGTCTCACTATCGTACGAAGATCACCTCCTCGATGAAAGTGCTCTATAGATTCACACATAATATCCAACTGCATTTGTATAGCACTATCGCTCCGATACCCATGGGACTGCATATAAGCAAAGCACTCTTTCATCCGGTTCACGGTTGCTGCATTCTTTGTTAGCAATGAAGCAAAGGTAGGTTGATCTGCACATTGTAGATCTTGATAAAAACGCCCTATCTGTTCGTTCAAGCTAATTCTAAACTGAGAAAGTAGCACTCGCGTCGCTTGCTGATATGCATCCACTTTTTTCTTTTGAGGGTCTCTTTTGTGTAGCGTCTTCATGCATAGAGTAAAAGCCGCATCTAGCTCGGTTTTATATCTCTGTTCAGACACCCACCCCTTTGACATCTTGGGATAATATTTCTTCCAATAATCATGGTAAGCATTGTTAACTGCTGTATTGAATGTCAGCTCTAAATCATCCGCCCTACCCAAAAATCCATGCTCCTTCGCCTTGCGTACAATACGATCTTTTTTCATTCGAAGCACCGACAGGTCTTCTGGAATGTCAGAGAAACCGATTCTCAATTCCTCTATAAATATCTCTCGTTCGTTTATGTGATTATCAAGTGATTTCTGCTTACTGGCCTGTTCGGATCGCGTAACTGCCGTGCGTTTTGCTCTGATCTCCTGTAACTGGCTTTCCACTTTAGCAAGAGATTTACTGATAAACGCAACTAACTGTATAGATTGATATTGCGTCACGCTATCTGCTAAGTTTGATATTCGGTTATATCGAGCTTGAAGAAAGCTCTCCGATTGAAGGTGTGCGATATCAAGCAAGTGCTCCCTGATTGCGCTACGAACAAAACGAATCTCTTTTGCCGCTTGACTACGCGTTTTACTTACTATGAATTTCGCGTGAGCAATGCCAAGATTCTTAATCGCCATTTGCTCATATGCCACTAAACGCTGAGTACATCGCACATTACCTTTATAACTTGGCATGCTACGAACTTGCTGCATCTTAGCATCATACTCACCTTCGCTTGCAAGGGTCGGTTCGGCAAGGGCCCATTTTCTAAGCTGTATTATCTTTTCTGCGAGAGCATTACGTTCACTAAACCGTTTTTCATCCATGGCATCGTTAAAGCTCTTGGAAGTTTTCACAGCGAAGGGAAGTCTGCGTTTAGGATCTAGATTAAGCTCTTCCAAAAGAGCCCACTGACTGTGCTTATCGATATCAATGTGCTGTAAGGTAGGGTTATACGTAGGGACAGGATACATCACTTCGAATGTCAGATTACGATGCACTTTCATTCTACGTATTGCTTCATCAGACAGTATAAAAGCGTTACACTCAACCTTTGACAGCACATCGGCAGATGCTTCTTCTCTAGATGCTGCGGAGCCATACAGAATCATATTTAACGTTACGGGGTTGGCTTCTTCGCAATTAGGACTGAATAACCAAATGAGGTTATACCCTTCCGTTCTAAAGAATTTTTCTCGTTCGTAAACAACTTCAGGGCTCATCCACCAGCGGGTTAACTCAATGACAAAGCGATTTCCCTCTACATCCACAAAGCTGATATCAGGTTTGCGTCTTTTATCAGCTTCAGGATCTTTAGAAAAGATAAACTTCTCAACATAAACGTGTTTGTAGCCAATGTTTTTTAAATGTTCCGCAAGGAAGTGCTTTGTCTCGAAGTGCCATTTCCCTTCACCCTTGTAAATTTGTCCTTTGCCAAAAAAAGTCTCTGAGTTTGAATAGAAAGAACATCGCTGCATTTTTTCTATAGATGGAGCACGACTGGGTATGTGTCGGAAATACGCTTCTGTGGTCGCATTACGAGCAATAAAATGTACAGGACATCCACAATTGCTGCACTTTGCGTAAACACCACTTTCAGCAAGACTCTTGGCAATAAAGCTCTTCAAAATAGATTGAGAAACATCTGTATCGGAAGTCTCAGAGCTCATGAAATCTATTAGCTCACTCGCTAGTACTACTCGATCAAAATTCTCAACCTCCAACTCCCAAAGGCTATGTTTCTCTATCGTATCCACCCGTATATCACCACAGTTCAATATGACTTATTGAGATTACACTAATACATTTACAAATCAGATACTAAAGCTAGATTAAGAACTTACATTTCTTTGCCTTCTTATCTAACACGCCCTCTCCTCAATCTAAGGTCTAACGCGATAGCCACCTGGCAAGTTAAATCATGTCCACTCCTTCCTCACTCAGGTATTTAAGGTATTAAACCTCATGAGAAAAGCCCCAGTACGTATAGGAGAGCTAGCATAACAACAAATAAGTCATAAAAATTAAGTAAAAGTCCTAGTTATAACAACTTTATTTACAGCTCCTTAATCGGTGTTTGACTCCTCCTGAAAACATTACCCAAGAATCCATATGCTATTGTTTAAGCGTGTCCGATTGTTGGTATTTTGGGCAATAGTCTATGATTCATTTTTAACTAACTTAGGGAGATACACATGAAAAGTGTAATAGCTTTGATTCTTGGAATATTGTTTTCAGCGGAAGTCTCTTATGCAAACACCATAAAGGAATCAATGAGCTTTGGTAAACATGATAGGTGCTCTTTTATGTGTTCAGTTTTTAGAGATAATGCTGTGGGTTTGTGCATGAGTAGAGGATATGCTCAAGGAGAAGCTAAAAATTGTAATTGCAATGAGAACCGGGAACATCCTAATGCTTATGGTGATATCTCGTGTAGCTCTAAACTGCCCTCAAATATGTATGGGAATATATTGAAATTACCTCTGGCAGGGAAAAGATGCAGCCAAATGGCTCCTAGCTTTGAATACGAAATCAACGCTAAATGTCGAGAAAAAGGATATAAATCTGGTGTTTTGTTAAGCAATATTCAATGTAGTGAAGCTGAAAACACAAAGTGGGCAATCGCCTCTGTACGCTGCGAAGGAAAAGCTGACGAATTTTGATGTGGGAAGTCGCTCCATAAACAATATGGCGTAGTTTTCGATACAACATGCGATAGTTTTGCCATATTGAACCCATAACCACCCAACGTCGACAAATCAACAGTAATGGACATTTATCTTGTTCTAAGCAGCCATTACTCAAAGGCTAATGCTTAAAAAGCTATACCATTTGCCTTCTAGACCTTACAGTATCTAACGCTCTACTCAATCCAAAAATATTCAGGCATATGTCATCAATGTGAAATCCCATCATTGATTCCGACAGGAGCCTGAAATGAATCCTAAAACTTCCGATTACCAAAAGCAGCAACGTTATCAGGAAAATGAAATCCTAGAGCATGCGGCTGAGATACTGGCAACACGCTATGTGCGTGGTGATGCCCTAACCAAACCTGAAGCGACTAAAGAGTACGTTCGCTGTAAGCTAGGCAGCAATGAGCGAGAGGTGTTTGCCTTGTTGCTACTGGACAACCAAAACCGATTGATTGAGTTTAAAGAGCTGTTTCAAGGAACAGTGGACGCAGCCAGCGTCTACCCACGTGAAGTCGTGAAAGCGGTGCTAGATGTGAATGCCGTAGCGGTGATATTCGCGCACAACCACCCATCTGGAGATTCCACACCCTCCCAAGCCGATAGGCGCATTACCGAAAGACTCAAAGACGCGCTCGCACTGGTGGATGTTCGCGTACTTGACCATATCGTAACAGGTGAAACCTGCACCTCATTTGCTGAAAGAGGGTGGTTATGATTGAACAACATTACGGAGAGCTGTGCATTGATGACGCTTTACATTCGTCACTGGAAGTACTTCTTAATCGGTGCGATATCCCAGAGAGCGCAGAGCGACTCGTACTGAACTGCCGTCAGATGAGTTACTACCGACATCGACAAGGTTTGCATCCGATAGAGGTAAAGCTTAAACGAGAATCTGTATCAAGTCCTTGGCTGGTGGTATTCTTTGCTAGCTTCTCTTATCCCGATGACACCAGCACAACTGTTGAGCCTGAGTTGTACTTTCACCTTGCTAATCGCTGGTGCTATCAACCTGATGTGGGGAGCACGGATTTATCCCACCCAGAGGTAACAGAGCTACTATCGGTATGGATGAAAGCCTTTGCTCGCCACCTTTCCAGAAACGTCTTTGATGACGTGCAACTGACGATGGTCGGCACGTTCCAATAATTCTCACTCTGTATTTCTTATTTGAATCCTGAAACAAGGAGGACTCACTATGTCTCAATTAACCTTTACTGCGTCCACACTGCCTGTCTCTAGCACTCTGCATCAACTGCTTAGTAAGCTGTTCACTACTCATTTGCTGGGCAATGAAACTCTCGCCACCAGCCGTTATCTGGTATTTAGCTTTCGCGATAAAAGTTACAGCGCGGATGAAGGCGGCTTCCATCCGGTTGAGATTGCGATTTGCCACACCTCAACAGGAGAATGGAGCATTGAGTACATCACTGACTTTGCCTATATGGGGAACCATCACCCTGAACTAGAGCGCAACTTAGATTTTGATTTTCGGGTTGGACAGTTCTTTGTGGCCTATTGTGGTTGGCTACCAATACAAGGTAGCCCTGATGCCAAAGATCTCTATCGATTGTGGGAGTGTAACTTTCTTGCCTATGTCGACATGGACGCCTACAACGAGATAGCCGTCATCCCACAATAGCTCATGACTTCCCTTCTCCTTAACACCATTAAGCTTGTCACCGCTCTTATTGCTTTGTTTACCCTCTCTCCTTTCTTTGGCGCTATCGGAACTCTGACGACGTTAGGTTTTCTGGTGGTGCTGTTGATTGGATTATTGGTAGCGATTGCCGAGCTCAGTGATAAGCATAAGCCTCGTTAATGTTAATCGGCTCACGCTTTCGTATTGCCGATTGATGCTGTTTTCACCGTTGGACATTATGTGTCTGACTCACCTCTACTCTCCTGACATTAAATGTCCACCTCCGGTCTTGGAGCTTTGATGTATTGAGAGCGTAGTCATGAGCAATAGAACCAGCATTGAAGGGTTATCCGCTTTGCTGCACACGCTGATGCTTATTCCTCAACATAGTTGGATTACCGTTAGGGAGTTGCAGCAACAGTTAGCCCTACTCGATATCCACCGCACCACGCGCAGCATTAAACGCTACCTTGATGAAGTTATTGTAGAGGTGTTTAACGTGGAGTGTGATTCGATGAGCATGCCCCATGTTTATCGGAAAACTTCAGAGCAATTACTGAAGCTCAACAAGCAGGAGATGCTCTATTGGCAGTTGACGAATAAGTACTTACTGCCGCTTGTTCCTGATGCTCTGAATTATGGGCAAGGTCGCTCCTCGGAGAGAGACAAATCCTTACCCCACAAGGGTTCAGCGTATTCAAAAGAGCAAGCATGGTTAGCCAAAATCCATGTAGCACTGCCCAATATTCGTGAGTGGAATGACGAGCAGCGGCAAGCATTGAATGCGGTACACACGGCATTACTGAACAACCGCATGCTCAAGATATCGAGTCAAGTTTTGCAGCAAGAGAAAGCGCTCATCGAACCACTGGGACTCTCGGTTCAATGTGACGCGCTCTTGCTGCTTTTTCGATTATCCGGTCAACCCACGATACGCACCCTAGCTCTTCCTTTGATTGATGAGGCTAGCGTATCGACGTTTTCTTTTATCTATCCCACGGATTTCAACCTAGAGCAGTTCATGCGTGAACACGCTGAAATCCGTGCATCCCAAATTTAACTCACCACTACGGAGAGATACCTATGAACACCCTCATTCGAACCATCATGATGAGCATGCTTACCCTCGGAGTCACCGCTTGCAGCGAACAGGAAGAAGCGCAAACCGTCACCGCCGATATTGAAGTGTCGATATCCACCAATCCACATTGGGGAACATTGACCTTTGATATTCAAGCTATCACTGACAGCACAGTAGTAAGCAATGTCATTGTCAACCGAGGTAACTGCCGCCTGCCCGCTGGAACAAGCTCAGAACTTTCTAGAAACGTTTCATTGCAATTCGGTGAAACCTACACCGGATACAGTAACAACTGCACCGTAGACAGCGTGAAAGAAATCGAAGTCACTTCCAGTGCTGGCACCTTTGTCTACACCTTCTAACTTTCGACAAATCCAACTTTACCCAATAAGGAAGCACCATGAGTCACACTACAACGAATATTCTCGTTCTACTTGCAACCCTAATTACACCTTTTGTTTTCGCTCAGGGAGGGGGAGCATTAGGAGGCAATCCAGCCGCAGAAACTGGTGCAGTCAACGTCAGTATTGGCAAATGCACTCAATACAAAATAGATGTGAAAGCAGCGCAACAGGCAGGTATGGACGCATCGACTATAACCGTTCCTGCTGGCTGTGAAGCAATCAAAGAAAAGTGATACCACGAGCAACGGTAAAAACGACAATGGGGAGCAATTACGCTCCCCATTCTTTTTTTGTCTCAATGCATCAGTTTGAAAGTATATGTTATCTGTAAAAAACACTCTTGACCTTGGTAGAACCAACTTCATATAAGACTTGAATCGTATGACCATTCGCAGACTTGTACTTATCCCAAGCTCCGACAACACCAAGTACTGGTACTTTTTTCTCTCTCATCGACTCAACAGGCTTACCCATCATCTGATGAACTAATTCCTTGGATGATATATTCTTTAAATCGCCCATAAAGTAATTGGGATTCGTAGCAACGATTAATTTCAGCACGCCGCTGTTTGCGTCAAATTGAAATTCCATCCCGCTCTCAAAAGCTCGAATGTAAAACTCATCAGTATAACCGTCCATCGTCGATGGCACATTACCTGTTATTAATGCTGCAAACTTGGGTTTCTTAACAAGTTCTTGATAAGTACAGCCTATAAAATCTAAATAGTTCATCTAATACCATCCATTTGCTTTATTTAAGCGGTGAAGCTCTTCTCTAGCACCCTCGAGCTGCTCATCAGTGTAGCCATTTTCTTTTAAACATGTCTTAATCGCATCAAAGTTCGAATTTACTGCCGCCTCCAGATCACCTGCATCAACTTGCTGCTTTTCGAGTTTATTTCTTCCGCCATATGTTTCACTACACTTTTGATGTATCTCTCGCGGGATTGCAACCCCAGCCCCTGATTTAATAATTTCTTTCTTTTCATCAGCAGTTAAAGGGCGTCCAAGCATTTCTTCCGCAGCCCTTAGCAGTGCCGCCTGAGATGGAATATGATCTATATCCATTCCATCTTTTTTGCTTCTTGGCGCTAAGTCTCCATAAGTGCCCACTTCCAATGGTTTTACCTTAGTAATTCCAGCACCACGCTTATTAAATACTAAGTACAAGGGCGACAGTCCCGCATCAGCAGGGAAAGTCACAACATACTCAGCAAGATCTTCCTCGGGATAGAGAACCGTGCCGATCTCTTGTTCATGCTCTTCAATCGGGCGGACCCAGATATTGTGAACATCAAGCTGATCATTTTCGGGTAATACTGTATCGGGTGTCAGCACATCTGTTGAACCATCGGGCGTCCACGTTATAGTAATACCGCTGTCTAACTCCGCAACAAAGTTTTGTCCTTGTTGCACAGCCTGACGCTTAGCCACTAGATCACCATATGGACTGCCTTCACCCGTTTTGATACCAACCACTTGCTGTTTGCCATTTTCGTCCGTGTACATATTGAAACGTACGCGCATCGTAGTGGTGTCATTGATAGAGACGTCAGAATTACCTTCTAAGGTTCCATCACCAAGCTGAGAAGGCCATAAGGCCGCAACTAGAAAACCGCCCATTCGAGCAAAGCCCGCTAGCGCTTCTCCTGAAATCGACCATGTCCCAATCGTATTGGTCGTATTGGTACTCAGAATCCCAAGGTTCGTCACCGCAGATTTCGCGGGAATAGCAAGTAGTGCTGCTTTACCATAATCAGTGGCTCTTGAAGCCGTTGTGATTGTGGCTAAGTTCGTGACAGGAAGTTCTGGCCCAAATAAACGATCACTATTGATCGCTTTGAACTGGGTTTCTGCAATGAATATATCTGAATAGTCGTAATGGGTGTTCGCTATACAGCTATAGGTACAAGGTGGCAGCGGCGGCAATGCGGTTTCTTTATCTGACTTTATCGTCTCCGCAGAGTTTGCTACTGGCCGTTTAACGATAGATTGTTTTGGTGCTGCAAGAAGCTCACTGATATTAAGCTTGATACCGTGCTGAGCCACCCAGTCGTCATTGAGGTTATCGAGCTCTTCTCGGGTGATTTGCTGTTCAAGGTAAACAAGGCTCTGGTTTTCAACGTCTTGGCCTGCAAGTTTCCAGTACACTAAGATAGCATTTTGAAGGCGATTGTAGCCTTGCTCATCATTCAGTTGCTCATGAGTGGAGCATGTGGCATAGAACGCCCACTTGCCCTCACCCAGCAGCTTGTATTCTTGAACCAAACGGCCATTATGAAAGTGGTAATAATAACCTTCCGTCGGCAGCCCTAAACGCTCCCCTAGCTGCACTGATGGGATAACTGGAATAAAAGCCTCCCTCACTACACCTGAGCCTATCGGCTTGACCTGCACACTTTCAGGCACACTGATACCCATTGAGCTGTCTGCCACTTTAGCAAACAATTTTTTCGGCTCATCAAAGGCAGTATGGGCGGTGTATTTAGTACCGTGTTCAGTGGGCTCGGTTTGCCAGCGACCAATCATGGCTTCTTGTTTGGTCTTGCCCAGTTGAAACGCACAGCCCACACTTTTTCTTAACGTTTCATCGGAACAAGCGACCTCAAAACAATATTCATATTTGAGCTTAGGTGGTGCATCAGAAGTATCAGGCTTAATGGGCTCAGGGACATAGGTCTCTTCGATACTTGGAGCGTATGCCGCACGACTTTGACTTGACGCTGCTCTACTTACCGCTCCACGAGATATTTTCGCTCTAGAGAGAAAGGCGTTTTTTGCCTCTGGCGATAAGGCCTCTTGCCCTTCTTGGAGCGTATGCCGCACGACTTTGACTTGACGCTGCTCTACTTACCGCTCCACGAGATATTTTCGCTCTAGAGAGAAAGGCGTTTTTTGCCTCTGGCGATAAGGCCTCTTGCCCTTCAGTAGACAAGCTCCACGATTTACTCATTCCATTTCTAAGCATCACTGGCTTAGATGGCGTGTCCGTCAACAGAGCCAACTCACCACTTTTGAGTTTGTCCATAAAGCGAGAGAAACTCATGCCATGGGGGATTGCAGAACTCAGTGCCCTTTCCGTTAACCTTTCTATATCCCCTTCGACTTGACCGAACTCATGCGTCATCAGCTCCGTTAGCCGTACCACTCTATAACTCACTGTTAATTCCACCGCCACTTTTTAATGAGGCCTATTCTACTCAATCCATAAAGGGAGCAGGACTGATAACCTCTATTTGTTCTCAGCAATGCGCTAGAGTGTGACCGTTGTTCCTTCAGCTTCTTATGTTAGTAATTCACTCATCAATAGGTTTTATCTCTTTCGTGCATCAACACTCAAATAGATAACTCTGTAGCTGTACTCGTTGCTTCCCAGCCTTACACGCAGCATCATTGAACTACACCTAGGTGTTCTCACCTTTAATTCGCCGCTTGCTCATAAGGACATGGATTTGATTGATATAGACTCTGAAAAGAAAATTGCCGTCTTAATTGACGCTGAAAACGCACAATATGCAGTTTTAGATTTTGTGCTCAAAGAGCTCTCCAAACACGGGCATATTCTGGTAAAAAAAGCGTATGGTGACTGGAGTTCAGAATGTTTAAAGAACTGGAAACAACCACTCAATGAGTTGGCAATCAATCCTATTCAGCAGTTTTCGTACACTCAGGGCAAAAATTCCTCTGATGCTGCCATGATCATTGATGCCATGGATTTGCTCTACTCAAATAAGTATGACGCTTTTGCTCTCATCAGTAGCGACAGTGATTTCACCAAGTTGGCTTCACGCCTCAAAGAGTCTCAAATTTATGTCTTTGGTGTCGGTGAGAAGAAAACACCAATCGCCTTTCGTAATGCATGTGATGACTTTATTTACACTGAAGTCCTTAAAGAGCGATACGCGCCAAAAGAAGAAGTCACTGCCGTCATTTCAGAGAAACCCAAGAAAGCAGAGCCTCGCGAGACTCGCAATAAACTACGAGGTGATACGAAACTGTTGAATATCCTACGAGGCGCTGCCAGTGAATACCAAGACGAGGACGGCTGGTCTTTTCTGGGCCAATGTGGTGGCCTAATCAAAAGACAATACCCGGACTTCAGTTCAAAAAACTACGGGTTCAACACTCTGAGCCAACTCATTGAGGCGACTGAACTGTTTGAAATAGACAAAAGGCAGACTCAAGCAGGGGCGGTACATATCTACATTAGAGATCAACGAAAAAGCACTTAGCCACTCCCAGTAACTTTCGCTCTTTCCCCCCTCCCGATAACTCTCCGTATTCATGCATGATGGTTGTCGACGAATATTCGTCAGCAACCTCAACAAAAAGGAGCAGTCCATGAGAAATAAACAACAATCAGGAAACAACGCCCCGCTATGGCCGACTAAAAATGGCACCTCGAATCCATCAGGTGGAGGTCGCACCAATAACCCACCAAGCAAAAAGTAAAAGCGGACCTAGGCTGCTTTAGTGCAGCCTAGTATGCATGGTGTTGGTAGTAACGCTGGTAACGATTTGTCGTATAGATATCCGGTAACGCACAGCAACCCTCCTTATCAAGCGCTCTCATAAACAGTGCGTATATCAACAAGTCCGCACCTTGTCGCCCAGCTTCCATGTTGTCAAAAAATGCACCCAAGGCTTTTACAGAAGGAAGGCTTTTTCCGCTACGCCACTCTTTAAAACGCTCTTTTTGAACCTTGTTCTTGAGCTCTCCATTTCGCTCATGCTCACTGAAAGGTAAGGCTACATACTCCGATAACTGAGCATAAGTCTGATTAGTCTGCTCTTTTAATAGGCCAAAAAACTTGCCAAGGAATGTGTTCTCTTCTCGCTTAAAAACCTGCCCGAACACCCCGTATTGTCGGGCATACGAACTAGGAGTGTACTCTTCATGGTGTTTATCCCAATCTTCAAGAAACATTGCATCAATGACCGACATTAAGGACAACCAAAAATCATGCTTGAAACACAGCATAGCCTGCTCAGTTTCTTGTGAGGCAGATTCACTTGGCGATTTGAGCCAGCTTTTCACAAGCACCTTTTCTGGCTCACTGAGCAACGTAAAATCGAGAACGGGCAGGTAATAGCCTGAGATTAACTCACTTTGGTTGCACTCATTAATATCAGGAGCATCCTGAATAAAAGCCAACTGTCTTTGATAGGCGGCGCAACGTCCATCAATATAGCTGACCAAGAGACCGGCATTTATCTCACTAAAAGCCGAAGACAACCCTTGTTGAATGCCTTTAAGAGTGTGAGACCACCAAAAAGATAAGTCTGCTTTATGAATACCACCACTGGAGAGAGATACGTTGAAGGTCAATCCTTTTCGAACAAATACTTTCTCTAATTGCCAAGCAAACTGACGTATCGATGCCCAGCGTATTCCATCCTTGCTAATGTTATCCAGCGTACGGTCTGTCGGCAGCGTACTCTTTACCACTGACGCATTTAACCACTTTATTTTTTCTCTGGGCGAGACAGGAAGCCCCAGAAATTCTGAGACTTCATCAGGTGAAGGCAGAAACGGGTTACCCAGTTTGATGATGGGTATTTTAATCTTTTCATTGGGCATTAGGAGTCATTAGGTCATCAGGAAATACCCGCACGTTAAGAGAAACCATCGACACCATCAATCCTAAAGACAAATGAGAATAGCAGCTTGTGGAGTACATCCCACAAGCTGCGTTTCATTGGTTGTTATAGGGTAGCGGCTTCAACCGCTAACAAATCCGCTCTCTCATTCCCTTCGATACCAGAGTGAGCTTTGACTTTAAGTACCTCGACATACTTCCTAGAACTCAACTCATCCACTTGTTGCCACAGTTGTCGGTTTTTGACGGGTTTCTTGTCCGCGCGTCGCCAACCTCGGTCTTTCCAATCGTCCATCCAGATGTTGAAACCTTTTACACAATAATCACTGTCTGAATAGATAACATCCTCATCCTCTGCGTATTCCAAGGCTTCGATTAAGGCCAATAGTTCCAGCTCAGCATTGTCGGTTTTCCGATTGATGGTGAAGCTCTCTTCATGAACAATCTCATTGTCTTCATCCATGACCACCAGCCCGATGCCTCCTCGCGTACATCCGTGTTGGTTGTTTGGTGCTGCGCCGTCTACGTAAATTGAATAACTCATTTTTTATCTCTCTCATTGAAAAAGGGCGCATGTCTTTACTTAGCCAACGCCCTGTTGATGGTGTAATTTGATGTTTGTGTTAGTGAAAGGATTCTTGGTTGTCTCGCATACTCAGACGCGACTCCATCCATTCTTCGATTTCACTTTCTACCCAAGCCACCGCTCGTCCACCGAGTGGCACACTCTTTGGGAAGTCGGTTTCATCAGCCATGAACTTATAAATAGTGGAACGGCCTAGCCCTGTTAGTGACATCACGTCTTGGATTCGTAGAAATCTCATTGTCATTGGGAATCGTCTCCTGCTTTGTATATACCCATGAGATAAGCCGCCACTGTAAAAAAGTGCAGTCATCTACTCTGAACTAGAGCCAAAGAAGTAACGCTGCTCATTCCATGCTTCAGCAAGACTGCTCATGCGGTGAAAAACACAGCGTTTGATGTTCTTGTCCTGCTCCCTACAGCGTGTCCCCAAGCCATAGTTGCCTCGGTCATTGAGAAACACTAATGAGCGCGCTTTGCCGCTGTAGTGCTTTTCTATCGCTTCTTGCCAAGCCTCTTTAAGGTGCTCAACCAATTCGTTGCGTTTATCCCAACAAATAGCGGGGCCAAAATGCTGGCTGTAGTCAGTAAACAGCATCACCCGATAATTGTGGGACGGCACCTTGTCCTCTCGCTTACGCCATACATAGAACACAGACTCCGTATCGAGCTTTTCTTTAAGCAGCGTAAAGTAATCGTTAATGATGCTGAGGTCGGTATCTTGATGGTCTTCTGGTAGAAACAAATCCAAGCGCGTAGCCAAGGCCGCGTCAAACGCCTCCGTTGCTTGTTCAAAGACTTCAGTCATTCTGGTTAAGGCAGATTCGTATAACCCCTTGTCACTGAAAAACACGGGGTAGTCGTTGAACGTGTTTGAATGGGTAATGTTGGGAAGGTAAGTATTGTTAGACATGAGTAATACCTCTGAGTGTGTGAATGACATAGGTATTACTCGCGCTGTATTTTTTAAGGTGAGTCGTGACTGCAACCAAAGTTCCGATTATCGGCGTGTTCGGTGGTGGGCTTCGCGAGACGACTTATTCGATAGAAGAGTTCATTTAACTGTAATGGAAACGCTTCATCCCCTTTTAGAAGTTCGTACACGTCATCAGATGGAGAATACGCCAGTCCTGAGCATCTTCTACCGTAGTCGGTTTCGACTGCTCTATCCCATGCTTTTCTAACTCTAGACAGATAGCGACTCCTCTCGCCCCCACTTTTACCCAACCAAAGATAAAGCCGTTTATCAAAGAACAAGACAAGGTGGTACTGGCTGGTGGACTCACACGCCTTGAACCAAACATGGCGAATTACCGTTTGGTGATATTGGTGAGGCCTACGCCTGTACTTCATTAGGCACAACTCATTGGTTTCCAACTTCAAGGTACGAAAGAAACGACTGAATACCTCAGAATGGTTTCCATCAAAGTCACTTGGTAGACGTACAGTAAAGTGAGCGACACAAAGTTTAGGGTATTGGCATAGCGCTTCAGTCAGCACTCGGTCGATTCCCTCCAAGTACTCAAGGACAAGACCATCCTTGTGGTAGTAGAGCGGCTTCCCATTAAACGTTCGGTCATGGGTGATGGTGAGGTGGTTAGGCGTGTGAGCAACGTTAGGGTGATTTGGCATGATGAGTTCCTGTAGTTTGTTGTTAATCCCACAGGAACTGTGACTACCGTAATTATTAAGCTATTTACGGCTATGGTCGAAATTGTTCATTCGTTTTCCAAAGTGCTTCGTTCTTCTCTTCGCTAGATAGCTTAGTCGATAAAAGACGGACTGAAACACCTCCTCAAATTCCTCAGAGTTACGTAGTAAGTGATACTGGCCTTGTTTGGAGAAATGGATAGCGGGTTTCTCTTTGCCTGAGTAGATAGCATTCACAGAGCGCTTCCAAGCATTACGGATACGGTTAGCCAAACTTTGCTGATATTCACCAAAATCCCCTAGGGAACGAAAGACGTTTCTGTCAAAGATAAGTGCAACATGGTAGTGGTTGCTTGTTGAGGTATCACACTCTTTCGCCCACACATACCGAATGGTGGTTTCACGATAGGGTTTGCCATTTAACCGAGCACTACGTCTTCGATATGCCGCTATCTGAGATTTCAGAGATCGAAAGAAACGCGTAATTACTGCTGAATCATCCCCTCTAAAGTCTGCTGGTAAGTTGAGGTCCACTCGAACGATAAAAAGTCTCGCATATTGCTCTAGAGCTTTCTCAAGGGCTGACTCTATCCCTTCTAGGTATTCAACGACCAAGCCCTCCTTGTCGATGTATATCTTGTTTCCGTTGAAAGTGGATTCGTGTGTGATGGTTAGATTCTTAGACATGATGATGACCTATGTTTTGCTTCTGACATAGGTACTGAGAGTGACGTTATTTTTCGGGTAGGGGATGGGTTTCCCTACCAAGATATCAAGTGATGAGGTCGTTGGTTGAGGTGTGGGATTAGGTTAGTAGATGGGTAGGTATATATATTATTAATTACCGATCCACCTCGATTTACTCCCCCACTGTTTTTAGGTGATTACTAAACCTTCACATCGGCAAAATCCATCCAGCAACCTTCATTTTTTATCAAAAATCATGGTTCATGCATTTTTTCTTCTGGAGTTTACTCACATAAAAAGTGAAAATAAAATAACTATATATCATCGGATTACGACCATTTAAAATTAGAGACAAGTGAAAACATGACACATACTGACAAAGATGAAGTCAATTCATCAGAAGTAGCAACCATGAAGGAAAAACCAACACTCGATCCGAACGCTAAAGTGGAAATCATCAATTTCATTAACTCTTTCGATGTTAAAGGGAACTGTTATCTTTACCATGAAGGAGAAGAAAAACTGGTTTCGACACTTCTTCGGCCAGATGATAGAAAGAGAGTCAATCTCATGAAAGAGTTAGCAGAAGCTCAAACCATGAAGCAACTCAATGAGACTCGCCTATTCAAAGAGCACCCATTTCTAAAAAACCAAAAGCGGATTATTCTGCTACCGTATTCTTCAATTTCAAGAAGCCATGTGCCGACAGAAACCTATTCTGAAAGAGAGATTAATCGAACAAACATCATCAACACCTTTTGGAAAAGCGAACCCGAACTGCATTATGATGTTGCGGAAGCATTGATTCTGGTTTGCTCGTTTTTAGCCAAAAATATTGATCGCAATACCCATGGTTTAGGGATAAGCCAAACCAAGATTGCGATCGTATTGGGAATGAGTGTTCGCCGAGTATCGGATACTTTAAAACGACTTGAGCAACTCGGTTATGCGGTACGACACACAGAAAAAGCCAGACGAGGGAAGTTAAGTCTTGGCACTTTTATACAGGTAACAGAGGCTTTTTCGTCACAATTTTTGCCCCCTAAAGAGCTCGAGGAAAAGTCAGAGAAAAAGCAAAAACAGAGTTCTGAGTATCAATCGCAAGAGCCTCCTGAGAAGCGCTATTTCCAATTTTTGCAAAGTTTGAGCAATCTACGACTGGACTTAAAGAGCTTCATCGTAAATAGCGAGGAACCAATACCACCAGTAGTTTTACAGCAGATCTTTAAGGTTTTAGAGTGAATGTAATCTAGAGCAGCAAGAAGAGTACTCATCATAGTGTTCACAACGCAACTAAGCAATGTTCAGCTTGGGCTAGAAATGTTGCTGAACAAAAGAGTGTTACGTTCTTCGCTATATTAGCATCTAACGGAATATCTGAGATATTGTAAAGCTTTCAATGTAGTGGCCAATTTACCTTATCCATTCCCCCCGATTGACTTGATTTCACCAAAAATGTTCAACCTTTATCAAGATCACGTTACATGTAACAGCTCAAACTATTGCCTCCCAACAAAAATTAAAAAAAATCAAGATATTAATATAATGTCCCAGAACCACAATTGACGTGGAGCATCAATAGGCAATTATTGTTATTGCCACATTAGGAATATGAACCACACTCATTGTATGTTTCTTTGAAAATGATGGTGTGGGTAATGTTAAAAATAACAACAGTTCTATTGGTTACTTTGAGCTTAACAGGATGCGCTTCCAAACCTTTTACTCCAACAAAACGATTTAATCCGAGTGAGTTAGAGTGGGCTGATGCATCCGGGGCGGGAGTACTTTCTGGTCAAGCATTCTTAAAGACCGTTGCTGGCGACGTAAAAACGTGTGCTGGTAATCCAGTCCGTCTGATACCACACTCCTCCTATTCAGCTGAACGCATTCAATATTTGTATGGCAACTTGGTGCGTGGATTCAATCAATCTTCACTGTTTTCTAACAAGACCATTGCAAATCCTGACCCTCGTTTTTATGGCTACATTCGTGAAACAGTGTGTGACGCTCAAGGCGAATTTGAATTTGGCAATATCCCGGATGGCACCTATTACATCACCACACACGTCCTATGGAAAGTGTCTGCTGATGCTTATTCAACGGAAGGTGGCGCACTTATGAAACGAGTTAACGTGCCTAGTGGGAGCAATCAGAAACATATCCTAAGCCATTAATGTTACGAGATGATTCGACAGAATCACTTGGTTATCACATCTTCTATAGTATGCCTCAAACCGATTTTGGACATTTATGAGTTAGAGGCAACTCTGATAAAAATAAAAAAGGAGATCATATCGACCTCCTTTTTTAGATTCGCACTCTCGATACACGCCAGTCTAATGCCAATAAATAATAATCATAATATTCAATTATTTATAGCATTATAGATTGAATGTTTTGATCAACATTGTGCCACTCCTAGCGACTGTAATTCACAGCAAATGGAGTACTTTAGATGCAACTACGGTTACTAATTGTCTGCCGCTACGTTATCAGCAAGTTCAATCAACTTGTCAAAATCGAAGTCTGGTTCTGGATGATGCGTCTTGAACCAGACGTAACCATATAATGGTATATGCTCAGGTACTACTTCCAACTCTCTGAAGATTGTTGCCATAGCATTAATACTCTGTCCAGAAGTCGTTACATCATCCAAGAACACTACCGCTGAGATATCATCAGGTAAATGTCCTAATACGCCTCTAAACAATCCCATAGTCTTTAATTGGTCTTCAATACAACGCTTACCTTTCTGAGCATGGGTAGGCATTTTCGGTTGGAATCGTTCAATCAGAAGATTTTCATGAATCAATTTAAAGTTGATATCTTTTTCTTTGTTAAGCCATTGCTCCCACCATGTTGCTATTAACTTCACAGTGTGAGTTTTATTGCACTCTGCGGGAACACTGCTAGGTACTGGCACTAACAATACTTTACCTGTGACACCCTGTTCTTCCAGCCAACGTTTAAAGAAAAACTTGTAGCCACCAGCCTTCTGAATCAAATGCTTCGCTTCAGCAAAACCTCCGCCTTGCTTATAGAAACGTTGTGGAACTTTCTTCCACAAGTCACTTTCAGGAACATCCTTTGCTGGCTTCAGCATCCAGTTAACTTCAAAGAAGTTAGCGGTATAGTTAGGATTATCGAACTCATGGAATTCCGGTACGTACTCACGAGCGTGGCCAATGGCTTCTACTTCATGAACTTGGTAGTTCTCAAGATCAATCGTTTGAATATCCCAATCGTCTTGAAAGTTTGGCTTTTCATAATCAAAAGCCTCTTCTCCACCTTCAATGAATTCCTCAACATAACCCTTTAGTTCGTCTAGTGTGGTGGCTGTTCTAGTAGGCTTACATGTATGGAAAGGAAACATATGATCGTCAGCATTATAGCCCCATTTTGCCCATACTGAAGGGCTTTCACTTTCATGACCAAAAAAGATATCTCGTGGGCTATCGCCTACAACAAGGAAATCTGATACAACGTTCTCTTCAACCAACTCATATCGTTTGACATCTTCGATCAATGTTTCCCAATCAGTACAAGGCTTGTGCGCATTACCGTAAATGAAATCAGGTTGAATCTTAAAGCCCTGCTTCTCTAGGACTTTCTCACAGTACAAATGAGGGGAATCAGAAAGGATAATAGGTAGAGTATCAGACTCACCAGAATTGAAGCGCTCAACAAGTGAATTGACGTACTCAACCGTATCAGCGAAATAAAGTTCAGTGACGACTTCGCCAGAATCCAGCTTTTCTACAATGGCTTCTCTTCCGGCTCGAGTTTTTAAGTAATCTTGGCAAGTGGTAGTATTAACCAGTGTAAAGTCCAGATCAAAAATCAATAGTTTCATGTGCAGACCTCTGCAAAAACAATGAACCTATTACCTGATCACTTTTAGATTATCTTTGTATTTGTGAACCCATTGATACTCAGGCTCATAGATGTTGTTTTCTAGTGCATACAGTTGTTTCCCTTGTTCTACGCAATGCCTTATTGCGTATTGAGTTCCACTTCTGTCACCAGCACGAGCAACAACCACACCTTCGCTCGATAGCCCTACGGTGGTTCTATTCCTGTTTGCAAAGAAAGAACCAAAACTGCGAATTCCTATCGGATACTCAGAAACCAAAAGATGATTCTTGGCAATTTCGTCTTGGAGTTCCTTATTATCTTTAGGAAAGTATTGGTCTAAAGGCGTACCTAGAACGGCAATTGTTCTACCGCCATGCTTGATTGCCGCTTGGTGCCCTAATGTATCAGAGCCAGCAGCAAGGCCACTGACAATTGCCTGATAGCCAGCGCTAAGCATTCTTGCTATTACCGCATCACCATGGCGTACATGTTCTGGGTTATATAGTTCACGAGTGCCTACAAACGAAATGGTTTTATCCAAATGTAATAGGCTCGTATCACCACGGCAGTAAAGTACTGGTGTTGCACCCTCGACAGACTTCAACTTCTCTGGATATTCGGGATCATTAATCGTAATGACTTTAAAATCAAAATCGATTTTGCTGTATGCCTTATCCAATTGAGATTCGATTTTTTCCTCTATCGGAATCATCCCGAAGTGCTGATTATAGATGTCTTCTAAAGACCCTATATTCGTCAGCATTTCCCTCAATTTTTTGTTGGATGTGACACTACCTGCCGACACTTTTTTTGTAAGAATCAATGCGGCATGACACCAAGCAAGATTTTGATCTTTGTTCAAACTAATCACGATAATACTCCAATCACTTGTGAATCTATGCTACCGAAAGCACTGAGCGCAACTGAATATGACCTCTTTTTGTCTGTCAATTGATTTAGTTCAAGTTTTTGTATCATTCATGGTACAAATCGATTGCATCAATTCTGCGAATAAGAGAAAAAGCAATAGGTTACACTAACTCTGAGGTTATCGGAATGATTGATGCCATATGCACCTACGCGAATACTAGAAAAACGTATTCAATTCTCGTTTTTCAGAACCTTTCTGACTCAGAGATCGAAAAGTATAGGCAGCATCTCGAATGCCCTGAATGTGGTGGACAAGCCTACTATCGTAAGAGAAGCGTAGATGGTAAAGCGGCTTGTTTTGGCTCACGTTACCATGCTGAAGGATGTAACGAAGGTCGCTCATCTCCCCAAAAAGAACGAGAAGTAAGGCATGCTGTAGAAGTTAACCAAATTCTTTCAGAACAACATGAGGTCGTTTTCGATTTCTTTGCTAAAGAATCAAAGGTATCCGACTCTAATGATACATCTCGCCTTAAGAAAGATAAACCTGTCTCATCAGGCACTACTAAGTCGCACTCACAAAGCCCGACCCAAGTCCGAAAGAAAGTTCTTGGGTTTGAAAAGGCTTTAAATAGTTTATTGCGTGGAAGCAATCTAGCAGAATCAGAATCGTTGATTGAGATAGATGAAGGATACAAATACAAAGCAAAGAATCTATTTGTTAAATTCTCTGATGCTGAAGCGGCTGACTCACCAAAAGAAGCAAAACCAAAAATGTATTGGGGAACGCTTTCTCACTCAGATACAGAGATAGAATGGTTGAATCCCGCTGATTGTGGCGATGTTGGTATTCCTATCAAACGCCACAAGAATTCGATTCTTAAACAATTCAATATCGCAGAGAAACGAGATCTGGAAGGTGCTGGATTGATCCTATTCGGGAAATGCTTCTGGAATGCTCAGAAGACTAGAAAGATAATAGAATTATGGAATGCTGACAGAATCTATATTTCTGTAGCAGAGGACTAAAACATATTGGCCTGAAGATTAACTTCAGGAACCTCTAGCGTTGGAGTGAAAGCCAGTATCCTGCCATGGATTTCAGTTAGGTTGACCATGAGCATTTCTCTTTATGAATAATTTTGAGCATGTTCATATGACCGCTCCGAAGTTCCTCTATCAAAAGTTCATATTGATAGCTAGTATGATTGACCTCTCACATGAGTGCTATCTGATAGAAGACCTTGAAAGCCTTTTATTGTACTTGGCGATTCAACAAACAATGGACAAATTAATGAGTTCATTGAGTAAGTTGCATCACGCACAGTGCGTGATGCATTGATAACTCGGAATGAGTTACGAAGCCACTGTGACGACACTGGACAGAACTCAACTAGCCAAGACAAGGAATAACACTACCCGCACATGAGGGATTAGGATCCTCCTACTGATAGCAATAGTAACCACTACTGCTAATCTACAGAACAAATCCACACAAACGGTTATCCATGCCAACGAATTAAAAGGACACGCACTATTACTGAAACACAACACTTACTCTATGGTATGCAAGTTAAGCCATCTTAGCAGAGGGTAATGGGTGGACGTTCGCTTCCATTAGCGATTGCAACTTATTGCCCCATGCCTCCAGAACCTTCAACTGCTCATCGATATAATCATGATGGTTATAGACTCTGAGCATACCTGGCAGCTGGTGACCGACTGCCTTTTCAATCGCTACGATATCTAAACCCATTTCACTGCAACGGCTGATAAAGGTACGGCGCAAGTCATGAGGTGAAAATCGCTCAAAATCGGTAGGTAAATTACGTTTTATCAATGCCCGTACTGCCGCAGGCTCTTGCACTTTATCGACTGTTAGCTGAGGCCATACCAACTTCCACTTACTTGGCACACTTTCACGCTGCTCTTTTAGAAGTGCAAGCAAGTAGCCACTTAAAGGCACTTTACGTGCATCTTGGCTTTTAGTGTGTCGCTCTTCTGAGCTGGCTGGCAATAGCCAAATTCCCTCATCAAAATCTAACTCACTCCAACGCATTTCAAGTACGGCACTTATACGCTGTCCACAACCAAGTAAGAACTGCATTAAACGGATATTCGAGGAATCTGTACGCCATGACGGCATACTCGTTAACAAAATCTTTAACTCTGAAAAGCTTAAATTACGTTTTGTGACTTTAAAGCCGCCACCAACGTCTTTTGCTTTCAGTTGTGGTGCAGGATGAGTATCAAGCATATTTAGTGCTAGGGCATGGTTAATCACTTGATTAATGATTTTATGGCAAACCCCAATAGCCCCCGCCATACGCTTACCGTCTTTATCAACCTTCGCATCAAAAACCTTATTGAGGTCATATATGCTTAAATTTGCCAATTTGATGTTACCGAGAATTGGCTTGATATCTCGATTGTAAATGGTCCTCGACTGGTCACCCCGTAGCTGTTTTGAAAGCCGTTTCTCATCGAAGCTAATAAACGCATCATCAAAGGTCTTCGCTTCATCTTGCGCTCGTTTCTCTATATCCAATTCAACCTTTGGGTTCTTACCATTCTCCAACCAACTTCGATAACGGCCAGCTTCCTTTCGCGCCTGATCCAATGTCATCCCACGCTCTGGTTTGATCTTAATGTATCGACCCATAGAGATTTTTTCGTGTTTCTTACCTATTTGAAAACGAAAGGTCCAAGTCATTGTGCCTGTTGGACGAACTCGAATGTTCAATCCTTCGACCTTCTTATCAGGGATCGAGTATTCCTTATCCTGTGGCTTCAATGCTTGCAACGTGGCATTGGTACTGATTCGTTTCGTCATCGTTGGAAAACCTCTGCATTTTTGGGTACGGCTCTGGGTACGGCGTGGGGTACGGGAAACATCGAGTTTCTATTGTACGACTTTGGACTTCAACGGACAATAAGCTCACAAAAAATACTATAAATCATAGCCTTACAGCTAAAGAATATAACTCTGTAGACTTTGGCGGACTAAAGACTCTATTTACCCACCATATGGAAGCAGGTGTGCTACTGGAACGCAAAGCGTAGCTTGATAAGCAAATACAAAAAACGAGCCATTTGGCTCGTTTTTTGTATTCGAAGTAGCACTACTCAGCGCTAGCGGAACGGCCCATAAAGCCGAGCTTCTTACCAATCCATAGCAGCAGTAGTAGCGATACTATAATGGCAAAGAAGTTAGACCCCGCATCCGGATGCTGCGCTTTAACAAAAGCAGAATGGCCAAATGCGCCAACGAAGAAACACGCTAAGCCAACCAGCGGAATGTCTTCGGAGACCGGGTTACGTAGATACTCTTGGTACAACGCCTGCACAGACAGCACAAGCGCAATCAGTGGAAAAATAGAGAAAGACACTTCGCTCATTGTCAGCCAAGACAATAAAGCGTCACCACACATACCAGCAACTAAGGCCAATACTAGGGTTTTCTTCTCTGAACCACGATTAATTTGGTTTACTTCATTCGACATTAATCAATCCCACCTTTTAATCGGTTACGTTCACGTTCTTTGCGATACCATAAAGCCCCTTTGGCTATCATTCGCAATTGCATAATCAATCGTTCCGCAAGCTCATCGCGCTCACGTCGATTCAAATCTAATGCTTCAGCGCCCGAGCTAAATACCAGAGTTACTGACGCTTCTGCCTGAGTATAGGCTTCATCACGCGACATTCCGGTGCTGATCAAATACTCGGTCAGTTCAGCGGCAAAATGCTGAATTTCTCTCGCAACCGCAGTACGAAAGTCAAACGATGTTCCCGAACGCTCTCGCAATAATAGACGAAACACATTGGGGTTGTTGTCAATGAACTCCATAAACGTCTCAATAGACGTGCGGATCACACTGCCCTCTTTGACTATTCGTTGCCGCGCTTGGCGCATCAACTGACGAAGCAGTAAACCTCCCTCGTCAACCATGGTCAGCCCTAATTCATCCATGTCCTTAAAATGACGATAGAATGAGGTCGGGGCAATCCCTGCTTCCCGAGCCACTTCTCGCAGGCTTAAATTCGAAAAGCTTCGATCAGCGCTAAGCTGGCTAAACGCAGCATCAATTAATGAACGGCGCGTTTTTTCTTTTTGCTGTGCACGGATTCCCATGGATTTCATCTGTTTTCTACTTATTTGTTTATAGCAGTTAATATACAACGATTGCCTTAAGGACATAAGCCAAAATCGTCACCTTTGACTACCGCGTGACAATTAAACTCAGCCTGCTATCTTTTTCAACCACTTAACATTGGTTTAGAGACATACCACCGCACCAAAGTCAGATTGGTAAGTTTCTGCGTGATCACTTCCACTCTCTAGTATGCCAACCGTGTGCTCTATCGTGAAATCAGTTAAAATCTCGCTAAAGCAATGTTAAGACAATATAACAAAGGAAAAGTTATGGCGGAAAGTAACCACTTTGACGTGATCGTTATTGGTAGTGGCCCTGGTGGTGAAGGGGCAGCAATGGGGCTAACCAAAGCGGGACTCAATGTCGCCATAGTGGAAAAAGAGAGCAGCGTCGGTGGCGGATGCACTCACTGGGGAACTATCCCTTCAAAAGCACTGCGTCATGCAGTTAGTCGGATTATCGAATTCAATAACAACCCGCTGTTTTGCCATAACAACACCAGCCTACATTCGACCTTTTCTAATATACTGGGCCACGCAAAGTCTGTGATTGATAAACAGACTCGTCTACGACAAGGCTTCTATGACCGTAATCAGTGTTCATTGATTTTCGGTACTGCACGCTTTACGGACAAATACACCATTGCCGTCACTCAAGCAGATGGCACCGAAGAACTCTACAGCGCTGATCGATTTGTGATTGCAACGGGCTCACGCCCATACCAGCCAGCAGATGTCGACTTTATGCATGAACGCATCTACGACAGCGATTCTATCTTGAGCCTGAAGCACGATCCTCGTCATATCATCATTTATGGTGCCGGTGTTATCGGCTGTGAGTATGCATCGATTTTCCGTGGCTTAGGTGTGAAAACTGACCTTATCAACACCCGAGATCGATTGCTGTCTTTTCTCGATAACGAAGTATCCGATGCGCTTTCCTACCACTTCTGGAACAGTGGTGTCGTGATCCGCAACGACGAAACTTATGAGAAAATTGAAGGCACTGAAGATGGAGTGATCATCCACCTAGAGTCGGGCAAAAAAATGCGTGCTGACTGTATTCTTTACGCCAATGGGCGTACTGGTAACACCGACAAGCTCAACTTATCTGCGTTGGGGCTCAATGCGGATTCTCGAGGCCAGTTAAAAGTCGACAGTAATTACCAAACAGAAGTTGAACATATCTACGCGGTTGGTGATGTGATCGGTTACCCTAGTCTAGCGAGCGCAGCTTATGACCAGGGTCGATTTGTTGCCCAAGCGATCAACAAGGGTCAAGCTGACGGCCGTTTGATTGAAGATATTCCAACGGGTATTTATACCATCCCAGAAATCAGCTCAGTAGGTAAAACAGAGCAAGAGCTGACGGCGGCGAAAATCCCTTATGAAGTCGGTCGTTCTTCTTTCAAACATCTGGCACGTGCGCAGATTGCAGGCAAAGATATCGGCAGCTTAAAAATTCTCTTCCACCGCGAAACCAAAGAAATTCTCGGTATTCACTGCTTTGGCGAACGTGCCGCGGAAATCATCCATATCGGGCAAGCGATCATGGAGCAAAAAGGCGAAGCCAATACGATTGAGTACTTCGTTAATACGACCTTTAACTATCCAACCATGGCCGAAGCATATCGTGTCGCAGCACTGAATGGTCTCAACCGATTGTTCTAATTCGAGATATGACTAAAGCCGCAGTTTCGCTGCGGCTTTATCTCAAGCGGTAAAGAAACGTTCGCTGCGCCACTGCTGATAAAAAATTAACGCCAGTGTCACACCTCTCATCCCCATAAAGCTCAACATCGCCAACCACAATGCATGGTTACCTAAGCTAGCTAGCGCGAAAAAAACACCAAAGAACACACACATGGCGAAAAACATGCTGTTGCGCATTTCCCTGCCCTTCGTGGCCCCGATGAATATCCCATCCAACAAGAAGCACCACATCGAGACCAATGGCATTGCCATCAGCCACGGCAGAAACTCCAATGCAGTATAATGGACGCTAGGAATATCAGTGATCATGCCGATCAGGGTTGATCCAGCAAAGCCAAATATAAGGGTTAATCCCAAACAAATGATCAAGCTCCAGAAAAAAGTCCCTACCAGTGATGCACTAAGCTGATGTTTGTCCCTAGCCCCAATGGCTTTGCCAACCATAGCCTCCATCGCATAAGCAAAACCATCCATGCCATAGGAAATGATCATCAAAAAGCTCATTAATACCGCATTAGCCGCAACAATATCATCACCAAAGCTTGCCCCTTGAAAGGTCATAAACGTAAAGGTAGCTTGCAAACACAATGAACGAAGAAAGATGTCTCGGTTGAGTTTGACAAAACGACTTAATCCGTGGGTAGTTTCCTTCAACAATGAGACCAGTGACGGTAGCTGACGCTTATGCCAAGTACGCCATACACACCAAAGGCCAAAACTCATACCACTGTAATCGGCAATCACCGACGCCAAGGCTGCGCCTTCAACTTTCCAACCAAAGCCTATCACTAATAAGACATCAAGAAAGATGTTCGTGACGTTAGCAATGATCACCATCCACATGGGATCTCGTGCATTCTGTGTACCCAACAACCATCCGAGTAAAACAAAATTCACCAGCGCGGCAGGGGCACTCCAAGCTCTGACAGAAAAGTACAGATCTCCATAATGCTTAACTTCATCACTGGCATGACTTAACCCAAATACCACATCAGCAATCAGTTTGTGAAAAATAAGAAAAACTAAGGCAAAACCTAGCGCCATCACAACGCCTTGAGCAAATACTAAGCCGAGCTGCTTGTCGTCCTTAGCACCGTAGGCCTGCGCCGCCAAACCTGTTGTCGACATTCGCAAAAAACCAAGCACCCAAAAAGTCACGCTGATCATGGTACTGCCAAGGGCAACGCCACCCAAGTACCAAGCATGTTCGAGGTGCCCTATCACCGCGGCGTCAACAAGCCCAAGTAAAGGGACGGTAATGTTGGAGAGCACCATAGGAATCGCCAGCAGGAGAACCTGCTTATGCAGTGCTTTATCGGAAAGAGTTTGAAGTAATGGCACGTTTGCACTCGTCATAAAAGAAGAGTGCAAAGTGTAACCGGATTACCAACGAAGCTGAACTACTACGGGAGTGAGTCTGTGCTTCAGAGAAGTGAATTTAGTCAGCCAGCGTTGCCACAATTTCCAGCGCCCACAGTGTTTATCAAGCGGTGAGAAGGTTTTCGCCCAGCGAGCCCAAGGCAGATAATTCAGTGTTACATCTCCGGGAGAAACGTAGCCATGGTTGTAACGGCCTGCTCCCGTCTTTTGGCCTAACTTACTGGCCGTTAAATCACCAGCAAGCACTACACACGCTCTGGCTGAATCGAAGTGGCAACCCAACGCCTGTATGAATTTGCCTACCTGCTTTTCGGTGCAATCAAGCAAAGCATGCTCACAAACGATCAAAACAGGGGATTTTTCTGGGACAGGTAAATTATCTAGCCAAGATAAGTCGTCAACGTTGCCACACATATGCTGGTAACGCTCACTTTTATGGAAGAGTTTTTGCCGCCAGAGTAAATTCTCCGTCACGTCCAGTTCAAGCCAGTGGCAGCGTCCGTTATCAACACGGTAAAAGCGTGTATCCAATCCAGCACCAACGTTAATTATCCAACCATCAGGATTACGAGAGATAAAATGGTTGACCTGCTCATCACAAATTTGAGTCAGGGTAGCGTGAAGGAGTTGTTTCTGATCGACGTCACCGGATAAACATTCCGGCGCAAGCTGACAGCGCTGACATGCACTTGCCGCGATCGGGTCGTATACTAAGCCATCATCTACCAAGCTTTCTCTGCTGCGAAACCAGAGAGGCTGCAGCAGATTGGCCGGGATTTGATAGCGATGAGTTGATGCTTTTTGCTTAGCAGTCATGATCATCTTCCTTCCATACCAGAATAAAGATGATAATGAATATCAATTACAAAGGCAAGATATTGAGAATTGATCTCAATTCAGTCTAAAAGGCTGAGTCACTGTGATATTTTTTCTGTCATCAGTCGTTCAACGTCAGTAACTCTAATTACTAACGTTGAAAACAACTACCGTTACGGCCAATAACTAACGGGTATTACATCCAATCTGTATTGCGGATAATACCTACCGCCAAGCCCTCAATTGCAAGGTGCTGACAAGTTAGGTCAACTTTAATCGGCTCAAACTCTTCATTTTCAGCATGCAGCAACACGGTTGAACCTTTACGCTCCAATCGCTTCACTGTCACATCTTCATCTACCCGAGCGACCACAACCTGTCCGTCATGAACATCTTGTGTCTTATGCACGGCAAGCAAGTCCCCGTCCATAATGCCAATATCTTTCATACTTTCGCCGTTCACACGCAGTAGAAAGTCTGCTTGTGGTTTGAACATAGCAGGGTCAACCTGATAGTGCGCCTCGACATGTTCCTGAGCCAAAATGGGTTCACCTGCGGCAACCTGACCAATCAAAGGCAAGCCATCATTAGCCGCCTCTTCTAGCAAGATACGAATCCCACGGGAGGCACCAGGGATAATCTCAATGGCTTGCTTACGCGCGAGAGCTTTCAGATGCTCTTCAGCAGCATTCGCAGAGCGGAAACCCAACTCGCGGGCAATTTCGGCACGCGTTGGAGGCATGCCTGTGTCATCAATTTTACTCTTTATCAGATCAAATACTTGTTGCTGGCGTGGCGTTAGCGGCTTCATAAGTCACCTGTCTTTTTATACAGTTAACTGTGAGTATATCCAGTAATGGTTTAAATGAAAAGCCAATTGCTGGTTTTTTGATAGAGTTAAACTTTTGACTAGAAAAACAATACTTCCACCCACACGTAACCAGTCAATAGCATAGTGATCATAACCGCAGCTGATCCAATATCTTTCGCTCTACCAGCCAACTCATGCTGCTCTTGACCTATACGATCAACAACAGCTTCAATCGCACTATTAAATAACTCAGCAATCAAAACCAGCATCACAGTCGCAATCAGCAATATGCGTTCACTTTGAGAGACATCTAGCCAAAATGCCGTGGGAATCATCACCGCGGCAAGTACCACTTCCTCTCGAAATGCAGGTTCATTTTGAAACGCGGCCTTTAAGCCTTGGCATGAGTAACGGGTGGCATTTTTAATACGTTTAAAACCATGAAGTGTTTTTTGCGGCACAGCATTTTCTCTTGAATTATTAAATAGATGATTTGAGTTTGGTGAAACTGGCGTTTTCGTGTTCAATTTACAGTAAAAGGTTCGACCAGTTTCTGATATCCTTGCAGCCTTGAAAATATCAGCTTAAGTACAGCGTCTGCTTCTACAATAAAGAAGATGGAACACGGCTTTTGCGATTTATCTGTTTTTTTGAGGCCAAGAACCTTATGTCTTCCGGACAACCACTATCGAGTTCCTTACTAAAGCTGCCTTTGTCGGTGATGGTCAAAGGAACCGCGATTCCTTCAAATCCTATTGAAGATCATAGCATTGATGTAAACAAACCCATTATCTATGCCCTGCCTTATCGCTCAAGTGTCGATTTAATCACGCTACAAATGCAGGTCATTCGCTTAGGCTTACCAGATCCACTTGAACCCGTCGAGATCAATGGTAAGTCGTTCCAGCGTTATGTCTTTACCTCTTCACGTCAAACTGTGATGAATAGCGACCAAGGTGTTCCTAACGAATCCATTGCGCTCTTCTCTGATTTACTAGAACAGCACAAATTTGACCGTGAACTGGACGTTCAAGTCCTTCCTACCACCGTGTTATGGGGTCGGAAACCAGGAAAAGAGTCACAGCAAACGCCTTACTTGCAGTCACTCAATGGCCCCGAAAAAGCGTTAGCTGTATTAAGATCAGGTCGAGATTGCTTGGTACGTATCAGCCCCGTAGTGTCTTTACGTTATATGGCAGACTCACACGGCACCGACACGGCGATAGCGCACAAGTTAGCCCGCGTCGCACGTATCCATTTCTCGCGGCAAAAGCTTGCGGCCTCTGGCCCTAACTTACCCAATCGTCAAGCGCTATTTAATCGTCTTATGAAGTCCAAAGCGATTGAGAAAGTAATTGAAGATGAGGCGAAAGCGAAGGGAATATCTCTTGATAAAGCGCGCCAAGAAGCTCACAACATCATGGATGAAATTGCTGCTGATTTTTCCTACTCTTTGGTCAGAAATGGCGATCGACTACTAAGCTGGCTGTGGAACCGTATCTATCAGGGCTTAAACATAAACAATGCCTCAACCGTGCGTAAGCTAGCTCAAGACGGCCACGAGATTGTTTATGTTCCATGTCATCGCAGTCATATGGATTACTTACTGCTGTCTTACGTCTTGTACCATGAAGGCATGGTACCTCCGCATATCGCAGCAGGTATTAACCTCAATTTCTTCCCAGCCGGACCACTATTCCGTCGCGGTGGGGCGTTCTTTATTCGCCGGAGCTTTAAAGGCAATAAACTCTATTCGACCATTTTCCGTGAATACCTCGCAGAACTGTTCTCAAAAGGTTACTCGGTAGAGTACTTCAGTGAAGGCGGACGCTCACGTACTGGCCGACTGCTGCAGGCAAAAACTGGCATGCTGGCGATGACTATTCAAGCCATGTTACGTGGTCTCAACCGCCCAGTGACACTGGTGCCAGTATACATTGGTTATGAACACGTAATGGAAGTCAGCACCTACGCCAAGGAACTGCGTGGTAAGCGTAAAGAAAAAGAAAACGCTGGGCTGGTCCTACGAACAATTCGTAAGCTACGTAACTTCGGCCAGGGCTACGTGAACTTTGGTGAACCTATCCCTCTGAATCAATATCTCAATGAGAACGCGCCAGAATGGACACAAGACATAGACCCAATGGGCACAACTAAGCCACAATGGCTAAACCCTGTGGTCAATGACCTTGCGATTAAGATGATGACGCACATCAATGATGCCGCTGCAACTAACGCATTAACTTTGTGTGCTACCGCGCTGCTGGCTTCACGTCAACGCGCGTTGTCTCGCGACAGCTTAGTGAAACAAATCGAATGTTACCTCTCTTTACTCAAGAACGTGCCATATTCATCCACGTATACAGTGCCAAGTGAGGATGCAGAAGCGCTAGTCAAACATGCCGAGTCACTCGATAAGTTTGTGATTGAGTCAGATACCATGGGCGACATTGTCTCTCTTGATCGCAATCAGTCCATTCTGATGACTTACTATCGCAACAACATTATTCATTTGTTCGCAATTCCATCTCTCATCGCACAAATGCTGATCCGTCATCAGCAACTGAATCTGGAAAAAATCAAAGCCAATGTGGCCTTGGTTTACCCATTCTTAAAACAAGAGTTGTTCCTGAGTATTGAAGAAGAGCAGCTTGGCGATGTTACCGAAGCCTACATCGAAGAGATTGCTCGTCTTGGTTTGGTGGTGATTGATACGGAGCAAAACGTGTCACTTAAGCAGGGGAATACTCAGGTGCTGATGCTGCTAGGCCGCACGATCACAGAAACTTTGCAACGTTACTCAATCACTCTCAACTTGCTGACAGCCAACCCTGAGTTGGGTAAAGCGGATCTAGAGCAAAAGAGCCAAGAAATCGCACAACGTTTGGGACGTTTGCATGGTATCAACGCACCTGAGTTTTTCGATAAAGGTGTCTTCTCGTCCATGTTTACCACTCTCAAACAGCAAGCGTATTTGGACAATGAAGGCAATTGCGATCAGGATAAAAGTCAGATACTTGCCGATCTTCTTTATTCGATGCTTTATCCCGAAGTGCGGTTGACAATAAAAGAAAGTATTTGTCAGGTAAGTGAAGCCGTGTGATCACTGAGTAAGACACATAAAAAGGGCATCCTCATTGGATGCCCTTCCTTTTTGCTTACCAGAATGCCGTCAACAATCCGATAGTAATAACCATCCCAACGTAGTTATTGTTGAGAAATGCCTGGAAGCACAAATCTCGCTGACGATGACGGATAAGGTGCTGCTGAAAAACAAACAAAGCGCCCGCAACCAATAGGCTCCAGTAGTAACTCGCTCCCAGTTGATACCAATTACCCAGCGTAATTAACATCGCCATCGTCACCAGCTGCAATGCTCCTATGATCATTTTGTCGTAGCGGCCAAATAGAATCGCTGTCGATTTAACACCAATTTTCAAATCATCATCTCGATCAACCATCGCATATTGCGTGTCATAGGCTATCGTCCACAACGCATTGATCGCGAAGATAAACCACACCATCGTAGGTAGTTCATTCGCTTGAGCAGCCCAAGCCATCGGAATCGACCAACTAAAAGCTAACCCCAAGAACAACTGAGGTAAGTGCGTATAACGCTTCATAAAAGGATAAATAAAGGCGAGAAATAACCCAACAAAAGAGAGCTGAATGGTCAATGCGTTCATCGTCAGCACTAATAAGAACGACGCCACCGATAACACCAAAAACAAGCCGAGAGCCTCTTTTGATGTTACACGCCCAGAAGGCAGAGGTCGCGCACTGGTACGCTTAACGTGGCCATCCACTTTACGATCCGCAAAGTCATTGATCACACACCCCGCTGAACGCATAAACAACACTCCAAGGGCAAACACAACCAGCACGATGGGATCAGGCACGCCTTGTGCCGCGATCACTAACGACCACATGGTTGGCCAAAGTAGCAGCAAGGTGCCAATTGGCTTATCCATGCGCATCAACTGCCAATACGCCTGAGCTTTAGTGGCCGTCGTCATTTACACGCTCTCCTTTGAGTACATTGGTGCAGTAGGCAAAAACAGCTCTGCCACTAACATAGGTTTGTGGTTCATCCATAAACGAGAGCGACGAGCAAGAAACTCACCATCGGGCGTTTTTGCCCAGCCCACTTGGAGTGCATCACGCTGGACATTTTCGGCATTAAACACCGTGAGCCCCAGAGGGATCTCTCCCTGACGGGTCAGATCATACTGTTGACCATCCATTGATGACTGTGGGATCAAGGTTCTGCCCAACACCCAAGGTTGCTTATCGCCTTTCAAGACCACTTTACGCAGCAAACATTCTTCTTTTGCCAGTAACTGAATCTCCTGTGGCGTGAGCTTCTTAGCTTTAACCACTTTGTTGTGCAATAAGTCGACACTTAACGTTTGGCAGTGGGACTCCAATAAACGTGACAATGAGCCCTGTTCTAACAACCAATTTTCCGCACTCTGTGTAGGAAAGCTAAACTTATCAGGATCTTGCCATTCAACCTGACGAAGGGCAGATAAATAAAGCGAAGTAGATTGATTCATACTAGTATTCAATAAGTAGCCTTATCATCGTACAATAAAGCTTTGATCTTTGTTGTTAACCACTCATCGAGTGTTTAACGCATAATTATTACAAATAGATGCTCTATTGTAACAAGACTCAGGCGATTCGAGTATCGTGATTAGAAGAAAGAAAAGACAGAAATATGATTAAACGTTACTTAGTCCAAATATTTGTCGCCTTGTGCGTCTTGACCAGTTTTCCATCCATGGCAGAAGAAAGCGGAGAGCCGAAACTGGCGTACTTTACTCTTGAGCCAGATCTCACCACTAATTTCTATACCCAAGGCAAAAAGCTGGGCTACATTCAGGTTCGTATTGATATCATGGTGGCCAACGAAAGTGACTTAGCAATCATCGAGCTTCACCAGCCTTTGATTCGAGATGCGGTGATCGAGCTACTTGGCAAGCAGTCTTCAGATACGATCACCTCTTTAGCTGGTCGTGAAGACTTACGTAAAAACTTAGTCGAGCAATTGAACTCGATTCTACTACCCGAAACAGGGCGCACCATTATTGCTGACTTGTTGTTTACCAAGTACCTCTATCAATAACCTGACGAGCAAAAAAGCGGCCGAAGCCGCTTTTTTATGTTCTGGCTCGGCTGGCATCAACCAAGCCCAATACAACTCCAGAAAGTAACCCCACCAGGTGAGCGGTATTAGCAATTGCCATAAACGGCTGAACAAACCCCAACACCAGCCACACTAACATGAAACCAATAACCGGTTTAGGTATGTTCAAGCCAAGCTGAGGAGCTTTGTATCCGAGCATCCATAAATACCCAACCAAGGCATACACGACACCTGATAATCCACCAAAGTTTGCACCTTCAACCCAGTATTGCCCCGCTCCAGAAAGCGCTGCCGACACCAAAAATAGCTGTAAAAGCTTTTTCGCTCCTAGGCGTTGTTCAATATCACCGCCAAGCTGCCACCACCATAACAAGTTAAACGCTATGTGTACGACAGAAAAATGCAAAACCGCATGACTGACCCAGCGCCATAACTGCCATTCTTGTCCAGCGAGTGCGGGAAAGTGCAACGCTGAAAACACTGCTTGCCCTGCGCCAAACTGCTGCAAGGTAAAAATCACAACACTGATCAACATAACTGCTAATGTTATCGGACCTGCTTTGGCTTTGACCATCGACAACATACTCGGCGACTGGTAGCTAAATTGGCTGGTGCGCGTCTCTGCCATCTCCCACGAAGCAGCTTGATATTTGCTATCACTTGGATTATCGAGGAAGTGCTGTAGCTCAGCCTCGACTTCCACCTGATGTTGAGAGTCGCTGAGCCACAGTGCAAACTGACCACTTCCTTCCGGCATCATTTTCACATCAATACGGCGCGAGGCCATATAATCAATGAACGCTTGTGCCATGCGCGGATTGGAAATCGAAATCAGTCTTATCATAGCGGCTCCTATGGCATGTGAGATTCAATAGGCAAATCAGCGCGTTGCCAAGCTTCAAAGCCTCCATCCACACTATACACCTGCTCAAAGCCTTGGTTAACCAAATATTGTGCTGCGCCTTGGCTGCTAATGCCGTGGTAGCACATCACTAGAATAGGTTGCTCAAACTTCACTTCATCCATAAGTTGAACAATCGTGTCATTCGTTAGATGGTATGCAGCCTGTGGGTGAGCCACAGCGAAAGACTGCGGATCGCGAATGTCGACAAGGCGAGCGTCACCTTGCTCCAGCAATGCCTGCGCCCCTGTGACATCAATGTGTTGAAACTGGTCCATTTGCTGTCTCTTGAAAAGAATCATTGTTGATTGTCATTGTAACCTATCCAGTGGTTAACAAGTACACCGCAGCTGTAGGGTTATCCACTTGCGATCATTTATTCACCGTTTGTGGATAAAGCTGTGAATTACGTTGATAAAGTAGTTTTACAATTCTGGATCCACAATATGTAGTGATGATCCTTATTTTTTTGTGTGTAAAAGTAGAAGTATCCCCATAGGCTCATTACTCCTGACACCTTTATTCACCCGCCTTTCTGACATATAGCAAAGAAATTTATCACAGAGTTACCCACAGGCAACACGGCAAAATTCGATCCATAAAAAGAGAGAAATAGATAATTTCTGGATCCCAGAGACAGAAAAAGCCGAGATCATTCGATCTCGGCTTTTTGAATTTTTGCTTTAACTAAAAGTTAGAAGTCGCCGACTGCCGCTTTGAGTTTTTTCATGGCATTCTTTTCTAACTGGCGGATACGTTCTGCTGACACACTGTAGGTTTCTGCCAACTCCTGTAACGTAGACTTGTTATCTTCCAGCCAACGAGAACGAACAATATGCTGGCTGCGTTCGTCAAGGCTAGATAATGCTAAGCTTAAACGGTTATTGGTATGAGCTTCCCAGTTAGCTGCCTCAACATTGTCAGCCACATCCGAGGCTTTATCTTCGAGGTATAGCATAGGTGCCGAGTAAGATACGCCTGAATCATCATCATCGTTCTGCATTTCGAAAGCGGCATCTTGAGCGGCTAGACGAGATTCCATCTCGCGCACTTCAGATGGCTCCACACCCAGCTCTTTTGCAACAGTTTCCACTTCACCGTTATTGAACCAACCAAGACGCTTTTTAGACTTACGTAGATTGAAGAACAATTTACGTTGCGCTTTGGTGGTCGCTATTTTCACAATACGCCAGTTACGCAGTACGTATTCATGAATTTCAGCCTTAATCCAGTGCACTGCAAATGAGACCAAACGTACGCCGACTTCTGGATTAAAGCGTTTTACTGCTTTCATCAAGCCGATATTACCTTCCTGTACCAGATCCGCCATGGGCAGACCATAGCCAGAGTAACCACGAGCTACGTGCACTACAAAACGTAAATGCGAAAGAATCAGGCCTTTTGCCGCTTCAATTTCGCCATCATAGTGTAGTCGCTCAGCCAGTTCACGTTCCTCTTCAGCGGTTAGCATTGGATAGCCATTCACTGTGCGGATATAGCTATCTAAGCTATCTTGTGTCACTACAGCCATTGGATACGCTTGGTTAGTCATTCAATTCCTCATCAATATCTGATCTGGAGTAAGTTTTAACCCAACAATCTTGAACCTAAAATGAACAAGATTCAAGCAGGGAAAGTTATTATGCATAAACCTTTCAGCTATACAAGTAAAAAAGTACACGGTAGCGTGTACTTTTTCAAGTAAGAGTAAGACATTTGCTATTTAGACAGGTTCAATTTCTTTCAAGTGGCGCTGCGCTGACACTTTCGCAGCCAAGCATCCAAGGAATGTACCAAGCATCAATAGCAACAAACTTTCATCCCAGCTTAGTCCAATCAGGCGGAAACGACTATCGTACAGCAGAGCCAGTTGTTCGACGCTACTGTTCAGAACTACGGTAATAATAGCGGTCATGACCCAAGCAGTGAATGCGCCCAATAAGCCAAACCACATCCCAGAATAAAGATAAGGGCGTAAAATAAAGCGGTTAGTCGCACCGATCAGTTTCATGGTCTGAATTTCTTCTTTATTCGCAAGCACGTTAAAGCGCAACGTGTTGCCCACAATGAGAAACACCGATCCCAGCATCAGTACAGACAGAGTGATCACAATACCACTGACTAAATTCTTGATTGCATCTAAGCGGGTTAACCAATCTTCATCAAGACGAACGTCCGTCACTTCTTCTTCCTTGGCAATCGTCGCCGCCAATTGCTTGATCTTCTCGTTATCTTCAACACTTGGCGTGATGATCAACACACCCGGTAGCGCATAGTCGTCTAAGAGTGAAAGGGCATGGTTAAATCCTGAGTATTGGCTTAAATCTTCCAGACCTTGCTGGGGAGAAATGTATTCCACCTTGGCCACCTCATCCATACTTTCTAGCTGGTCTTTGAGCACCATAACGCGTGCTTCCGGCGTTTGCTCCTCAATATAGCCACTCACTTTTGATGGACTGGTAACATTAGTAGAAGCCACGGCCAAATTTTTTCCCAGCAAATACATGACCGCTGGCATAGCTAATGCCATGGAGATCACTGCTAAAGTAAGAATATTCCCTAAAGGACGAGACCACATCATCGAGAACGAAGCTTTCGCCTGTTTGAAATGCACGGTAAAAAAACTATCGCGCTTCACTCGATTCTGGGGACGACTTTTAGTCGCCTTCTTATTACGCACGTTAGCAGCCATAATCTTCTACCTCGCTCAGGAAGCCTTGGTTCAGCTCTAGATGACGATATTGCGGGCGAGTATTAACCAACCCAATATCGTGCGTTGCCAGTAAAATGGTGACACCCGCTCGGTTAAACTCTTCAAATAATTTAATCACTCGGTTTGATAGATCCGGATCCAAGTTACCCGTGGGTTCATCCGCCAACAGCAGCGTTGGCCGGTTCACTACGGCTCGAGCAATGCCAACACGTTGCTGCTCACCACCAGATAGCTGACTCGGTAAACACTTTGCTTTGTCCAATAACCCTGTCTTGTCCAGTGCCGCAGATACACGTCGTTTAATTTCATTCTCAGAGATGGATTCAATGCGCATTGGCAACGCGACATTATCAAATACCGAGCGATCCATAAGTAAGCGGTGGTCCTGAAAAACAATGCCTATGTTGCGACGCAAAAAAGGAATGTCTTTATTTGGAATACGAGTGATATCGTGATCGTTGAAGCTGATTTTGCCATCCGTCGGACGCTCAATAGCACAAATCAACTTGAGCAAAGTACTTTTCCCCGCCCCAGAGTGGCCACCGAGAAAGGCCATCTCTCCTCGACGTAGGTGGAAGTCCACCTTTTGCAGCGCCTGCTTGCCGCCGCGGTACGCTTTACTTACTTGCTGAAACTTTATCACTCGTCGTTCCTCTTACCTGAGCTACTGATTAGTCTTCGCGGCTGAATAATGCGTCAATAAATTCCTGAGTTTCAAATGGGCGCAGATCGTCAATACCTTCACCCACCCCAATATAACGGATTGGGATCTGGAACTGATCGGCCAAGGCAAAGATAACGCCACCTTTTGCGGTACCATCAAGCTTGGTTAAGGTAATGCCAGTCAGTGGCGCTACGTCACTGAACAGTTTTGCCTGACTAATCGCATTTTGGCCAGTGCCCGCATCCAGTGTCAGCATGATTTCATGCGGTGCTGAGTCATCCACTTTCTTCATAACACGGACAATCTTGCGCAGCTCTTCCATCAGGTTGGCTTTGTTTTGTAGGCGCCCCGCAGTATCGGCAATCACCACATCAACACCTTTGGCTTTTGCAGACTCAATGGCGTCATAAATAACCGATGCACTGTCTGCACCTGTATGCTGCGCCACAACAGGTACCTGGTTGCGATCACCCCATACTTGAAGCTGTTCGACAGCCGCAGCACGGAAGGTATCACCTGCAGCCAGCATGACTTTTTTACCTTGTGATTGGAATTGCTTAGCCAGCTTACCGATCGTTGTCGTTTTACCAACACCATTCACGCCAACCATCAGGATAACGTAAGGGGTTTTATTGGTATCAATTTCAAGCGGTTTTTCAACGGTCGAGAGAATGCCTGCCATCTCCTCTTTTAACAGGCCATACAGTGCTTCACCGTCTTTCAAATCCTGACGCGAAGCTTTTTCAGTCAGGCTGTCGATGATTTTCATCGTGGTATCCATACCGACATCCGCAATCAATAACTGCTCTTCCAGTTCTTCGAACAGCTCATCATCAATTTGTTTGCCTTTGAATAGACCAAAGAAGCCCGCCCCAATATTCGCTTTGGTGCGCGCCAAGCTGCGCTTTAAGCGAGCAAAAAAGCTTTCGCTTGGCTTGTCTTGCTCACTCACACGAGGTTCTTGTGGCGGTTCTGCTTCTGCTTCTGCTTCTGCTTCTGCTTCTGCTTCTGCTTCTGCTTCTGCTTCTGCTTCTGCTAGGTCAGCCTGAGGTTCTGACTGTGCTTCGTCAACGGTTTGCGCCTCTGCTGCGACTTCCTCAACAATGTCCGATTGGGTTTCTTCAGCAGCTTGCTTAGCCTGTTGCTCCTCGTCACCGAAGCCAAGCCAAGAAAGTAATCCGCGCTTCTTTTTTTCCGTCATCTGGGGATATCCTAGATTGTCTTAATTTATTCTGACACTTTTCGCCGAGGTATTGCCCCGGTTAAGAAAAGAAACATGACAACAGAGTGAAAAGTTTCCAGCGTTATAACGATGGTATACACTTTGTCATCAACAAAATTTGGGCTGTACTCAGGATGAACTCACTGAGCGACTGGGTATAGTATCACTTTATTAGCGGTCAAAAAATCTATGGTACGGCGTCGCCAGCAAAACACATCACAAAAAAAGCCTTCAACAGGCTTTGTTCGAATTATTAGCGGCTTATGGAGAGGGAGAAAACTGCCTGTTCATGATGCAGAAGGGCTGCGCCCGACAACCGATCGTGTAAAAGAAACCCTTTTCAACTGGTTGGCTCAGGATGTGCCTCAAGCAAAATGCCTCGACTTGTTTGCCGGTTCCGGCGGATTAGGCTTTGAAGCGGCTTCGCGTCAGGCTGATAGTGTCACCATGATTGAGCTCAACCCAAATGCATTCAAGCAGTTAGAAAAAAACATTGCGGCTCTTAATTCAGATAACCTGACCGCGATTAACAGCGATGCGTTAAGCTTTCTCCAACAAGCTGGGACACCGCATCATGTGGTATTTATCGATCCACCATTTCGTAAAGGCTTGCTGGAACAAACCGTCACTTTGCTGGAAAGTAATGGCTGGTTGGGCAACGATGCCATGATTTACATTGAAACTGAGAAAGAACTTGAGTTGGAAGGCATTCCAACCAACTGGCACCTACACCGAGAAAAAACGGCAGGTCAAGTCAGTTACCGATTATTTGAAAGACAACAAGACTAAAAAGGAAGTCTCATGAAAGCTCTACTTTTACTGGCCAAAGCCGCGATTGGCTTTGTGTGGTTCATCCTGATCCTGAACTTCTTTATGCCCTTTCCGGGCAAAGCGGCGATTGCGCTTTACATCATGACGGCTTTCCTGTTCATCATGCATGGCCTGCAATCAGCCATCTTTATCGGCGCGTTTGGTGACAAGATTAAGATGACCAGTTGGGAAAAATGGTCGATTCTAATTTTCGGCATTTTCGCCCTGCTCGATATTCGTCGCAAGTACATGATGTAAGATCACCATCTCTAATATAAGAACGCCGCTCATAATAAGCGGCGTTCTTGTTTTAACTCAGGTAACCCTTAACTCCGTTTAGGAACATCTGGGTGGAAATCATCACTAGCAGCAGCCCCATCAAGCGTTCTATCGCCTTCAGACCACGCTCACCTAAAATACGATGGAAAAAGTTATAAAACATCAAAATAAAGAAGGTCGCTCCCCACGCCAGCAAGACAGCGCCAGACAGCTCAAGCAATTTGTCCGGGTGCTGGGTCGACAGAAGTAGCAATGCAGCAATCACCGATGGTCCAGCGATCATAGGAATGGCCATAGGGACAATAAATGGCTCTTCACCCGCCGCAAGGCCTGTAATGCTGCCCGCACTTGGGAAGATCATCTTAATCGCAATGATGAACAGAATGATGCCACCAGAGATACTCAGCGTTTCTGGTTCAACATGAAGGAAGCTCAGAATCGCCTTACCTGCAAATAGGAATAGCATGAGAATGATCAACGCAAAACACAGCTCACGAACAAGCACCTTACGTCTGCGTTTTGGGTCAAGATGCTTGAGAATAGAAAGGACGATAGGAAGATTGCCAAGCGGATCCATGATAAGGAACAACATGGTTGCGGCAGAAAGAATTTCCATGAATTAGCCTCCAAAGCCAAAGATTCTCAACAGCAGAGCAAAAAGTCGGCGAAGTATATCAACACCGTTGGACAATTTGGAGGCCAAAAGCAGAGTTTTTAATGGCTGCAAACACGCTCTAAGTTCAACGCCCACTTATCACCCACCGCAACAATTTTCTCTCGCTCGATAAAAAAGGCCATCAATGCGTCCAGATCCAATCCATCCAGCTTACAAGTGTGGAACTTTGCTTGCTCACCAAATGCAGCGCAAACAGCCTCGCGTAATTCCTGCATTGCCATTGGTCGTTCATGCAGTAAGTTTAGAACTTGATGTGCGTGTATTTCATTAGACATAACTTTCTCCACTTATGATCAGTGGAATGAGCATAACCTGAGACTATCAAGTCAACTTTGATTTCAAATAATCAACGAAGCGGTAACCAGTGAGTGCGCCAACAGATAGCTACCCGAAATAAGATACCGACCATAGTGAATGGAGTGTTTGTAATCATGCACGGCAAGAAGCCCTGCTGATAAAGTAAGTGTCAGAGTTCCAAAGAAACCTAATAGGCTAGCCAAGGTACCAGTCAATAACCAGACTTCACCCGCAGCCCAGTTGAGCTGCAACAGCATCATGCCCATTATCACAACCGGAAAGATCAGACGATCAATTTTAGGTAGCATTAGGAAAAATACCACTATACCAATCGCCAGAAGCATAGCAGGAAGCCACCAGACTATCTCACCGGATAATTGGAGCCAAAAAGAGGTGCTATAGCAAAGCTGAGCCCCGACAAACGCAGCAAAGCACAGCTTTTGATGTCGCTTATAGATATAAAGGCCATCAGCCAACATGGATACCAACAACCCCAGGGTCACCCACCAGACCGATATACCAATCGCATCACTCTGACTCCAGAGCATGACGACGAGCATAGCTAACGACAATGTTTTAAACACGACCGCTTGTTTGTTCTGGTTGCTTTCATTAGCAGAAATACTAATAAATCCTGATAGCGCGACTGAAAGCCAGCTCCACATGGGTCCACCTCTTTTAAACTGAGTCGCCAGTGTAGGCAGGCAGATAAAGATGTCCAGAAATGGAAAGCAAAACTTGGATCTTGATTGGCTTCTGAAATACTGACTTTGCCAGTATTAAACTAGCGGTTTAAACCTACCACTCCATTCTTCTATGCCTTCGCTGCTCATTCAGGTTATAGAAATCCGACTTTTTAGTAAATTGAACACCTAGCCAACAACAAACCTAAAAAAACTAACAGAGCACTTTAAAGAAAGACAAAAAACACAAAAAAATCAAACAGATAAAAACAAAACCATAAGGTTAACCATTTAAAGCTTAAAAGTTTTGGTCTATAAAAGGGGACTAAGACTTAGCCCAATAGAGAATCACTCTCATCTTAAGAAAAACCAAGCCTATAACTATCAATTTAACCCGACAATGACACTTACAATACAATTTTATTGTAAAAACAACAATCTCTTTAAATTAACAAACAACAAACAATAATTAAACACTTCAAAATCAATAACTTAAAACAAAAAAACGACGAATAGAACACTTTTAAATCAGAGTGAAAAGCATAGAAATCACAGTAAAAAAACCACTAAAAACCGTCATTTTATCGATTTACAAATTGAACTTTTAAGGCTTAGAAAAATAAAAACTTGATCAAAGCACAAAAATACTGCTATTCTAAATTACATACAGTTAAGCATCACTAAATAGGAGCAGAGTTATGATTACTTCTTCACAAAAACAAGGACTTGTAATGATCGCGGTTGTTGTTGGACTCATGACACTGCCGATGATGTACTAAGTCATACATACAAAAACAAAAAGGGACGCTTTAGCGTCCCTTTTTGTTATCCAGCAGATTTTTCACACAAAACCCGCTTATAAATCCAACGGATTTATAAGTTTAACTATTTAGCTAAAACCTTATCTTTTAAGGCTTTTGTTATAAGTGTTTAGACAAAATATCCCAGTGCGCATAATAGAAAAATAGCGCAGCCAAGGTAATCAGCGTCATGAGTGTGATCGCAGCTCGCCAAATAAAGCGACTACTACGTGGCGTGAGCTCTTTTTCACACTGATCACACACAGAGAGAAAGTCATGACTGCTTTCTAATTTATAATCTTCTTCATGTACAATTTTATTTCGGATGGTAGCGATATAGCGCAGCTTATCGATCACATCATGCGGTAATCGCTCTTCACAGCTGGTGATCAACTGATGCAATCCCTTTCCTTCAGCGTGATATTGCGTGCGAAGCAGCTTTTCAATTTTACGTGTCCTTGTCACCACTTGTTCGATATCAGACATGGCTTCCCTCCATCACTAGTAAGTCTAAGGGGTGAAACTGGCTTCTTCCAACCAGTAGTTTAGTCAATAACAATCTGTCTCATTACCTACTATATAGCCCCATTTTCACTGTCCTTTGCAAGTAAATTAATGTAAAGGAATCAACGACTAGCCTTATCAGCATAATGACAAAATTACTACTAGCGTGTGATGTGTCTCGAAGAATGATACAAAGGACAACAACAGAGGCTCACAGTTGTGTTCAAAGCCCCAACCTGAGTCCAAATTAGCACTAAAATAACCCATCGGCTTTTTGGGGAGAGCGACAATGCCATTAACGTTATTTATCGCTATTATCGTGTTTGTTATAGCCAGCGGCTGGGCGTTTAGTCGATTCTATCGTCGACATATTCAAGGAGAAGATGCGCCAGAACAAACCGCAGATGTGACTGTACTGGATAAACAGTCTATAGATATTCAGGATACTCAACCAGGCCAAGAGGATCAGGAGTATTGGATCTACGTACAGAAAGGGCGTTTAGGGCCAAAGCGTGAGTTTCAGGTTGGCATTCATTATTTCCACGCTTTAAACCCTGGTGATAAAGGCACACTGACCTACCAAGGTGATAAATTTATCCATTTTGCCATGAAGCGCTAACCTAGCGCTTCACCATCTTGAGCATATTGTTTTTCGCCATGCTTTCGGCCACGTCATCCGGCAGCGCTTCCAATACTTCATCCCAACGAGATAACAATTCACCCGTAATTTTAAAGCGACCTACAACATCAGAGCCAATCATGAAACGATCGGGATACTCTTTAATCAACGCCACCCACTCTTTCTTTGATTCAGGGCTCGCCAGTATCACATCACGTAAGCTCCAAGATGCCAAGATGTAGAGATTATCGTAATCATCCAGCAGCTCGCTGACTTCATCGATGAGAAAAGACAAATTCTGACGTCGTAGCAGTGTCGAACTCGTCCCCGCGTGCGCCCAGATAAAGTTGGTTTTGCTGTTTTCTTCTAACGCCTCCACCAGCTCATGCTTGTACAACGGGTGCGTTTCTCGCTCAGACGTGATATTGGTGTGTAGAATCACCGGCATTTTGTGCTTCGCCGCAACCTGATACACCTTCATCAAAGCAGGATGATTGGCTCTGGCTTGTTCGCCTAATGTCAGCGCAGACAAGCCATCATGACGAGTCAGAATCTCACCAATTCCTTTCCAGAAACCGGGGTCGCTTTCAATCATCTGTTCGACTTGTTCCGCTGCGAACATATCCGTAGGGTTAAAGCCAGTAATAAAAGGAAACAGTCGCTCTTGATGCGGCGAGTCTTTCAACGCTCGGTAGAGAATCTCATCGGTACGTGAGTAGTAATAGACGGGTGAGTCATCGCCAAATTCATAACGTGGCGCGACAGGATCGTGAGCATTCCACTTTTTCATAATCGGCAGACCCATTACAAACGCATGTTCAATGTTGCTTTGATCCATCTTATGCACCAGATATTTGATGCCATCGGTACGCTGAAAAAAATCAACATAATGGATCTCGGCATCATTAAAACCGCCGTCATACCCGTAGGCAAATGGGGCTACTGACAACATTAAGCTCGCTAACCATTTTCTGTTCATATTCCCTTCCTGAACTAGTATTACCGCTCACCTCACAGCGATTAAGTATTCAATATAACAATTAACCTGATGATTGAGGCAGATTCATGCCATGTTTTAGACATAAACCTTTTTAATTTAATCGGTTACGGTTTGGAAACACAGACAAGCACCAATCAGTGGAGATTAGCTGACAACGAGAGGCAAGAACATGAGCACTCTATCTCTCATACCACTACCTTTGCTCAACACTGGTTGAGCAAAGGTAGCAATAAAAAAGTTGACCAAGGTGTAACCTTGGCCAACTTTTAGCCATAGAATTGTTCTTAATTTAAGCAGCTGCTGTCTGGTTCACCTTAGGTAGCTTGATGGAAATCAGGGTAGTCAGCGCAAGAAATGCGAAGGAAACCCATAGGCACGCAGCCAAACCTGCAACCTGGAATATCCAACCTGACAGCACTGTACCAATTAAGCGCCCCATGGCATTCGCCATATAATAGAAGCCGACATCCAGTGATACGCCATCCCCTTTGGCATAGCTGACGATTAGATAGGAATGCAGGGACGAATTCACCGCAAACACCGCGCCAAAAATCAAGAGTCCAACCACGATAACCAACTGAGGTTGCCAGCCAATTTGCACTGCGTAAGCAATTCCCGAGGTGATCACCGCCAACAAGCCAGCCCACATCAGCGCTGCACTGCCGTCAGGGACTTTACCTTGTGCTTTACCGGTGATCTTAGGGGCAAAGCCTTGGACAAAACCATAAGCAATCACCCATGTCGCTAAGAAGCCACCAACCCAAAGATGATCCCAGCCAAACACGCTGCCCAGATAGATAGGTAGAGCGACAACAAACCAAACATCTCGTGCCCCAAACAGGAACATACGTGCCGCAGACAAGATATTGATTGAACTCGACTTAGAAAAGATTTGGCTGAATTTAGGCTTGTTTTTGGCTTTCCCCAAATCACTTTCAAGGCCGATTAAGCTGCCGGTCAGAACCAGTGTTAATACACCCGCCATCAGCAGCACCGCGTACTTAAAGCCAATCAGAGACAGCAATAGGCCACCGATGAAGAAGCCGACACCTTTAAGGGCATTTTTTGACCCCGTCAGAATCGCAACCCACTTATACAGTGCGCCTTGCTGCTCATCAGGCACCAGTGCCTTAATGGAACTTTTGGCACTCATCTTATTAAGGTCTTTGGCAATACCAGACAACGCCTGAGCCAGCATCACCCAAGGTATGGTCAGCCAGATATTGGGAACTGCGAGCATCGCCAGTGCCACTATCTGCATCGCCAGTCCAAGGTTCATGGTTTTGTTTAAGCCAAGCCTCGCGCCAAGCCAACCACCAATCAGGTTGGTTACCACGCCAAAGAACTCGTAGAACAAGAACAAGGATGCGATTTCTAATGTACTGTAGCCCAGATCATGGAAATACAGCACCACCAGCATTCTCAATGCGCCGTCAGTAATGGTGAAGTTCCAGTAATTGAACGTCACCAGCATATATTGACGTACACTCTTACTCAGATTTGCGATCATAGAGTACCCAATTTTCTCTTATGTACAGCGATGAGAGCTTTTGGACACCTATGATCCAAAAGCCCCTCAAGGGATTATTTCGCCGCGACTGCGTTGATGTAATCGACCTGAACAGGTTTGGTAAAAGCACCCGGACGTAGCGCCTGCACCTCTTTGACAATGTCGCTCAACGGCCACTGTTTTTCTAACAGTAGATGTGCGGCCAGCAGGCCCGTACGACCTGACCCGCCCATGCAATGCATCGCAACTTTACCGCCATTATCGACAACCTGATGCAGCGCAGAGCTGGCTTGCTGCCATTTCACGGCAAAGTCATCACCCGGTGCGCAGTCATCTTCAATTTCAATCTGAAACCACTGCATACCTAGTTTTTCTGTCGCTTCACCAAGCTGAGCGACACTTTTGTTCTCCAATTCTGTGTTATCCAGCGCCGTCACTATCGCTTCAACACCTTGCTCTTTTAGCTGCACAAGCGAAGCTTTCAGATCAATACCTTTAGTACCCGGACAAGGAGTAAGTACTAACGCACCTTGCTCAAGGTCCAATTGCCAAGTCGGATGTGTCATCTCAATTACTCCTTATGCCAAGCCCACTTTACGTACCAACTCAGCGGTACGTGTTGCGTAGCCCATTTCATTGTCGTACCAAGCGTAGATTTTCACCATGCGGTTACCTACCACCATAGTCGACTGGGCATCAACGATGGTTGAACGTTGGTCGCCTTTATAGTCAATCGAAACCAATGGACGCTCTTCAAAACCAAGAATACCGTTCAATTCACCTTGTGATGCCTCTTTAAGCAACGCATTCACTTCTTCCGCTGTGGTATCACGTTTCACATCAAAGATGATGTCTGTGAGTGACGCGTTAGCCAGAGGAACGCGCACCGCATGGCCGTTAATCTTGCCTTTCAGATCTGGGAAGATCTCCACAATCGCTGTTGCACTGCCGGTCGTTGTCGGGATAAGGCTCATGCCACACGCACGCGCACGGCGCAAATCTTTATGTGGCGCATCAAGAATAGTTTGCGTGTTGGTCAGGTCATGGATAGTGGTAAAAGAAGACTGCGCGATACCTAATTTCTCATGAATCACTTTAACCACTGGCGCAATACAGTTAGTCGTACAAGACGCTGCCGTAACAATCTGATGCACTGCTGGGTCAAAAATATGATCATTCACACCCACCACAATGTTCGCCACACCTTCCTCTTTAACCGGCGCAGAAACCACGACTCGTTTCACACCTTGAGCTAGATACTTGTTAAGAAGCGAGGTTTTACGGTGTTTGCCGGTCGCTTCGATCACGACGTCACAACCAGACCAGTCGATAGCATCGATGTCTTTCTCTTGCGTCGTTTTGATAACCTGACCGTTAATCAAAATGTTATCGCCTTCCGCTTTGACTTCGTGATTCCAACGTCCTTGAACTGAATCAAACTCCAGCAGGTGTGCGAGTGTTGCGGCATCACCCGCCACATCATTGATTTGGACAAACTCCAGCTCTTCCCAATCAAACGCCGCCCGTAGCGCTAAACGTCCAATACGACCAAAACCGTTAATTCCGACTTTAACTGTCATCTTTCTATCTCTCTTATTTCAAAATTACTGGCAGCAAACAGGACGAGCCTGAATAGCATGAAGTCTTTCTATATCTTGTTGGTACTCTGTTTTCAGGCAGTTAGACGCGACAAGATCATCAATCAGTTTTTTCATCCAACCAGGTAAATCTGCGGATAAACGATAAAACACCCATTGGCCCTGACGAACGTCAACCAGAATTCCACTCGATCGTAACTGAGCAAGATGACGAGAAATTTTCGGCTGGCTTTCTTGAAGGGCTTCTGTCAGCTCCCCGACCGATAAACATTCTTCACGTTCTATCAGCATCAGGCAGCGAACTCGGGTTTCGTCGGATAATAATTTGAAAAACTGATGTGGCAGCATTTATACATACTCATATACGGATATGCGTATATATTTATTTAAATAAAAGTGAAGATCAATGTCCCTGTCAGATTGTCATAAAATATTCACACAATGGAGAAGCCGCTTTACACGAGGCGGTTGATATCCTGACTCCAGCGCTGCGCCTCTGAAATGCGCGGCATGACATCATCAACGGAAAGGTTGAGCTGTTGACACGCATCTTGCATACCCTGCCAGTCTGCGCGTTCATAGCACTCTTCCAATCCAAGCAAGATGCCATAAGGCCCTTGGCGCTCAAGTAAAGCGACCTTAATCGCCTGATTAAGAGGTAATTGCTGAACTAACTCTTCAAGCGATAAATCCAGTAAAGCGTCTAGAGTAGAGAATAGACCTATCAAAAACGCCTGTTCACGGAACTGGCTGAAAGGGTTTTCGTTCGCCATCAACTGGCAAAACTGAGCTCGTTGTAAGGAAAGGTTATACAGCTCTTTAGGCTTTTTAGCAGAGATAAACGACGCCACCGCCAGTGAGACAAAAATACGTAGCTTATCTTCGCCAAGGTATACCAAAGCTTGCCTAAACGATGAGATGGTGACTTCGAGCCTCTCCGACATCGTATTGACAAAGCGAAGTAATTTGTAAGATAGCGCAACGTCTTTGGCCACTATGGCTTCAACCTTCTCGAAGTCGACATTGGTCTGACATACTTCACGAAGCAACTCCATCGCAATCACCTGTTCAGGGCTGATGTATTGCTGACGAATGATTTCAGGTTTACTGAAGAAGAAGCCTTGAAAAAACGAAAAGCCAGCAGAGCGTGTAGTTAAGAACTCTTCTTCGGTTTCCACCCGCTCCGCAAGAAATTTACGTCGAATACCCCGGGAGCGCCGTTCTTTGACAAATTCGCAAGCCGCCTCTAAACCCATCGCCATGATATCAAGTTTAATGATCTGCACGAACGGCAGAAAGCGCTCCCATTCAGGGCTATATACAAAGTCATCTAAAGCAATGATGTACCCTGAGGAATTGAGCTCTTTGATTGCCTCATACAACTCATCCGTTGGCGGGCAGGTTTCCAACACTTCCACAACAATCTGCTCTTTAGGCAGCACAAGTGGTAAACGGCGGATCAGGCTCTTATAAGGGAAGTTAATAAAACTGCGTGATTGCGGCAAAGCGGGATTCATACCCAGAGATAGAAAGTTCTCAACAATTAAACGATACGTTGCACGGTTGGAATCGACATGAGCTGGGTATGCATTGTTTTCTCCGTCACGGAACAACAATTCATAGCCGAGAGTTTGTCTTTTGGCGTTAAAAATGGGCTGACGAGCCACATAGGTATCGCGCATTCGCTATTACATCCCCAAATACTATGCTTTGGCAGCCGCTAATAATGCCCCACAACCGACAAACATGGAACCAAATACCTTGTTGATCTTACTCATAATCTTATCAGAGCGGATAAAACGCCCCAATTGGGAGGCTAACGAGGTGTATCCTAGCATCACAATCGAATCAATCACGACCGTCGTCACTCCCAACACTGCCAATTGCGTCAGTTGATCTTTGGCTGGGTCAATAAATTGCGGGAATAATGCAACCAAGAACACGATCGATTTAGGGTTAGTCAGGTTAATCAGTACGGCGTTGCGCATTAAGGTTTTACCCGACAGGCTCTGCCCTTCAGTAGCGGTAGCCAGCCCCGACGTATCACGCCACTTCTGAATACCTAGCCATACTAAGTACGCCGCACCCACCCATTTAATCACTGTAAAGGCTGTTGCCGATTGAGCCACCAAGGCACCAATCCCGGCCCCAACCAACACAATGTGCAACGCCAGACCAATCTGAAGCCCCGCTATTGCTGACAAAGATTTACGAGTTCCGTAACTCAAACCATTACTGATTGAATTGACGGTGCCTGAACCTGGTGCAAGGCTGAATACCACTGCGGTAACGACATAGGCTAACCAAACATGCATATCCATCGTGTTTTCCTCTCGACTAAAATACTTTAGCCACACATAATTTAGACGTGTTCACTTCTCTGTATTGAAAGCAGGCCCCCGATATCATGAATGAATCGAGCTTCAGCATTAAGTCACCTTATACTCAAGAGTCGAATTTTGAGCAAGCAATCAATAGCAATATTGCTCAATTCTGGCACTCTCGTGAAGAAGGGTTTATTAAATCATTTGATAAAACCCGGCTGTTCTGGGTGAAACTTACCTCTTCTGAGCACACCAAAGCGATCGTCGTGGTTAATGGCCGTATAGAGTGCACCTGGAAATATCAGGAATTATTCTATGACCTGTTCCAACAAGGCTATGATATCTATTCCTTCGACCATCGAGGTCAGGGCCTGTCAGATCGACTGATTGAAGACCAGCAAATGGGTTATGTCGAGGATTTCGAAGACTATGTGCAAGATTTACATGGTTTGATTCAGCACTTTGACTTAAGTGGTTACGATAAACGTTACTTGCTCGGCCATTCAATGGGAGGCAATATCGCCACTCGTTACCTGCAGAGCTATCCAGATCATTCATTTTCGGCGGTGTCACTCAGTGCACCCATGTTTGGCGTCAATCTGCCCTGGCATCTAAAACCAATCGCAATCCCCCTTGGCCAAATCATGACAGCGCTTGCGCCTAAGCCGACTTTTGCCCCCGGTCAGGCTCCCTATTACCCAAAACCATTTGACGGTAACTTCCTCACTCAAAGCCAGATTCGCTACCACTGGTTTCGTGATCTCTATGAAAAAAAGCCTGAACTGAAAATTGGTGGTGCCAGTACACAGTGGGTATGGCAAGGGTTGATGGCTGCCAAAAAGTGTCACTTGATGACTCGCCATATCAAGATTCCATTGTTGTTACTTCAAGCCAGCGGTGATCAAATTGTTTCTAATCCAGCCCAGATCAAATTCATCAAGAAATTAGCTAAAACCAATTATCAATGTGCGCTCAAAATCATCTACAACGCTCGTCATGAAGTATTGTTTGAGAAAGATGAATATCGCGATCAAGCCTTGGACGCTATCCTATCTTTCTTCCATCAGCATTGATAAAACAGGAAACAATGGAGAGTGAACTTTACCCTCTTTTTCCCCTTTCAGTTCCAGTAGAATGACGGTTCTGCCTTTCCGGGGGCTATTAACGCATTACGCATGAGGGTGATATGACAGACACACACAAAGAGACGCCTTTCCAATTGGTTGCTTCCGACCTTGATGGTACTTTACTGGCCCCTAACCACCAGCTCAGTGAATTCTCGAAACAAACGCTGAGTGAACTGCATCAGAAAGGCTACACCTTTATCTTTGCGACAGGTCGTCACCACGTCGATGTAGCGGGCATCCGAAAGCAAACGGCGATCCCAGCCTACATGATCACTTCCAATGGGGCTCGGGTTCATGATCAGCATGACAACCTGATGTACAGCCATAATGTCCCATCAGAACTTGTGCAGCCAGTGATCGATGTGATCAGGCAAGATCCAGACATTTTTATCCACATGTACCAAAACGAAAGCTGGCTGCTGGACCGTGAAGACGACATGCTAGCGAAATTTCATAGCGACTCCGGTTTTGCCTATCAACTCTTTGAAGCAAAGGCCGCACCCACAGACGGGATTGCAAAAATCTTCTTCACTCATCCAGCCAAAGATCACGAGCACTTGGTTAAGTTTGAGCAACAGTTAAATGACAAGTTTGGTGACCAGCTCAATATCGCGTTCTCCACACCTTGGTGTCTTGAGGTAATGGCCGCTGAGGTATCGAAAGGAGAAGCCCTTAAAGTTGTCGCTGAGTCTCTCAATCTGACACTGGAAAACTGCATTGCTTTTGGTGATGGCATGAACGATGTCGAAATGTTGTCAATGGCAGGGAAAGGCTTAGTGATGGAAACGTCCCACATTAAAGTAAAACAGGCTTTACCAGAGAATGAAGTGATAGGTAGCAATGCCGACGATGCGGTCGCTCACTACCTACATACTCACCTGTTCTAGTCAGAGTACTTCCTTCTCTAGGATCGCCTGCCATTCCTGCTCAGTCACCGGCATGATCGACAGGCGATTGCCTCGCTTCACTAGCGGCATGTTCTCTAGTTCTGGCATCGCTTTCATGACTGACAAAGGAATTAATCGCTTGGTCTTACGCACGAATTCAACGTCGACCATGACCCAGCGAGGTTTGTCTGGTGACGACTTAGGGTCAAAGTAATCACTCTCAGGATCAAAGGCAAAATGATCCGGATAAGCCTCTTTGACGACTTTTGCGATCCCAGCCACACCAACCTTTTTACAAGAGGAGTGGTAAATCAATACCAAATCACCTTCTTTCACCTCATCTCGCATCATGTTGCGCGCCTGATAATTACGCACACCTTCCCAGCAAGAGATATTTTGTGTTCGAAGTGTGTCAATAGAGAAAGTGTCAGGTTCTGTTTTGAATAGCCAATATGCCATAATGACGTCCGAATGATTTTATGATGAGGAAGATATAGCATGAAGGCGTTAAGAAACCCAGTCGCACTCACGATCTTACTGGCCCTTCAGGCCTGTTCCGGTTTTCAATCCGATGCAGAAAAGTTACAGGCTCCACAAGCGTCACTGAATAACCCTTCCTCAATCAAACCTCAGACTTTTGTTATGCGTGGCGAAGTCGTCCTTGGCCATGAAGTCCGCTCCATTGTCCCCTGTGGAAGCCAACAGCAATATTGGTTGGATCTACCTGCAGACCGTTTCCAGCAAGGAATGAAGCTCGTACGCTCGCCTTATGCACCCTTGTATGGTGAAGTGATTGGTCATCTTGAAGCCCCAGGGAAAGAGGGCTTCGCTGCTGACTATGCAGCACGCTTTGTAGTCGACAAAATCAACTTACTCACAGCTGAAAACCCTCATCGCTGCACTCAACCAACTCAACCCACCAAAGCATTCGGTAATGAACCGTTTTGGTCGGTACAATTTGTGGGTAATGCTTTGAAATTCACTGTGATGGGTGAGGAAGCACAACAATTTGAACTGACCTCAACCAAACTTGAAGCTGATCGCCGCCGTTATACATTCCAACAGGGTGAATTAGAGCTAAATCAACGCAGTTGCAATGATGGTATGAGTGACAGTCTGTATGGTTGGCGTGCTTCGTTAAAGGTAGGAGAGAAAACCTATCGCGGCTGCGCCACACTGTCTAATCAAGACGCCACTCAGCAATGGGCCGACACGTACCAAGCGCAAGCCAGTCAAAGCTCTCCATTTAGCGTTACTTTGTCTATGAACTCAGATCACACTGCGAGTACCACTTATCATTATCCAAATGGCGGTGCAGATACCGTAGAGAAAGGTTTCTGGCAACAGTTAAACCGCCATCAAGTCCAGGTTGTAAGTACTCACCTACAAGGACAGGAATTAAAGTCAGAGCGTATCTACACCAAAAAGAACAATCAATTGAATGCTGCACAGGAAAAAGTAGGTGACGTTATCTATGATATTGCCGATGGTGGACTGACACTTTTTAAGGCGAACGACGTCCACTTGCCCCCTACCACCAGTGAGAGCGGTAATAAAATTCCATCCAATGCCGAATTCAATCCCCAGGTTGATCGGGCATTACGTGACTACTTCAAAAGCGAAAAACAAGATCCAACGGGAACACGTTACCGCTGGCTCACCTATGATCTCAATGGTGATGGCCAAAAAGAGCTACTGGCTCAGTTAGACTGGTGTGGCTCAGGTGGTTGCACTTTATTGATTTTTAACCATGTTAATCAGAAGTGGCAATTCAACAGTCGCATCACGCTGGTTCAAACCCCATTAAATCTGGGGACACAAGAGCATCATCATTGGCGTGACTTGGTGATGTTTGTCAGTGGCGGAGGTGCCGTCCCGAATCAACATACGTTGCAATTTGACGGTAACCAATACCCACTCAATCCAAGCATGGCTCCAGTGGCAAATTATGATGACATCAGCCCAGTTCAACTTTTTTCCGATGGACTGACGCCACATCAGGGTGGAGTCACACTTTAATATGGAAGCCCTCACTCCATGCCCAGGCTGTTTACTAAACTATAATTGTGTATGTGAGCACTTACCCTCCGTGAGTGCTTCTTTTTATATTGCAACACTCATACACGAAAATGAGCAACACCGCGTAACCAATACCGGACGCTGGCTACTCAAAGCCGTTCAACCAAGCAGCCAACACGTTTGGCAACGTACACTGCCCTGCCCTGAACTGAGCAGACTCATCTCAGATGAACAATACCAACCACTGTTGGTGTTTCCCAGTGAGGAAAGTCAGCCTCTGAAGGCTAAGGCTGAGAACGCCAGCCAGCAAGGAAGAATACCACTGTTCATTATTTTGGATGGGACTTGGCAGGAAGCCAAAAAGATGCTGCGCAAAAGCCCATGGCTCAGAGAATTGACAACCGTTCACCTCGCTCCTGAGAGTGAGTCTTGCTACCAGCTCAGACGGAATCAGGAGGCGGGAAACCTCTGTACACTGGAAGTAGGAGCGGAAATCATCCGCACTTTAGGGCAACAACATCAAGCTGAGCAACTGCGTGCATTTCTCCGCCACTACATGCAAGCATTCCAAGCTGACAAAAGCGGCCACCGATTAAAATAGCCAAATGCCTTGTTTATAAAGGCATCACTTAGCTCTCAATCAACAACAGTAACTCTGACAAACTGGCAATCTCAACATCAGGTAGGGTCCGAGCCCTACGATGCTGCATAAGGCTGGCATTCTGATCATTAAACCAACATGCCGACAAACCGCTACGCTTGGCGCCTTGGACATCACTCACCAAATGGTCACCTACATGCAAAATGCGATGAGCAGGGCATTGAAGATGTTGGGCTGCTTTATTAAACATCTGTGGATGGGGTTTAGCATATCCATCGGGGCCCGCTTTGAGGATTAAAGAAAAGTACGGGGAAAGACCGATGCGCTCTGCATCCACATTACCATTGGTGATTGCGACTAAAGGCATGCGTTTAGCCAGTTGCTGCATCACTTGATGCGTTTGCTCTGGGACTGAAAAATCACTGCGTAGACGGAGGACTTCTTCAATCGCTTGCTCAGCAGCATGCTTAGCCTCGGCTTGCTCATAACCAAGGCGATAGAGGCCTTGTTCAATCTGAGTCTGACGCCATAGCGTCATATCATTCATCAGCCAGCTATCGGCCTTTGCTAACTCCATCTTCAATTCACGCCACCAGCTTGAAGGCTTACTGGCAGACAACGGATGATGCTTGTGCAGCCAAGTCGTCACCTGTGTCTCGACTCGACGTATCACTGGGCGGTTGTCATACAAGGTGTCATCAAGGTCAAACGTCATCGCTTCAATGACCGGCAGCTGACGATAGAAATGCATTACTCGCTCTCTTTCTTTTTGGCTCTTGGATGAGCTTGGTCGTAAACATCAGCAAGGTGTTGGAAATCCAAATGCGTATAGATCTGAGTAGTAGAAATATTCTCGTGTCCTAGCAATTCCTGAACGGCTCTGAGGTTATTACTTGACTCCAACATATGAGTAGCAAATGAGTGACGAAGTTTATGCGGACTAATATGGCTCGCAACAGACTGCTTTTGTCCCCATTCAGCCATACGTTTCTGCACATTGCGATGCGAAATCCGTACACCCAGTTTAGACACGAACAGGGCAGTTTCATCGGCATTAGCCAATGCACTACGAACTTTGAGCCACTTTGCTACCCACTCCTCCGCCATCCCAGCAAAAGGCACTTTGCGCTCTTTGTCGCCTTTACCTACAACGCGTATCTCACCCGATGATAGACTCACATCGCGAACATCAACACTAACCATTTCCGCCAGTCGTAAACCAGCCCCATACATGAGTTCCATCATGGCGCGGTCACGTATCGCCAACGGATCATCTTCGTTAACTTCGAGTAACTGACCCACTTCATCCACATCAAGATTCTTGGGTAAAGGCCTTTTCTTACGTGGAGCCGACACCCCTTTAGCAGGGTTTGCAGTCAACTCACCACGCAGGATTAGGAAATCAAAAAAACTACGCAGCGCCGACAATCGGGTCGCTAAGCTGCTCGCTTTCATGCCATCACGCATGCCTTTGCTTGCCAGTTGACGCACCCAAGCCGCATCGACCTGAGACCAATCTTTCAATCCCATAGAGACTAGGTGATGGGCCATGGTTTCCAGTTGTTGCTTATAGTTACGCTGGGTATGAAGACTCAGCCCTTTCTCACTTCTCAAATACTCGTAGAAGCGATTGAGAGGGCTTTGGAGTCCGTTAGGCAGAGGTATTACTGAGTCGCTCATGGTCATCGCTTTGCCATGGAAGGGTTTCAATCAAATGCGAAAGCACCAGAGCAAGATGGCGCAAGAATAAGGTGTCCATGTGCGGCTGGAAATGCCCCCCATCACTGCTGGAAAAGGCTAAGATACCTTGTAATGTTTTCTTGTTCAGTGGCAACACAACGTAAGACCCCATCTCTGGCGCACGCGTTGTTTCACCAAACAACAACTCTCGATCCGCTTTACGCATTCTTCCCAAATAAGCGCTTTTACCATTGAGATGATTGGTCGCGAATCGGTGATAATTGTCTTTATCGAGCGAATAATACGACGATTCACTGTCTAGCAAACGTACATAGGCGACTAAGCCTAGAGATTTCGCCATTTCTTCCACGGCTTTTATCGCAGGAAGCAGCGCCTCACAAGTCAGAACGTGCTCCTGTAGGCTCATAAATTCATGAAAAGTACGATCATTGTTTTTCGCCAGCGACATCAGAGTCGTGATCTCTTCTTCCAACTCTTCGATACGTTGGCGCTGCCTAGTCATTTGGACGTGGACCAACGAAACGGCGCCCTGCTCCTGATTGGGTAAAGCAAGGCGATCAACTAAGTCACGTCGGGTACTAAAAAAATCTGGGTTGTCACGTAAATATTCAGCAACAACCTCTGCGGTCAGCGCATCCGCTTCAATCTGCGACACGTTCGTTCCTTTAATTATTTTCTTATTAACAGCTTAGCTGACCATCGAATACATGTGTGGCTGGGCCAGTCATGTAAAGTGGTTTACCTGGTCCTTGCCAGCTAATTTTTAGCGATCCACCGGGCAGATTGACGGTGACCTTCTCATCCAACAGTTCCTGCACAATGCCCACTGCAACCGCACCACAAGCACCACTACCACACGCCTGAGTTTCTCCGGCACCGCGCTCATAGACTCTGAGATTGACTTCATTGCGACTTAACACCTGCATAAAACCCGCATTGACTCTTTCAGGAAAGCGTTCGTGAGATTCCAGCAGTGGGCCTAAAGTATCCACATCGGCGGTTTGAATGTCATCAACCACGGTCACAACATGAGGATTACCCATGCTCACTGCACCGCAGAACAAAGTTTTGTCTTCAGCTCGTAAGATGTACGTTTTCTCGGTTTGTTTGGCTTTGAACGGGATCTTACTTGGCTCAAATTCCGGTACACCCATGTTAACCGTCACCTGATCGTCTTCCTCGATATTGAGAACCATCTTGCCTTTTTTAGTGCTGACACTGATGCTGTATTTATTGGTCAAACCTTTCATACGCACAAAGCGGGCAAAACAGCGCGCACCGTTACCACACTGCTCCACTTCGCTGCCATCGGCATTGAAGATGCGGTAGTGGAAATCGGTTTCGGGATCATAAGGGGCTTCCACCACCAAAAGCTGGTCGAAGCCGACTCCTGTATGACGATCCGCCAAGCGACGGATCAAATCAGGAGAAAAGAAGATGTTCTGAGTAATGCAGTCAACGACCATAAAGTCATTACCCAAACCATGCATTTTAGAAAAGTGGAAATGCATAAGACGCCAATTACTCCGGAAGAATGTTTTCTAGGGCCCAAAGGCTCGACAGCTCTTCACGCTGACGTACTAGGTGAGCTTTATTGCCATCCACCATCACTTCAGCGACCCGGGTACGTGTATTGTAGTTCGATGACATCACAAAGCCATACGCACCAGCTGAACGAACCGCAAGCAAGTCATTCTCTTGCAGCACCAAAGCGCGATCTTTACCAAGGAAATCGCCTGTCTCACAAATAGGGCCAACCAGATCGTATGTCACAGGTTCCCCTTGACGAGGAGTAACAGGGACGATGTCTTGCCATGCTTGATATAAAGCCGGACGCATCAGGTCATTCATCGCAGCATCGATAATGGCGAAATTTTTATGTTCGGTATGTTTTAGGAATTCAACCTTGGTCAGTAACACCCCAGCGTTAGCAGCGATAGCACGGCCCGGTTCAAAAATAAGTTCTAGATCTTGGTGATTCTTCAGTCTGCCTAGAAGTGCTTTGGCATACTCAGAAGGCTCAGGTGGTAATTCATCGCGATAAATCACACCTAGACCGCCACCCACATCAAGGTGTTCAATATTGACACCTTGCGCTTTTAAATCATCAATAAGCGCCAACAAGCGATCAGTGGCATCAATAAACGGTTCAATATCTGTAAGCTGAGAGCCAATGTGGCAGTCGATACCTTTGATTTCCAAATTCTCGAGACTTTGTGCAAACTGATATACCGCAGGCGCGCGATCAAAGGCAATGCCAAACTTATTATCACGCAGACCCGTTGAAATATAAGGATGCGTATTGGCATCAACATCTGGGTTAATGCGTAGTGAAATAGGCGCTTTCACCCCTAGCTCACCCGCCACCTTGTTAAGGCGCTCTAGTTCCGGTTCAGATTCAACATTGAAACATTTGATACCCAATTCTAGGGCGCGTTTCATTTCAGCCGCTGTCTTACCCACACCGGAGAAAACCACTTTATTTGCTTGACCACCTGCAGCAATAACACGTTCCAGTTCACCACCTGAAACGATATCAAAGCCGGAACCTAGACGAGCCAGCGTATTGAGCACACCTAAATTCGAATTCGCTTTGACCGCATAACACACTAGGTGTGGGTGCTCACCCACGGATTTATCAAATGCATTCCAGTGACGCTCAAACGTTGCGCGGGAATATACGTATAGTGGCGTTCCAAATTGCTCTGCTAAGTCTGTCAGTGGAACATCTTCGGCCCAAAGTTGGCCATCATCCTGATAGTTGAAGTAATCCAAAATGCTATCCCTTATGTTGTTATTTATTGTTGTGAAGGCTGCTCATTCTGGGAGGCATCTTCGGGCATATAAAGAGGACCTGTCTGACCACAGCCGGCCAAACCCAGAACAGATAAAAGAAACAGAGCGATGAGTGATTTTTTCATGGGTTGTGTCGTGATTAATCTTTCAATGCCCCCTATAATCGCACCACACTCAGGAAAAGCAATAGGATAAAAAGATGAACGAGACTGAATTTCATCAGCAGGCAGATGTTCAAATGCAAATCATCGAAGAAATGATTGATGATTCAGGCGCGGACATTGATTACGAAACGTCTGGCAATGTAATGACTCTAGAGTTTGAGGATCGCAGCCAAATCATTATTAATCGCCAAGAACCAATGAAAGAAATCTGGCTGGCATCCAAATCTGGTGGCTTCCACTTCGCAATGGTCAACGAGCAGTGGGTTTGTTCCAAAACAGGCCTAGAGTTGATTGCGATGGTTAAGCAGGAATGTGAAAAGCATTCAGATGAAGAGATCGAGTGGGTTTAATTCCCTGTAAAACTCCGATACAAAAAAGAGCACATAACGTGCTCTTTTTCATCGATTCGAATTACGCATTCACCGCCCGACTTGGCTTGGAATAGTTCGCGCCATCATTACGATATGGCACGATATAAGAATCCCCTTCTTCAGGGTGAACAATTTGATAGTACTGCGGTAAATTAAAGTTAATAAACTGAGTCGACAACTGATTGTCATCTTTGACTGACGTGTAAAAACTATTCACACTGGCGATCATCTCATCTTTCATACCACTGAACTGATGGTATACCTCAACGCGATTCGCTTCATCCAGCACGTAAATATTGAAGCCCTGTTCAGAATCTTCAAAGAAGAACTGAATTAGCCCCTCACTGGCAAAACTGTCAACGATCTCCGGCAACTGGTAGTCCTGTTCTTTGTCCAAGACTAGCAACGGCGGTCCTTTTAACTTGCTGGTCGAGATGCAGCGATAGAAATCAATAGAGTTTTCCAACATCTGCACAGACACGCCCCGACGCTCAAAAAACAAGCCATAGGTTTGCTGAGCAATACGCAGCGCTTTAAAGCGACGACGCTTCTCTTGTTCAATCGGCTTGAGACGTAAATCTATGCACTCCGCCAGTAGTTGATACACCATATTGCGCATCACACCACGTAGATTTTTACTGTAGCAGAACACATCAACCGACTCAGGAGGCAACGCATCTTGGTGCATTTTACCCAGAATGGTCTTCAGCGCATCGAGCATGGCCGTTTCACCTTTGAAATGCAGCGTACGGACTTCATGCCAAGAGTTGCGATACACCAGATCGACACTACCGACCAGACAAGTCTGCTTTGAGCCGAAGCTAAAAATATCGGTCGTTTTCAGATCTACCTTCAGAGCACGGCCACTCAGCTCCGCTGTTGGGTCATCCTCAAAGTTGATGAACATCGCCAGTTGGCTAATTTCACAAGGACTCGCCAGGGCCTGCATCGTTGGGCGGCGTTTACGTAATGAGAAGGTATTACGCAAATCACTGACCATCTGATAAAACTTATCAATATCCAGATGAGCATCGCGAACCACTGAGTGCAGACGCGTCGATTCTGTAATCAAACCATTAAAGAATGACCAAGCAACCAACTTACTGAGATATTCATTGTGCTCAAGGAATGGTTGACCAAGGATACGATCGGGCTGAAGGGGTTGCTTATAGAGATACCAACCCGCTCGGTTTGTACGACCCGGCCTGACTTCAATAAAGCTCAGGTCTGGCTCGTGTAAGTCAGGAGAAATTTGCGGGTTCAGCAAAGTTACCTTACCCGGTAAAACCTCAAACGCCGCATAGAGCTTACGCGCTAGGATACTGATGTCTTGTGGACTGATGGCAGAAGTGATGTCATTACGACGAGCAAATTGAATCAGGTTGCGGTAGCTCAACATCAAAGCATCAAGCAAAGCATGGTGAACCACTTTAACTTGCTCTACTTTCCAGTTACGGCGATCGTCCAACTCAACAAGCACGGAGTGGTCCCAATTCCATGTTTTGATCATGTCGCTCATCGCTTCACGGCGCCAAGCAACGGAACCCATTCCAGGTTCACGAGACAACTTCTCGTGCGTTTTGAGATAAAAACAGCGACGTACCAAATCAAGACGATTGTAGTCCCCAATGCGTTCAAGATAGCGGGTCACCTTTTCAAGCATCAAGTAGTAAGCATCCATGCCGTAGAGATCTGGCTCATGAGCAAAGAAGCGACGTTTGGTATCAAGACTGAGAAGTTGCGTATGAGGGTATTCCCATGAATACGCTTCAAGCAAGATGGCTTTTAGCACGGACTTATATGGAGAGTCGATGCTCTTATACAACTGCCATAAGTTCGAGCCAAAATACTCTTCAGCCGGAATGCGATTCAACTGACCAAAATCAATCCATTGTGAGCAATCAATGTAACCTTGGCTGCACAGATCACGTACGTATTCGTCGTAGCACTCTTCCATCTCTGGTGGCACGATTTGCCACAACAAACGCTGGCCCGCAAGACGAACCGCGGAACGATAGAATTCATCCAACAATAGTAGGTGCTGGGATGAGCCACAGTTGTCCCCTGTCATTTCTTCAGAACGATTGGTGCGAAAACGTTCTTCATCCATCAGGAAGAAGTTCGCCTCAACCCCTTGGCTCTGAGCCCAATCGGTGATCAACAAACATTTATTGGTCAGGCATTCTCTTTCTTCACAGCTCATTGAGGGAGATACACATACCCAGATATCGAGATCGCTTGAAGTGCTCTGCCCAATGGAAGAAGTACTTCCCATGGTATACAAGCCAAGAATAGCGGGCTCAACGCTGGTTCGAAGTGACTGACCAATCGTCAATTCTGTGTCTTCGACAAACTGCTGTTGCACCTCATTAAATTCGAGACCGTATACACCAAAAGGGACTTGGGAGTCGTAATAACCTGGGATGACTGGATGATTGAAATGAAGAAGAGTGGGAATAAGATGGAATACACGCTGACTTTGCATATCCATAAGAGCCAGCGCGCGCTCAATACGCTGCTGGTTTAGATTATCAAGTCTTTGAATAAGCGTCTTTGTATAAGCCTGCAAGGGTGATTCCTTGGTTAATTCCTAACTGTGCTCTGACGATAAATTGCTCTAAAGCACTAACAAAACGTGATCAATTTAACACTTTTATTTCGTTTGGTAAAGAAATGTACGATCGAATCGACACTGTTTTGTTCATCAATATTCTCGCGACATAGTGTGGTATGTATCTACCTTTTGTAATAATAGCCCATTTTACAAACGAGATACTCATCACACTATTTTGAATATTTTCTGCTAGCCCAATAACTCACTTTCAACGAGACGATCTAGCAGGAAGACTTTTTCTTAGAGAATGGTAGGATTAGCCTCATCTAAACTGTTATCCAAAGACCATCATGACACAATCGACTCCAATTCGAATTGCCACACGCAAAAGCCCTCTCGCCCTTTGGCAAGCCTATTATGTACGAGATGCACTTCAAGCTGCACACCCCGGCTTACAAGTTGAACTTGTCACCATGGTCACCAAAGGTGACGTTATTCTCGACACTCCTCTGGCGAAAGTTGGAGGTAAAGGTTTATTCGTAAAAGAGCTTGAAGTCGCCATGTTAGAAGGACGCGCAGATTTGGCGGTCCATTCAATGAAAGACGTGCCCGTTGATTTTCCAGAGGGCTTAGGGCTGGTCACGATTTGCCAACGTGAAGACCCGCGTGATGCTTTCGTATCCAATACCTACAACAACATTGACGAATTACCACAAGGTGCAGTAGTGGGTACTTGCAGCCTGCGTCGTCAGTGCCAGATTAAAGAATATCGTCCTGACTTAGTGATTAAAGAGCTTCGCGGCAACGTTGGAACGCGTTTGGGTAAACTTGATGCCGGAGAATATGATGCAATCATCCTTGCCGCAGCAGGCCTAAAACGCCTCGAACTTGAAGAACGAATCCGCAGCTTTATCGAACCAGAGCAATCTCTGCCTGCTGTAGGACAAGGGGCTGTTGGCATTGAATGTCGCCTTAATGACGAGCGTCTGATCAAACTACTTGAGCCACTCAACCACAAAGATACCGCCGATCGCGTTCTGTGCGAACGCGCCATGAACCTCACACTAGAAGGTGGCTGTCAGGTGCCTATTGGTAGTTATTCTCTTCTAGATGGTGATGATATTTGGCTTCGAGCTCTAGTCGGTGAGCCCGATGGTTCAAAGATTGTGCGTGGTGAGATCAAAGGTCCACGTACCGAAGCCGAAAAGCTGGGTGTCACTTTAGCCAAACAATTACTTGACGATGGTGCGCGTGATATATTGACTAGACTGTACGCGGATCACGAGTAAGCCGATGGCAGTGTTAGTCACTCGGCCCGGTGAACAAGGCCGCGAACTCTGCCATCAACTCAATCGCGCAGGAATCTGCGCGTTACACCATTGTCTTATTGAAATTCGACCTGGGGAAGATCTCCCCGGCATTTCATCTCAGCTCGCACAATTCGACCTCATTATTGCTGTCAGTCAACATGCGGTAACGCTCACACAAAAGGCTTTCCTACCTCAACAAAAATGGCCGAAAGCAGCGTCCTACATTGCCGTCGGTCAAAAAACCGCACATGTTTTAAGCAAACTTAGCCAGCAAAAAGTACACTACCCTGACGTTGGTGACAGCGAGCACCTGCTCAAGCTGGACATACTTAAAAACGTCAAAGACAAAAAGGTGGTTATCCTAAGAGGCAATGGTGGTCGAGAACTCATCTATGAATCGCTCAAATCCAGAGGGGCTCAAGTTCGCTACTTTGAGGTTTACAAACGAGAAAACCTCGCTTTTGACTCAGATTTGTTGGTACCTCTATGGCAGGATAAAGACATTCAACAATTAGTCATCACCAGTTCAGGTCAGCTAAGTTACTTTGTATCTCAGCTGACGCCAGCGCAATTGAACTGGGCATTCGGGTTGCAACTCCATGTACCGAGTGAACGTATCGCGAATGAAGCGCAACAGCTGGGGTTTCTCCATGTAAATAATACCGGCAGCGCTTCCAATAAAGATTTACTGGCTACTCTCCGGCCAAAGTGAACAGGACAAGACCAATGACAAGTAAAAATAAAAACGACCACATTGAACCTGAGAAAGACCAAGAAACAGCGTCACCTGCTGAGACTCAACAGTCTTCCAATGATACTTCCAATGCGTCTGAATCTCCCTCTACGTCTTCCGATAAAAAGTCTGAGCCTACAGCGTCAACAGACACTGCCAAACAAGAAAAAAATGCAAAGCGCGGGGTTAAACTCGGTGCTGTCGCCATCGTGATTTCACTGATATTTGGTGGCGGCTTAACCATTCAGATGGAGCAACAAAGCGCTCAATATCAATCCCAAATTGAATCACTTAAAACACAACTAGAGCAAACCACAGCCTCCGTTAAGCAAGACCTCATTGCTACTCAGAAAGTAACCTTAGAAAAAGCAACGGAAATCACTCATAAAACCGAAACCGCTTTATCGCAACAGCAGAAAAGTATCGAAAGCTTGCAACTTGCAATTGCTGATGTCAAAGGCCGTCGCCCCAACGATTGGCTACTTGCCGAGGCAGACTACCTCGTCAAACTAGCAGGCCGTAAGTTATTTCTAGAACATGATGCAGTCAGTGCCACTAAATTGATGGAAAGTGCCGATCAGCGTATCGCAGCACTGAATGACCCAAGCTTGGTGCCGTTACGTAAATCAATGGCCAATGACATTACGAAGCTTAAGTCTGTGCCCATTATCGACCGCGAGGGCCTTGTTCTCAGATTAACAGCACTACAACAGCAAGTTGACAGCCTACCGTTAGCCAATGCCATTCTTCCTGAGGCACCAGAGCAGAAAGAGCAACAGGTCTCCGAAGACATCTATGATTGGAAAGATAACCTGATGACTTCACTCAAAGACTTCTCGGAGAATTTCATTACCTTCCGCACTCGAGATGGCAATGTCATTCCTCTGTTATCGCCTGAACAACATTTCTATCTTAAAGAAAACATTAAGGCCAAATTAGAAACAGCGATTAAAGCGGTGTACGTTGAGCAGCAAGATATTTATCAAACAGCATTAACCACTGCCGACAAATGGTCGAGTGCATTCTTCAACCAAGACGCCAACACCGTTATCGAGTTCAATAAAACTCTGGAAATGCTAAGCAAGCAGAATGTACAAGTCGACTACCCGGTGAAACTTGAAACACAGCAAATTCTGTCCGACGTGATTCGTGATCGCCTGCGCCGTGAAGTCACCACTCTGGTTACGGAGGAAAAATAATGTTCAGAATCATTTTTCTCTTCGTTGTCTTAGGGGCTGGGCTGTTTGCCGGAACCCAATATGCGGGTCAGCAGGGCTATGTACTAATTTCGGTGGCCGATAAAACCATCGAGATGAGTGTCACAACGCTAGTAATCTTCATTATTGCAACTTTAGCCGCACTCTTTGGCTTGGAATTTTTAATCAAGAAAACGTTCTCGGCCAGCTCAGCAACTTGGAACTATTTCAGTGTGCGTAAGATGCGCCGTTCTCGCCGCTATACCAATGAAGGGATCATCAAATTACTTGAAGGTGACTTCAAGTCGGCAGAGAAGAGAGTCACTCGCTGGGCTAATCATCACGACATGCCCCTACTATGCTACTTGGTCGCTTCTGAAGCAGCTCAAGGAATGGGCGATAAGAAAAAACGTGATCACTACTTAACGCTGGCATCTGAGCAGGAAAATGCTCAACTGGCCGTTGAATTGACCAGAGCAAAACAGCAGGTAAGAGAAGCGCAATACACACATGCCTTAGACACCCTAACCAAACTAAAATCCGACTACCCAGAAAACCGCATTGTTCTTAACCTACTTAAGACTGTCTATGTCGAGCTAAAAATGTGGCAGCCACTGCTGGACACCTTGCCTACCCTAGCAAGAAATAAAATCATTTCGAAAGATGAGCAGGAGCAATTGAACCAACGTGCTCAGTGCGGTCTGTTAAAGCAAGTCGCTGAACAAAAAGGCAGTGAAGGGCTGATCACCCATTGGAACAGTCTTGCCCGTAAACAAAAAAACGATACTCATTTAGTCGAATGTTTTGCAAAACAGCTAATGGCTCGTAAAGCAGACAATGAGGCCTTCACGTTGGTAAAAGAGAGCCTTAAGAAACATCCAGCTTCCAACCTATACACTTTATTACCCGATATGAATTTGGCCGATGAACATCCAGCTATAGTCTTCCTAGAAGAGGCTCTCAAAAAAGATGGTAACAACGCCCACGCACACAGTGCCCTTGCTCAGTTCCATTTAAGAAATGAAAACTGGTCTGAGGCACAACAGCATTTAGAAAAAGCGCTTTCTGTTCGCTCAAGCGTAGCGGATTATTCATCTTTAGCTGATGCGTTAGAAAAACAAAACATGACGAAGGCTGCTCATGAAGTATCAAAGAAAGCATTGACGTTAGTCCAAGCTTAGCACCCTAGCGATATTATCTTCAGCCGACCTGATGGTCGGCTTTTTTGTGCGTGTAAGACTAAGATTCGTGACTACACCTAGTCATCAAACTAAGTTGTTCCACACAACAAATCATTATAAACAAAGGCTTCATCACTAAGGTTAGTCGCCTTAGAATGACAAAGCATTAAGAGTCAAAGGCCGGAGATTTATCGTGGGAGGCTCTGCCACTTTTCGAATAATCGACACCATTGTCTCTAAACAACAAAACCCAGCCTTCGGGCTGGATTTCTCAATAAATGACTAGCAGTAGTGGAGAGACTTAGTTCAGGATTATGGACAGCTGGGAGGGGAGTCGTTGGTCACAGACCAACAATAATATTTTATATACGAAAAAGCCCTAACATTTCTGTTAGGGCTTTCTCTGAATAAGTGGCGGAGCGGACGGGACTCGAACCCGCGACCCCCGGCGTGACAGGCCGGTATTCTAACCAACTGAACTACCGCTCCGCACTGGTTAGACTCTAAGTCTAAATTTAAAGCCTGGCGATGTCCTACTCTCACATGGGGAAACCCCACACTACCATCGGCGCTATTGCGTTTCACTTCTGAGTTCGGCATGGAGTCAGGTGGGTCCACAACGCTATGGTCGCCAAGCAAATTCTTTATCAATTTGCTCGCAAATTCAAACGCACTTTAGTGCGGCCCTTTAGGGTGAGATTTGCTTGCAAATCGAATAATTCGGAAAGCTGTTATTGTGTTCTCTACACATTCAAATCTGTTCTTGCTTTGAGTCCATCAAAACCCTTTGGGTGTTGTATGGTTAAGCCTCACGGGCAATTAGTACAGGTTAGCTCAACGCCTCACAACGCTTACACACCCTGCCTATCAACGTTCTAGTCTCGAACAACCCTTTAGGACCCTCAAGGGGTCAGG
>NZ_JAKEUU010000011.1:0-74710 GCF_022398215.1 Vibrio sp. Isolate24
CTTACCTAATGAAATCAGCTTTAAGTACGCTTGCCAATTTATAGCCAGCCAGCTCAAAATGATGAGTAAAGCGGTGTCTTTAGGTAACACGCCGAAACGCTTAAAGAGCCTTCGAGGAGATTTATCTATCCTCTTTATAGACAAACGCCCTAAGCCAAATCGGCCTAGGGCGGTAAAAATATCAAAGACCCGATACCCTGTTAATCGCTACGCAGCTCCTCTTAAGTGAACTACGTTGCGCTCTTGAAGCGGGCTTTTTCGTTAAAGCACTTTGTTTTCCAGTCGTATGATGCGTTCATTGTGCCTCCAGATATAGCGACAATCAGCAGCATCGACGGGGAAAACCCCATTGAGTTTAGGTATAGCAGCAGCTCGACCATATCTAGATAAACTCATTGCAAAAAGTTTCCCATAAACCCATTGCTACCGGAATGGTCGTGCCGATGATACCGCCGTATTGCACACCTTCAGCCGTAATACTCGCGGCAATCAGCTCAAGGTGACCAGTAAGGCTATCCCCTTTTTCGTGGACGGTTGATCTAAGTATCCATTGATCATCTAAAAACCTTCACAGAGTGAGGATCCAAACGTATGATCAGGCGTAAAAATAATAAGCATGTAGTCGTATCATTTACGCTGCTCTTTTCCTCTGTAGTAAGCCATTAAGGAAGCATCATGAAAAAATGGATCACGTTAGCGCTGGCCAGTCTTTTAGCCCTACCCGTATGGGCGGGTCAGTTTAAGACTATCAAAGATGTCGAAGTTCACTACTCCGCATTTAACTCCACATTCATAACTCCGCAAGTCGCACGCAGCTATGAGCTGAAACGAAACGGCTACTCAGCGATCATTAATATCAGTGTGCTAGACAACTACCAGGCTGGTAAACCGCCTATAACCGCTAAAGTTAGTGGCAGCGCTAAGAACTTAATCGGCCAAACTAAGACACTTGAGTTCCGTGAAATAAAAGAAGGCTCTGCGATTTATTACCTCGCTGAATTCACTATTTCGGACGAGGAAAACCTAACATTCAATATCGATGTTAATGCTGGTAATAAAGGCACGGGCAGATTAAAGTTCACCCAGAAATTTTATGTGGAAGAGTAACGGCTGAACGCCCTTCCCAATATAGGCACAAACAAGATTATGAATGCACAAAAAATTGTCCTAGCGACAGGTAATCAGGGCAAAGTTCGTGAGATGGCCGACCTGCTGGCAGATTTCGGTTTCGATGTCGTGGCACAAAGCGAATTTAATGTCTCTGAAGTTGCTGAAACTGGCACAACATTTATTGAAAACGCCACCATCAAGGCACGTCATGCAGCGAAAGAAACTGGATTGGCGGCCATTGCCGACGATTCAGGCCTTGAAGTCGACTTCCTAAAAGGAGCCCCGGGCATCTACTCTGCACGTTATGCCGGAGAAGGCGCGAGTGACCAGCAAAATCTAGAGAAGCTGCTTGATGCAATGCAGGGCGTTCCGCAGGAGCAACGTACTGCACGCTTCCATTGTGTATTAGTACTAATGCGTCACGAATTAGATCCAACCCCGATCGTCTGCCACGGTAAGTGGGAAGGCCGTATTCTGACTGAAGCTCAGGGCGACAATGGTTTTGGTTACGATCCAGTTTTCTTCGTTCCAGAAGATAACTGTGCTTCAGCAGAGCTTGAACCAACACGTAAAAAGCAACTTTCTCACCGTGGTAAAGCGCTTAAGCAGCTGTTTGCGACACTTTCTGAGCAGCAATAATGAGCCAGTTGATTCCACCGGCGCTGAGCCTTTATGTCCACATCCCTTGGTGTGTGCAAAAATGCCCGTATTGCGACTTTAACTCGCACGCGTTAAAAGCCGACATCCCAGAGCAGGAGTACATCGCTGCTCTACTAGAGGACCTTGATACTGATATCGAGCGTTATCAGCTTAAAACCAACCCACGGGCACTCCACTCCATATTTATCGGTGGAGGGACGCCAAGTCTCATCTCAGCGCAAGGAATCGCTGATTTACTTGCTGGCATAGAAAAAAGAGTCGCGTTTAAAGACGACATTGAAATCACCATGGAAGCGAATCCAGGCACGATTGAAGCGGAGCGCTTCGCGGGGTATCGCAAAGCTGGAGTGACGAGAATTTCGATTGGTGTGCAGAGCTTCGAACAGCAGAAGCTCGAACGTCTTGGGCGAATCCATGGTCAGGATGAAGCCGTCAATGCCGCGAAACTGGCTCACAAGATTGGTTTAAATAGCTTTAATCTTGATTTAATGCACGGTCTGCCAGACCAAACCGTAGAGCAAGCACTCGCGGATCTGGAGAAGGCGATTGAGCTTAACCCACCACATCTTTCGTGGTATCAGCTCACTATTGAGCCCAATACTATGTTCCACTACAAGCCGCCTGTTCTGCCCGATGACGATGACTTGTGGGACATTTTTGAACTCGGCCACCAAAAGCTGACTGAAGCGGGTTACGTTCAATACGAAATTTCCGGCTACAGTAAGCCAGAGTATCAATGCCAACATAATCTCAACTATTGGCGCTTTGGTGACTATCTCGGTATTGGCTGTGGCTCGCATGGCAAACTCAGTTTCGCTGATGGACGTATCATCCGCACAACTAAGGTCAAGCACCCGAGAGGCTATCTGGCAGCATATCAGAATATGGTAAAACCCTACCTAGATAGTGAAGCCGATGTCGCTAGCGAAGATCGCCCTTTCGAATTCTTTATGAACCGGTTCCGTCTGATGGAAGCCTGCCCTAAGCAAGACTTCTTAGATACAACTGGCTTGGGTTTTGAATCGATTCAGGAAACCATCGACTGGGCGAAAGAGATGCAATATCTCAGCGAGTCTGATACGCATTGGCAAATCACAGAAAAAGGAAAGCTGTTCCTTAACGATTTACTCGAAGCGTTTATGGCGGAAGAGGAATAAAAAGGCTGGAATAAATTTAAAGGGTTGACGATATGGTCAACCCTTTTTGCTTTTCATCGTTCCAAACTTGTCTCCGCTGTCTCGGAGCGAAGTTTAGAATATCGAGCGGCCAATTCGCTCAGCGAGTAGCTCTAGTGCTCTGGTCCCCGCGAGAGAGTTACCTGAAGGGTCCAGCTCTGGAGACCAAACCGCAATCGTCATCTCCCCCGGTACGATAGCGATAATACCGCCACCAACACCAGATTTCCCCGGCATACCGACTCGGTAGGCGAATTCACCAGCGCCATCATACAAGCCACATGTTGCCAGCAAAGCGTTAAGCTGCTTGGTTTGAGTAGGCGTCACCACAGGCTTGCCTGTTTGCACTGAAGTACCTTTATTAGCCAGATAACTGAATGTTTTCGCTAAATCGACACAGCTCATCTTCAAAGCACACGCATGGAAGTAGTTATTCAGTACTGGGATTACATCATTGTCAAAGTTGCCAAAAGAGCGCATCAGATACGCAATCGCCGCATTGCGATCGCTGTGCATCATCTCGGATGCTGCAACTATCTTGTCGTAACAAATATGAGTATCGCCCGACAGTTGGCGGACAAACTCCAGCAAGCGTTGTCTCGGTGCAGACAAGCGACTTTGCAGCAAATCGGCAACCACTATTGCCCCAGCATTAATGAAAGGGTTACGTGGAATTCCCTGTTCCATTTCAAGCTGAATCAGAGAGTTAAACGCTTGACCAGAAGGTTCTTTACCTACCCGAGCCCAAATCTCATCAGGAGTATACAACCCCATTGCCAACGTTAAACTTAACGCTTTAGAAATGGACTGAATTGAAAAAGGTTCATCGGCGTCACCAGCTTTGATCACTTCTCCCTTATTGGTGAAGACAGCAATTGCCAGTTTGTTAGCCGGAACTTTTGCTAGTGCAGGAATATAATCGGCAACTTTTCCCTGACCGATAAGCGGCCTGACCTCTTGCAGGATGTCGGCTAAAATTTCTTTTGTCGGTTTCATTACTTACCTATATTTCAAAGGCTTATTATTTTTCTTGTAGGGTCAAAAAAGCCAACATCAAAATGTTGGCTTTCTCATTCGCTTTTATTTCGCGGGTGACTTAGCTAACACACTTAAACTTAATGTCCCACACTCCGTGACCTAAACGGTGACCACGTGCTTCAAACTTGGTCAGAGGACGATCTTCCGGACGTGGAACAAAGTCACCATCCTCGGCGATGTTCTCATATCCAGGCGCTTGATTCATCACCTCAATCATATGTTCTGCGTAATTTTCCCAGTCTGTCGCCATGTGGAAGATGCCTTCACCAACTGAGAGTTTTTGGCGCACCATTTCAGCAAAATCTAGCTGTACGATACGGCGCTTGTGGTGGCGCTTCTTGTGCCATGGGTCTGGGAAGAATAATTGCAGTGTTGCTAGGCTGCTGTCTGGGATCATGTTAGCAAACACTTCCACAGCATCGTGACACATCACTCGTAAGTTGGTCAGGCCAGCTTCACGTGCATCAGCAAGACATGCGCCCACACCAGGGCTGTGAACTTCAATACCAAGGAAGTTTTTCTCAGGCGCATTTTTCGCCATTTCAACCAGAGATGCACCCATACCGAAGCCAATTTCCAGTACCACAGGGTTGTCGTTACCAAATACTTCTTTCCAATCAAGAAGCTTTTCTTGGTAATCAATACCCATTGTCGGCCAGCATTCATTCATTGCGCTTTCCTGACCTTTGGTCAAACGGCCTTCACGACGCACAAAGCTGCGTACTTTGCGTATCAGTTTACCGTCTTCATTGTATTCGTTAGTGGTCACTTCACTCATGATTCTGCCTGTCTAAAAATTGCTCTCGACTTAAAGGGATTGTGATTATCCAAAGAATCGACACTGGTGCAAGTATTTTAGGTCATTTCTCGCAGAATAAACCCCTACTCTTTATCGGTTGTACTTTAGACAGTTTCTATGGTGCAATTTTAGCTAACTCAATAAATATAAAATTACAGAGCAAGTCGTGACTCCTTTTGCTAACGCCATCCTAGAATGGTACGAAGACTACGGAAGAAAAAGCCTTCCGTGGCAACAAGATAAAACTGCGTATAGTGTCTGGCTGTCTGAAATTATGCTTCAGCAGACTCAGGTCACTACCGTGATACCTTATTACCAACGCTTTCTCGAACGCTTCCCGACTGTCGTAGATCTTGCCAATGCAGAGCAAGATGAAGTGCTTCACCTATGGACAGGGCTCGGCTATTACGCACGAGCGCGTAATTTACATAAAGCTGCGAAGATTGTGGCAGAGCAGTATCAGGGCGAATTCCCTCTCGATATTGAGCAGATGAACGCCCTACCGGGTATAGGTCGTTCTACCGCAGCGGCTGTATTGTCTTCTGTCTATAAACAGCCACACGCCATTTTAGACGGCAATGTGAAGCGTACACTGGCGCGTAGCTTTGCTGTTGAGGGCTGGCCGGGGCAAAAGAAAGTCGAGAATCAGCTTTGGCAGCATGCTGAAGAACACACTCCCGACACCGATGTCGATAAGTACAATCAGGCAATGATGGATATGGGGGCCATGGTGTGCACTCGCAGCAAGCCAAAATGTACATTGTGTCCTGTGTCTTCTTTTTGCGCCGCGTACAAACAAGGCAACCCTCTCGACTACCCTGGTAAAAAGCCGAAAAAAGAAAAGCCAATCAAAGAGACCTGGTTCATTATGCTGCATCACCAAGGGCATGTATGGCTGGAACAGCGCCCACAGTCGGGGATCTGGGGCGGGCTATTCTGCTTTCCAGAACACTCTGAAGCACAACTCGATCACCAACTGACAATGCGTGGCGTCCTTGATAAGGACATTCAACGTCGCGATCAGCTAATTGCTTTTCGCCATACCTTTAGTCACTACCACCTCGATATCACACCAATTTTGGTAGACCTATCAAAGCAACCCGATGTGGTGATGGAAGCAAGCAAAGGTCTTTGGTATAACTTATCGCAACCTGAAGAGATAGGTTTGGCCGCTCCGGTAAAACAGCTACTGGAAAGCCTGCCTTTCGAACTTCAATATTGATTAACTCTAAGGAGTCGTTATGAGCCGCACTGTATTTTGTGCTCGACTACAAAAAGACGCAGAAGGTCTGGATTTTCAACTGTACCCAGGTGAACTCGGTAAGCGTATTTTTGACAACATTTCTAAGCAAGCTTGGGCAGAGTGGCAACACAAGCAAACCATGCTGATCAACGAGAAAAAGCTCAACATGATGGATCCTGAGCACCGTAAATTGATTGAAACAGAGATGGTCAACTTCCTGTTTGAAGGTAAAGATGTCCATATCGAAGGCTACACGCCACCAAGCGAATAAGGTTTTCCCTTTAGGTTAAGGATAGAGAGAATGACATCAACGCGTTGCTTTGATGTCATTTTTTTAGGATAAATATGAAGAAGTTAGCTTACTTTTTTCTGGCAATGATACTCACTGGTTGTAGCCGTGAGTTTATTGAAAACATCTATGATGTAAACTATGAACCCACCAATCGTTTTGCCAAGAACCTAGCCGAGCTACCCGGCCAATTTCAAAAGGATACAGAAGCCCTTGACGCCTTAATCAGCAGCTTCTCCGGTAACATTGCAAAACGCTGGGGGCGCGGAGAAATTAAGTTTGCTGGTAAAAGTAACTATGTAAAGTACATCGACAATTACCTTAGTCGTTCGGAAGTCAATTTCGACAAAGGCACCATTATTATCGAAACCGTTTCGCCTACTGACCCAAAAGGCCACCTTAAAAATGCGATTGTTACCACTCTACTAACCCCAGATGATCCTGCAAACGTCGATTTATTCTCTTCCAAAGATATCAAGCTAGAAGGTCAGCCGTTCCTATACCGTCAGGTCGTCGATCAAGATAACAAACCTATTCAATGGTCATGGCGAGCGAACCGTTTTGCCGATTACCTGATCGCCAACAAGCTCAAAGTCAAAGATGTCGACTTCAAAAAAGCCTATTACGTTGAAATTCCTATGGTTGAGGAACAATTTGAAATTCGCAGCTATAAATATGCGGATATTGTCCAACGCGCTTCACGCCGTTACGGTATACCTGAAGATCTGATTTATGCGATTATCAAAACAGAAAGTAGCTTTAACCCGTATGCAGTAAGCTGGGCCAACGCCTACGGTCTGATGCAGGTGGTGCCTAAAACCGCAGGGCGCGATGTATTTAAGTTGGTGAAAAAGAAATCCGGACAGCCGTCTCCAGAATACTTATTCAACCCAGAAAATAATATCGATACCGGTACTGCGTATTTCTACATTCTCAAAAGCCGTTACCTAAAAGATGTCCGTCATCCTACTTCTCTAGAGTACAGCATGATCTCCGCTTACAACGGTGGCACTGGCGGAGTACTCAATACCTTTAATCGTAGTGACAGAAAACGAGCAATGCGCGACCTCAATTCACTACAACCAAATCAGGTTTACTGGGCACTGACCAAAAAGCACCCCAATGCAGAAGCTCGTCGTTACTTAGAAAAAGTCACAAAATTCAAAAAGGATTTTAACGCTGGTAAATCATAAGCACTAAAAACGCCTAAATTATCGGCACTCAACCACTTTTTTGAATTTTTTTCTAAAAACAAGTTGACGGCAAGACGGAAAATCCGTTTAATAGCGCTCCGTTGCCCGGATAGCTCAGTCGGTAGAGCAGAGGATTGAAAATCCTCGTGTCGGTGGTTCGATTCCGCCTCCGGGCACCACAATTTTGTTATTGTTGGTGCTTAGCACGAACAGTTAGTAAAAGAATACAGTGTGCCGACTTAGCTCAGTAGGTAGAGCAACTGACTTGTAATCAGTAGGTCACCAGTTCGATTCCGGTAGTCGGCACCATTCTTTTGCCTCGATAGCTCAGTCGGTAGAGCAGAGGATTGAAAATCCTCGTGTCGGTGGTTCGATTCCGCCTCGAGGCACCATTATTTGGTGTTTATCTGAAGAGATGACACAAATAATTCCCCCTTAGTTCAGTTGGTAGAACGGCGGACTGTTAATCCGTATGTCGCAGGTTCGAGTCCCGCAGGGGGAGCCACTTTCAAAAAGCCAAGTCGAAAGACTTGGCTTTTTTCGTTTCTAACTGCGACTTACTTGTTCCAAGTAAATATCTCAGAGCTGGCCGCCCGTGTTGAGTCCCAACATAGGGCCATATTAGAAATAGCTCAGGTCACTTTTCCTTTAGGCGCAGATTCTGTAGTCAAACAAGTGAAAAGCACGCTTTAGAGCATACTTTTTTGTCTCTTTAAAACCACTATTCCCTACTCTCTCAAGTATAACTTCTGTTGCTAGCTATACACTTCTTATTCGAAATGAGCAAAAACAGCCCATTAAGTATAGAAAAACAACAAACGATATTTTTTTTGCAATTTAATGTTGACCTCTAAGACGAAAAGCCTTTTAATACACCTCGTCGCCCGGATAGCTCAGTCGGTAGAGCAGAGGATTGAAAATCCTCGTGTCGGTGGTTCGATTCCGCCTCCGGGCACCACAATTTATTAATTGTTGGTGCTTTAGCACGAACAATAGTTAAAGAATACAGTGTGCCGACTTAGCTCAGTAGGTAGAGCAACTGACTTGTAATCAGTAGGTCACCAGTTCGATTCCGGTAGTCGGCACCATTTCTTTAAACGAATAATTCCCCCTTAGTTCAGTTGGTAGAACGGCGGACTGTTAATCCGTATGTCGCAGGTTCGAGTCCCGCAGGGGGAGCCATTTTCAATTGATGAGCAAATGCTTGTTGATTAAAAAGGCGCCGACTTAGCTCAGTAGGTAGAGCAACTGACTTGTAATCAGTAGGTCACCAGTTCGATTCCGGTAGTCGGCACCATTATTCCCCCTTAGTTCAGTTGGTAGAACGGCGGACTGTTAATCCGTATGTCGCAGGTTCGAGTCCCGCAGGGGGAGCCATATTCAAGAAGCCAAGTCGAAAGAGTTGGCTTTTTTCGTTTTTAACTACGACTTACTTGTTTCAAGTAAATGTCTCCATTCTGCACGTCACCTCTCTTCACACATTGAAAATAGCAAACCTAAAATAAGAACTACGAAACTAAAAAAGGGCTGGCACGTAGGCGCCAACCCTTTATAAATAGCTATATTTCTTGAGGCTATTACTCAGTGCCGCCCACCGTCAAAGAATCCAGCTTCAATGTCGGTTGTCCTACTCCCACAGGCACGCTCTGACCCGCTTTACCGCAAACACCCACACCTCGGTCAATACTAAGGTCATTACCGACCATAGAGACTTGCTGCATCGCTTCAATACCTGAACCGATCAGTGTCGCACCTTTTACAGGGCGAGTAATCTTACCGTCTTCAATCAAGTAGGCTTCTGAAGCAGAGAAGACGAATTTACCGGAAGTGATATCCACCTGACCACCACCAAAGTTTGGTGCATACAGTCCCTTCTTCACTGTTGAAATAATCTCTTCTGGCGTGTGCTGCCCCGGAAGCATGTAGGTGTTGGTCATACGTGGCATTGGAAGGTGCGCATAAGACTCACGTCGGCCATTACCCGTCGGCGCAACGCCCATTAAACGTGCGTTGTGCTTATCCTGCATGTAACCTTTAAGTACACCATTTTCAATCAAGGTGTTGTATTGTCCCGCAACCCCTTCATCATCAATATTGAGAGAACCACGTAGATCTTTTAGAGTGCCATCATCAACAATGGTACAAAGATCAGACGTCACTTTTTCTCCAACCTTTCCACTAAACACAGAAGATTCCTTACGGTTAAAGTCGCCTTCCAACCCGTGCCCTACCGCCTCATGAAGCAGGACACCAGGCCAGCCTGAGCCTAATACAACTGGCATTGCCCCTGCAGGTGCAGCTTCCGCTTCAAGGTTAACTAGCGCCATACGAATCGCTTCATCAGCGTAGTGATAGGCTACTTTGATACCCTGCTCTTCAGTCAAAAAGAAGTCATAACCAAATCGGCCGCCACCACCAGCACTACCTCTCTCACGACGTTCGCCTCGCTGAGCCAATACACTAATAGACAAACGCACCAGTGGGCGAATATCTCCGGCATAAGTGCCGTCTGTTGCGGCGACAAGCATCTGCTCATGCACACCGCTTAAGCTTACCGACACTTCTTTAATCAAAGGCTCTTTGGTACGGATATACGCATCCAGTTCTTTCAGCAGCTGTGTTTTTTGTTCTTTCTCCCAGCTCTCAAGTGGGTTTACTGCAGCGTAAACCTGCTGATTGTCACTGCGCTTAAATGCCTGAACCTGAGCATTCTGCCCCTGCTGAGCAATGCCACGAGCCGCAATCGCACTTTGCTTTAAGCCTTCAAGCTGAATTTGGTCTGAGTAGGCGAAACCTGTTTTCTCACCAGCAACCGCTCGCACACCGAGACCACAGTCGATGTTAAACGAGCCATCCTTGATGATACTGTCTTCCAGAACCAATGATTCATGCCAGCTCGACTGAAAATAGATATCTGCGTAGTCAATCTGACGACTGGCAATGCTCGCTAAGGTCTCTGCAATGTCTTGCTCGGTCAGACCAGCCGAGTTTAGCAATGCATCTTCTACTTGGTTTATTGTCATACTTCGCTCTTAAACATGTAAATGGTTTTGGAACCGGGTGTGGCTGAGAGTCGGCATCGCCTTACGGATGTCATCTACTCTCTCTAAATCAATATCCACTAACAAATTTTGCGGTTGAGTGTCGAGACGAGCAACCACCTCTCCCCAAGGAGAAATTGCCATGGAATGCCCCCAAGTTTCTCGCCCACAAGGATGAACCCCAGTTTGATTGACTGCAATCACCCAACTCTGAGTTTCTATCGCGCGTGCTCTGAGTAAAGGCTCCCAATGCGCTTCACCTGTCACAGCCGTAAATGCAGCAGGCACCAGTAATACATTGGCACCTCGTCGCACCAGCTCATTGTATAGCTGTGGAAAACGAACATCATAGCAGATTGTTAAACCTAAATGAGCGATAGGCGTATCGACCGATACAATTTGTTCTCCCGGCTTAAAGGTTTCGGATTCGCGATAACGCTGATGTGAATCGGCAACATCGACATCAAACATATGCAGCTTATCATAGTGTGCGATGAGCTCACCTTGAGGGCTGAAGACTAACGAAGTCGTAGTCACATCATTACCACACCGAATCGGCATGCTCCCGATGACTAAAAAAACAGAGTGGCGCTTAGCTGTCTGCGCTAGCTTTGATTGAATCGCTCCCTGATTCAATGGCTCGGCCATCGTATGGTAATCCGTTCGATTACCAAACACTAGGCAGTTTTCTGGGGTGACCACCAGCTTTGCTCCCGATTTAGCTAAATCAGCGACTTGCTGTTGGATATAGGCCAGATTTTGTAGAGGATCTGGTCCTGAGGTCATTTGAATTAGTCCCACTCGTTCCATGAGCGCTCCTTACTCTTTCGTTGCTTCGCGTAAATTTTCCGGCAGCTTAAACTCACCTTTGCTTCGCGACAGCTCTTTAACCACTGGCGCATCCAGCGGGCCTTTGACTTCGTAGTTAACCTGAGTAAAGACCTCGACTACAGGTGAAATCACCGTGGTAATAGCCAAAACATACAAAGCGGTTTGCGGTGTGACAGCAAACGCTGTCAGTACTGGGATACCCGATGTAATATCAGGAACAAAGTTTACCTCCGCATCCACAGTACGTGAGTTTAAGTTTGCCAACCCCTTAATGGTCATCTCACCTGCAACAGCATCCATCTTAATATCATTGGTCAGAAAAATACCATTTTTAATCTCACCGCTGCCGGTAATGGAGTTGAACGCCATGCCGTTGTCGAATACATCACTAAAATCGAGCTGCATTTTTCGAATAATGGAATCTAAGCTAAAGAGGCCGAGTAGCCGCGCTGCCCCACTCACATCTGAAATTTGACCTTTACCTAGCTGAGTCGATACATGCCCTTGGAGAGTATCGACCCTCATCGACCATGGAGAACCATCCCACTCAATTTTTGAGTCAATCTCAAACGGCGCTTGCTGAATGCCAGATGTTATGCCGAAGCGCTCCATCACATCGCTGTTGTTTTCACCTGACATCGAGATATTAAAATTGGTGTGACTGGTTTCTTTTGTCAGTCGCCACGAACCATTCATATCCACCTTATTCGCGCCGCTTTGGAAGGAGAGTTTTTTCCACTCAAGACGGTCTCCTTGACGCTGAAGATCTAAGTGTGTTTTCCCCACTTTATAGCCTTGTAGCCAGAAATCATCGATAGTAAGCGTGATATTGGGTATCTGCTCATGGAAGGTTCGCTCAAAATCACTGATCAACTCTTTCTGATCTTTGCCTGCTTCAAACAGCGACGTATCTTTGTACTCTGTATCTAACGCTGGGATATAGACATGTAACCTATCGAGCGCGATGGAGAGATCATAAGGTTCAATATAGCTTGCCTCACCTGCGATCTCTTGGCTTTCAAGGCTCATATGCCAACCCAGATTTTTGCGCTTAGCGGTGAAATCAACATCATTCCATTCTATCCCAGCCAAAGTCAGTTCCCCTACATCCAACTCCAATCGATTTGGCATCGGAATTTCGGGCGTATTCATAGTGTTTAGAACCGCTTTATGGGTACTTGATGTAGGGGGGGAAAGACGTTCTGCCCACTGCTCAATATCTAACTTATCCGTGCGGATCTGAACTTGATGACCCGCTACCGGGCTCATTTTAAAACTGCCTTTACCTAAAATCAGGTTTGTTGCTTTTAACACCGGAGTCTCTGGGCGAATGTCAATTTCAGCCTGATACTTCAAATTCGGCAACTGAAGACGAGCCGTAATACTTTCCTGATTCCCCGAGGCCTGCATACTGGCTTCACCAGCCTGATGTAATTCTTTATTGAGTGGATAAGGATAGTGACTGCTCACCAGCTTCAGGTCAGCACGAGTATCCAGTTGGTAAGTAAAGCCGACGTCATTAAGCTGGATATCAACTCCCATTCGCCACGGTGCATGGCCATCGAGAGGCTCAGTCCAACGCCCACCGAGATAAGGTGTCAGAGGTTTCAAATCCCAATCACCAACCGCATCAATATTTACGCTGTAGCCTTGACCTGCATTTTCACCAGCAAAGTCTATCGCTACTGGTTGTTTCAACAAGCGCGCTGACAAACCTGCCGCACTGACGACGTCATTATCAAATTCGACTCGGCCTGAAACCGTTTCTAGTGCTACTGGAGGCGTCTCAATTGTAACCTGATTTTCATCCAAGTCAGCGAAGCCCCAAGCTCGTACTTCCTCATCAGAGCTAAACGGTATATTGAGCTTAAAGCTGGATGTCACTTTGCCATCCACCTGCACCGCTGTTAAAGCAGCCCCTACAGAATCAACCAATGGCGTCGCCGTCATATAATCTCGAACTGCATTACCTTGTGCGACTGCACTCGCTTCTATTTCGATATGACCACCGGGAGCAAGCTCAGGTATACGGCCAGTAATTCTAGTGGCCTCTACATCCATTAAAGTTGCACTACGTGAGTCGAGGTACATAGCATCGTTTTGGAAGAGTAGATCTAGTTGTAAATCTGTAATGGTGGGCCAAGCTGTATCAAAGCTGAACTGGGCTTGCTTCAACCCAGCCCAAGCCTGAAAAATGCCATCATTATTGTGGTAGGGAAAGTCCGCTAGCTCACCGTACCAGAGTAACTTGGCCGTATTCACTTTTCCGCCTTGAATCGCCGTCGAAAGGTAATCGGTTAAGTCTCGCCCAAGGGCCAAAGTCGGCAAGTAACGCCAAGTTTCCCCTGCGTTATATACATCGGCTTCGGCGTAAAATGACAGAAACGGGCTTTTATCATTGGGAAAATCGAGTCTAAACGCACCGAGCACCTGAAGATCGGGTGTAGCCGCCGTTACCTTATCCGCCCACAAACTCCAGCCATCTTTGTTGTTCTGCCAAACCATATCCACTTGGCCTTGCTTGATGTTCAACGGAGCCTGAAAGACCTCTCCATAAGGCAATACATCATCAATTAAAGTCACACTGGCTTGAGCTTGATGAACATCACCTGATATTTTCGCCGCAAGCTGGTGAATACCCGGCAGCAACTCCCATTGCTTCATAGAGCCATCAGTAAGCTCTGCTGAGTATTTGAGTGAATCCAAAGCTTCACCGCTCATCGAAACCCTAATATCTTCTACTAAGCCTCCAAGGGCTAAAGTCTCCAAGAGCTGAGTCGTTTTTTTGGATTCTGGCGCCAGTTTAACCAAAGGCAGGATAGCACTAAGATCAAGTTGAGAGATGTTGAGCAGCCAGTGTTCTGGCTGCCACTGATAAGCCATATCTAGCTCAGGCCATGGTTCACCATCCGTTTGTAACTGAAGTGAGTGAGCATTAACTTGCCAACCTTCCCCTTTAGGCTCCAGTTGTAAAATGCCCGACTCTATTAACAGCTCGTGTTCTTTTCCTTCTTTCCACGTCAGTTCTGAAGGTTCGAGCGCAACATAGGCATTAGTCGGTTTATTGTTCTGTAACGTAATCCAGCTATTTAAACTAACCTGACCTTTCTCTATCCCTGTTTCAGTCTTGAGGTACTTGGTTAGCCAAGGCGTTACTAAAACATTATCCACGGCCAAGTAGAATTCACCGCTCACTTCCGCTAGTGAACCATGATCGACAAAGTTAGCTTTAACCTGAGCAGAGTTTAGGTTGCTGTGAGCAATGCTAATCTCACCGTCTGCGATGTGGCGTCTGCCTTTGTTTTGCCAGAATAACTTCACTATTTCCAGTTCACGCTTTGAACCATCAATTCCCTGCAGGAATATTTCAGAATCCACCAGAGAGAAGCTATCTAGCTGACGCAGGAGAAGCTGATCTAATTGCTGAACAACACTCTTCTGCTCACCTTGCGGTTGCATGGCCGCTTTCTCACCCGACTTGACCCATTCGATGGAGCTGATATCCAATTTGAGGTTATGGATACTGAGGTCAGCAATCACTGGGCGCCTATCAATGAGAGACTGAATGAGATCAAATTCGACTTCAACCGTTTGTGCCGAAAAGTGAATACCACTACTTTCAGGCGTCTTCGCGCGTACATTTTGTAGAGAGACCGAAGGGTGCGTATTGCGCCAGAATCCACTGATGTTATCAATGTCGAAGTCCAGCTCTGAGCCTTGGTTGACCCAGCCCTGAATCTCACTTTGGAAGTGATTAAGCTGTGGCAAAGTAATGCGCAACGTGGTGATGGCAACAGCCATGGTGACCAATACCGTCACCAAGAGCCACATTAATACCTGAATTAAGCGTCTAGCTATGGTGTTCACAAAAAGCCTACATCATGACAACGTCAAATTGCTCTTGAATATAAAGGGGCTCAGTTTGAACTTTCACCTGCTTGCCAATAAAGACTTCCAGCTCCGCCAGCGCGTGCGATTCATCACCTTGCAGTGCGTCCGCAACGGAAGGAGAAGCGTAAACCACAAACTTGTCCGCATCATATGCCCGATTCACTCGAGTGATTTCACGAAGAATTTCATAACAAACCGTTTCGACCGTTTTCACACTTCCGCGCCCCTCACAAGTTGGACAAGTCGAACAGAGAATATGTTCAATACTTTCGCGTGTGCGCTTACGTGTCATCTCGACCAAGCCTAATTGCGTAAAGCCATTAATGTTGGTTTTGACTCGGTCTTTATCAAGGGCAGCTTCCAGTGAAGTAAGTACACGCTTACGGTGTTCTTCTGACAACATATCTATAAAATCAATGATAATAATACCACCAAGGTTACGTAAGCGAAGTTGGCGGGCAATCGCCTGAGTCGCCTCAACATTGGTATTAAAAATCGTTTCTTCGAGGTTGCGACGGCCAACAAAAGCACCTGTATTAATGTCAACCGTTGTCATCGCCTCTGTTTGATCAATGATCAGATAACCACCAGATTTGAGTTCCACTTTACGCTCCAGAGAACGCTGAATCTCATTCTCAGTGTCGTACATATCGAAAATAGGCTTATCACCGTCATACAATTCAAGCTTTTCTGTCAACTCAGGCACATACTCAGAGGTAAATTCTTTGAGGTTTTCAAATTCCAAACGAGAATCAACCAATATCTTGGTCAACTCTGTCCCCACAAAGTCGCGCAGAATACGTTGGGACAAGCCAAGTTCACCATACAGAGTGGAACGGGTTTTGTACTTCGAACGACGCTCATTCACTTTAGACCAAAGTCGTTTGAGGAATGCCGCGTCCTGAGCAAGTTCAGAATCATGCGCCCCTTCCGCAGCAGTTCGGATAATAAAGCCACCATCTTCATCGCAGTAATGACCAACGACTTTCTTGAGACGGTTACGCTCCTCTTCGCTCTCGATACGCTGTGAAACCCCCACATGACTTGCGCCTGGCATAAATACGAGATAACGGGAAGGTAAAGTAATGTCTGTGGTCAGGCGAGCACCTTTGGTCCCCAGCGGGTCTTTAACGACTTGGACGACAATATCCTGCCCTTGACGAACCAGTTCAGAAATATCCCTCACCTGAAACTGCTGCTTTTCATTCTCAGCCACACATTCAGTATGCGGAACAATGTCAGAGGCATGGAGAAACGCCGCCTTGTCGAGGCCAATATCAACAAAAGCGGCTTGCATGCCCGGTAGGACACGACTCACTTTGCCTTTGTATATATTGCCGACTATTCCACGCTTCGCCTCACGTTCAACATGGATCTCTTGTAGGGTTCCCCCTTCAATCATGGCCACACGAGTTTCACTCGGGGTCACATTGATTAGCAACTCTGCACTCATCGGCGCACCTCAAAATTTTAAATTATAAGAATTTGTGCAAGAGCTGGTCTGTTTCGAATAATGGCAGGCCTACCACAGCGTGATAACTGCCTTCAATACGCGTCACGAAACGTCCTCCAATACCTTGGATTCCATAACTACCAGCCTTATCGCATGGTTCACCTGTCTGCCAATATTGTTCTATCTCTTTTTCTGACAAAGACTTAAACCAAACGTCTGTAGTTACCACTACAGTTTCTTGATGTTCGTTTGTCGCCACTGTCACCGCAGTCATTACCTGGTGTGCACGCCCCGACAGTAGCATTAGCATCCTTTTAGCATGTTCCAGATCTTCCGGCTTTTCCAGAACCGTACCATCGCAAACAACAATAGTGTCTGAACCCAGTACGACAGCATCGTTATCAATGGCTACGCCAGCCATGGCTTTATCGAAAGAAAGACGAGATACATACTGAAAAGGCGTTTCTTGGACGGCTTGGCTTTCTTCAACATCAGTGCGAATAACGCTAAACGAATACCCGAGTTGTGACAGTAATTCTTTGCGCCTCGGCGAACCTGACGCTAGCACCAGTTTTTTCATCATCAATTATCTTATATGCCAATGGCGTCTGACTCTGCGCATTAATAGGAACAGCCAAGGCCAGAGAATACAGTTTATCAAGCCACTCCATAGTGACAGCAGATTAAATGAAATGTCTTGAATCAGGTACTCGCCCGAGAAGATCAACACATCAAGCAAGACGGAAAGCAAGCCGATCAGCATTGCCTGCTGCCACAACGCCATATTACGTAGTACAAGGAAATTAAGAGCCACGAGATACACCACAATGGACATCATCATGCCGCGGATCCCCAGTGTCGAGCCAAGCAAGAGATCCCAGAGTAGTCCAAGCACTAGCGCAGTACCCACATTGACTCGATGTGGCAATGCAAGAACCCAATAGCAAATCACCAAAAATAACCAAGAAGGTCGCAGCACATCCAGTACACCAGGCCAAGGAATCGTCTGCAGTGTTAAAGCAATTAAAAATGAAAAGGCAATGACCATTTTGCCTTTAAATACACTATTCGCCATTACCCACTACCTCTTGACTATTATCCGGTAAGGCCTGCTGAATTTTATCTTGCCGAGAGTCATTAGGCCAAATCAACAACAGATAGCGTAGACGTTCAAAGTCCACAACGGGCTCCGCCTCAATAGCCGCAAATTCACGTGCAGTATCACGAAGCACATCCACTACGTGCGCGACAGGGTAGCCTTCGGGGTATACACCTCCCAGCCCAGAAGTCACCAGTAAATCACCTTCCTGGATATCTAAACTGATCGGGATATGGTCTAGGTTAATCCGATCAATTTTACTGTTACCTGATGCAATGACTCGAATATCGTTACGTATTACCTGCACTGGAATCGCGCTCTGGCTGTCGGTAAGCAACAACACGCGGCTATTATGCGCTGACACAAATGTCACCTGACCCACAATCCCTTTTTCATTCGCCACAGGCTGACCAACATACACCCCATCGATCTGGCCTTTGTCGATAACAACCTGCTGTCGATATGGAGATGTGTCTACCGCCATGACTTCTGTAACGACCTTGCGCTCATCACGAACAAAGGAAGAACCTAGCAGCTTGCGCAATCGCTGGTTTTCTTCACGATACTGATCCAATAACAGCATGTCGTTTTTGAGACGCAAAATTTCACGTTTAAGCTGATAATTGCTCTCCATAAAGTCTTTACGAATATTGAAGCGCTCATAAGCGTCATCGAACATGGTGCGAGGAACGTCTGCGAGATACTGAATCGGCGCGACCATACTGTTGAGTAAATAACGTACTTGAGCAAATGCGCCTAAACGACTATCAGCCAGCATAAGGCTGGCTGATATAATGACTGCAAAAAACAGGCGTAATTGAAGTGAAGGTCCTCGGCCAAAAATAGGCTTCATTGAGTATGAGTTCCTTAATCGATCGAAGCAGCCTAGCGAATCACTAGGCCAACCCAATTATTCTTCACTGAATAGATCGCCACCGTGCATGTCGATCATTTCTAGAGCTTTACCGCCACCACGAGCCACACAAGTCAGTGGATCCTCAGCAATTACCACTGGGATACCCGTTTCTTCAGTCAGAAGGCGATCAAGATCTTTCAGTAGAGCACCACCACCTGTAAGAACCATACCATTTTCAGAAATATCCGATGCCAGCTCTGGTGGACACTGCTCCAGCGCAACCATCACAGCTGAAACGATACCTGTCAGCGGCTCTTGTAGAGCTTCAAGAATTTCATTGGAGTTTAGGCTGAAGCTACGTGGCACACCTTCAGCAAGGTTGCGGCCGCGAACTTCGATTTCTTCTACTTCATCGCCAGGATAAGCGGAACCGATTTCATGTTTGATCTTTTCAGCCGTTGCTTCACCAATCAAACTACCGTAGTTACGACGGACATAGTTGATGATGGCTTCGTCAAAGCGATCACCACCGATACGAACGGAAGACGAGTAAACCACACCATTTAGGGAGATGACTGCAACTTCTGTTGTACCACCACCGATATCAACAACCATTGAGCCTGTCGGCTCAGAAACACGTAAACCAGCACCGATTGCGGCCGCCATTGGCTCATCAATCAAATACACTTCACGAGCACCGGCACCAAGCGCTGACTCACGAATCGCTCGACGCTCAACTTGCGTAGAACCACAAGGCACACATACAAGAACACGTGGGCTTGGTTTCAGAACACTGTTGTCATGCACTTGTTTAATAAAGTGCTGAAGCATTTTTTCTGTTACGTAGAAATCCGCAATCACACCGTCTTTCATAGGACGAATTGCCGAAATATTACCTGGAGTACGACCTAACATTTGCTTTGCCGCATGACCGACAGCAGCGACGCTTTTGCCTGCTCTGTTACGGTCCTGACGGATAGCGACTACTGAAGGCTCGTCTAGAACAATACCCTGTCCCTTGACGTAGATAAGAGTGTTGGCAGTACCTAAATCGATTGATAGGTCATTAGAAAATATGCCACGAAGTTTTTTGAACATATTCTTCGCTCGTCCTGAAAGAATTAGAAGATAGAAAATTGCACTAAATGTACCAATGCCTTGCCTTATCAGCAAGGCATTGAACTATAAACATGGGCTGAAACCCGCAATTTCTAACAGATTCCTAACGAAAGTCGAAAAAAACGCCTTGTCTCTAATTCTGTTCATTCCACCAAATGACCCGATCGCTCCCTCGATAGAGACCAAATTGTGTCAGTCCTGAGGCGGTACTTTCAAAATTGCCATCGCCGTCTTCATCATCCCTTAGCCAAGGAAACAACGAATTCACATTGAGAGAAGTTGTAATCGTTCCATAACTGCCAGAACCCGGTGGGGTGAATTCTATCCAAGACTCACCACCACTAGCTGTCGCAGAAACGAGTGAAGCATTGACCTCTGGCTGAGTAGGGCTACCGTTAGTTACAACCGCATATTCCCCTGATGTAAATACAAAGTTTCCAATCGCCCCGAAGCTGGTGCATGAGTCATCGGTATTGGTTTCAAAGCGATCATTTTGATAGTGTTGTAATTCCAGTCGCTGCCTCACCGTTGCTATCTCAGAGCCATAGGTGTCGTTGATAAGCAAACGCCCCCAACGAAGCTGCATAGTGCCATCTACATTCTCAAAGGTAATACCTTGGCAAGCTCCTGAGTCGTTGGACTTCAAGCAAACGCCATCGGAATCAGTCACATCACTTGCAGTTAATACCAGTTGGAAGCTAGCAGTAAAAGGATTAATTGGTGTCGTTTCCTTGGTGTAGAAAATCATCTCATCATTTAACACCATGATGTTCTCATCAGAGGGAGTTCTCGTCACACTAGGAGAAGCCGTGGGGTCTAAAGCAATAGTTAAACCATTATCAGCGATATAGTTACGACTTCCCCAGCTATTACTGTAACGCCACCAATTACCGATAACATAATTTTCAATATCCGAACCATCAACGGCTTTAGGATTTAGCGTCAATGCAGGGTTAGTCGAATAACCAAATGATTGGCCAATATAGCTAAACTTCGGGAATTGAGAACAAGCCCCCAGCAGCACTGGCGTATTCAAAATACCAGTAGACGTCGCCGGAAGCTCAAAATATGCCGGAGTAAAGCGCCCGATATTACCTGTAGAGCCAGAGGCGATAGATTTAGTCGTCTTTCCATAAAATAAGCTAGGTGGAGCAACCGTAAAGTTAAACACCCCAACCTCAGAGACCGACTGTGTAACACTATTGGTACCATTCAAAATCGGAACGTGGTTGTAAGAAGTGGTGCTGATACTTCCTGTGTTGCCTATTGAGGGCTCAACCAAGCTATGGGTGATGGTAATATCACTATGTTTATAGTTAGGCGTCACTTCATCATCTTGATTATAAGCAGTGACTTTAAGAGTAAAGTTTTCTCCTGCCTTCGCAAAAACGCTACAACTTGTATCCGCACTACTACAAACACCTGTACCTCCAGAGGTATTCTCTACGCTGACAGTTAGGTATTTAGGCGCACTAATAAAATTACCACTCCCTGTTAGCTCTAACCCTTGTTCATCACCAGTACCATTAAATTTAGCATTGAGCTGCATGTGCCCTGCATCATCATAGTTAAGGTTAACCGATGCTTGCCCCGAGCTATTAAAGGCTAGGTTGAAGTTGGTGGCATCGGATTCGTTAATACCAATTTCTGTGCTTTCTACCGATACTTTGGGCTGACCTATTAAGTCAGCCCCTTCAACAGGGTCTAAGTACTGGCTCCATAGGTCAACACTCTTAGTGACATTAGCAAAACTAGGTACACATTGAGTGGCGCTATCACCTTGTTTAACCGCTTGAATCGTAGCTGTAACCGACTCTGCACCATATTTGTCAGGCACCTCAACCACAAAGCCACTTTCAGAAAAAACCACATCACAGTTGTCTGCACTGAAACCACTACCGTCGTCACATAAGTTGGTTGAGAATGGTCTCGCAGGAGGTGTCGAGCCCGTCACACCCAAGGTTAAAGTCCCTGGCTGGCCCTTTCTTATCTGGAAAGTACCTGAGCCGCCAGAAAAAGTTTTTACATTTCCACCGACCCACCCTCCACCGCCATCAACTGTCGCCGGAGAAAGAGTTGCAGTCACTGAATCAGTATATAGCTCAGTACAGGTTGCATTTTTGCAGGCCTTAATAGTCACCTCTTCTGCATTACAAGTGAGTTCTTGTCCGGTATGAGTTAGACGAAAATGATCGATTTGATCTTCTATAGGGCGGGAATTCAACGCACAAACCTGAAAGTTGTCTATCTCATGATTATTCGTTAAATCACCTGTAGAGCCTGTGATAGATAATAAAAAGTCTTCAGGCACTGCAGCTTGTGAGTATTGGCTATCCAGTACATCAATTGGACCAACAATCGTTTGCCAATCAGCATTACCAATTTTACGGAAGATCTCGACCTGAGATTGGTTACTCACCCTAGAATCAACCACAATTTTATAGCGATGTACTGATCCAGAATTATTATCATCGACGGTCGGAGATAAACAATCGCTGTTTTGATTAGTTTGACCGTTATTACAGGCACCGGCTAAATACCGATACCCTGTTTCATTAGAACCTGAGCCCCTTAGAGCGACTGACTGACGGCGCTGTCCAGGATCACTTCCCTCTCCACCTTGAGAAGAGAAATTCCCATATTCGTCGATACCAATACCTAACCAACCACCAGCGAACCCCGGTTCATTTGTCTTAAATCCATAACCTAGAGGACCACCAAATGCCCCCGCTCTTGGCGTTACTAATGCATCAGACAGTACAACTGCAATCCCATCCGCACCTGACCCATTGTAGGCAAAATGGTCAAATTCAATTTCAACCAAGTTATCTTTAGCTGGGAATAAGCGTTGATAGGTCGATGAAGTGGCCTGATTTTGAACTGCTTGGGTAAAGCGTAATCGGCTACTCACAATACCTGGCTGGAATGAACCACTACTGGTAGAAGTGACCCACAAATCAGACAAACTTCCTGAATTAAAGTCATCGGTGAAACATTCTAAAGAGACACTTGAATCTTCACACATACCAATGAGATCCGCATCCTCAATCGCATCAGGGTCTACCGTTACAGTACTATTACCAACGGTTGATAATGCGCCTCCAGAAGCTAGTGCTCCTGAAATTTCTGCATTACCAGCTACCTGAACGCTCCCAGCAACGTAGATAATGCCATTGATTTTGTTCTGACCCGCGATCTGCAAGCTGCCTGCGACATAAATAAATAAATCTTCAGGATTACCATCAAGGTTTAATTCAACATTATTTAGTTGAAGAGAGTCAAAATACAAACGAGTGGTGGCTCCATTAGTGGAGATTCTTGAGCCATTATTAAAATCGCCTGCAGCAAAACTGAAATCTCCCGGAGGAAAATTTGTGCCGACGATGGTTGTATCATTCACTCTACAGTAGTCGTACCCCCACCATGTTCTATAACAATCTAAGTCACCGTATTTATTGTCAATAATATCTGGCGGCGGTACTAAACCGCTTCCAGAATGGTTGCCAGAAGGAGGATCAGTAAAGACATCCGTACATTGAGGCACAGCATAAGCGGAAATCGGCATTATCAACCCAATGACACAATAAACTATTTTCCTCATTACGTTCATTGCCGCACTCCTACCTCAATAATTCTTTGCAACTGCCACCCTCCTACTTGACATATTCCTGTTGAAACCAACTGAAATACTTGCGTATTGTCATCCAAAGTCCCTAAAGCGTTGCACACCACAGAAGCCGTACACTGAGATAGGCCGCCGCCATTAAAATTAATTGTTTGTTGAACCCCAAGCTGACAACTGCCATCCGTTACGGGTTGGTAAAAGCGACTGATTTCTATCTGAGCGGCTGAGCGTGCCGCCATTTCCGCTCTTGTGCCTATCACTGCGGCAATAAGCTGATCACTGCTACGCTCTTGGTTTCTATTGGCAATAGCGGCCATAAACCCCACCACCACCACAATGATGAAGATAACCAGTAACAATCCACTGCCCTGTTGTCTACGGCGTGTTGTAGATAAGCGCATCATGATCAAACCTTATCTGCTCTCCATTATCAGAGAATGTTAACTCCATTTTTACCAAGCCATTTCGTTGCAATTGAGGTTCTGAGACCAAAAAATTCACTTGGTTAAGATTTCCAGCGACTCGAACACCACTACCCAACAACGCTGGTGTTAGAGAAGCCCTACCTAGATCATAGCCCGAATAACGCATTAGCTCATTGCCAACCAAGCAAAATGCGACTGGCTCTTGATAGAAATACAGGCGTTCAGCAGGGCTGAAGGTCGTAAAACCTGTGCTTACCGTCAGATCAACATCTACCATAGAAGACGTAGCGCCACTGGCCGTAAAATCAACATCACTTCTCACTTCAGCAACTTGACCGGTGCCATCAATCGTTTTTCTTAGCTCAGAGGCATCCGTTGGGTAAACGACAACACGCTCACCCGCGGTAATACTTTTGACCACAGGTAATACTCTGATCGACGCAGAGGCGGAGGAAGGGGTAGGAAGATCCATATAAATAGCAGTGTTGGTAATCGGCAGAATTTCAATGCAGTTATTTTCAACCACGACGCTGTTAGGGATCGCTTCACGAATTTCTCGACGTAGCCTTTCTGTGGCAAACCGCCCTTGTTGAATTAGCGCTTCTCTATTTGCAGAGTCGGAATAAAGCACTAATGACTGACGCACCACTTCCCCCACAAACAAGCCGACTATACCGAGTAAAGTAATTGACACCACCATCTCAATCAGAGTAAAACCACGCATCAAAAATTCCCTTTTGTCGCCGCGAAGGGGTAGGTATTCCCCTGCCGATCGGTAATAGTGACGTTGATTCTCTTGTAGTTTGTCATTGCGATCGATTCTACGCCTTGCATTGTTCCGCCGACTTCCTGCTCATAAAAAACCGTAATCGCAATATTATAGCCTTGGTAGCCATCATCGATGCTATTACCCAACACATCTTGAGCCGCTCCATTCAGCCCATCAAAGTCATCGACATCATTGTAGAGCGTTTTATCCGACTCTCCGGAATCCGATCCAAGGTTCGCCGCCGAAGTACATAACACTCGATCAGCCTGAGCAACAATGACGCATTCAGGTACTCCTCCATTCGTCCCAGAATTCTGATCAAAATGGCGCCCTAATACTTCGTCCAATACTGCACGCCCAAGCTCAGCAGCTTTGACCGACGCAACCTGGTCGGCACTTTGCTTACCTTTAGGGAAAAGGGCTATCGAGACACCACCGATTGCGATGCCAATAATCACGATCACCACCACCATTTCTAACAGTGAAAAACCCTTTTTTTTAGCAACTTGTCGGATTTGCAAAAATACCACCTTCTGAATTGATACAAATAAATCGGCTGGTTCCCGACTGACCTTGAATTGCTATTGTGCAAGAAGCCGCAGAGCATTGAGAAGGTCGCCCTAAGCTATCAAAGTCAATAAACCCTTGGGAGCTGGAATTGAGTGTTATGGACACATCCTCGACCTCAGCATCGACAAAGCTGCTGTCACTGGTGTCACCTGGGAAAACAGTATTACAGGCTCCAGAAGTTATTGAAGCTGCCATATCAATGGCTTGGTTTCCACTCAGAATCCATCTACCACACAAATTACTACGATTCATTGCTCTTAGCTGAGTTAAACGCAACGAAGATAATACTGCCTCTTCCATTAATTGGGCATCGAAGCTACTTTTGCCGAAATATCGGCTGGCCGCATAAACAGAGACAACCGCCAGCAGAACAATAACCATGATCAGTTCAATGAGTGTAAATCCTCGATCACGCTTAACTTTCATAGCATACCTAAGTAGTTAATTTTTCTTATTTGATTATAAATTAGAAAGGCTATTGATGAGGGAATTTGTGTGAGTTTTGAGAAGGTATTTAGAAATGGAATAGAAGTAGAGTGGCTTAAAGAAAAGGCCAGCATTGCTGGCCTTCGTATTTAACAATTATCGTCAACGACCGCAGTAGTAGCAGCAGCAGAACTTGTTGCCTGAGTATAGGTCACTGCGCAGGTCGCTGAAGTATTCGATTCAAAACCATACGTAATAGAAGAACCAGAACTAGCAGCAACAGCCCAATCAGTCGACAAGCCCGTAACAGCAGCACCGATACCTGTCGTTGTTGCAGCAGGGTAACCATAAACAACGTTGATACTATCTACAGAACCTGATGCTTGAGCTTCAATGCCATCAATGGCTGCTTTGCCATAAACAATACCAGCAGCACCATCAATTGCACCTTTTAATCCTTGTAGGGAAGCTTCGCGAGCATCACCTTGCAGGTTAAGAAAACGAGGTGCTGCAGTCACTGCAAGAATACCTAGAATAACAATCACCACGACCAATTCGATTAGGGTGAAACCGCCTTGTTTTTTCATAGTCTCAATCTCTCTGTGTTAAATGTCCGCAGTACTACTGCAAGGTTACGGTCACACGACCTGTTTTAATCTCATAAACAAACTGATGATCCGTACCACCTTCTTGTTGAATATAGGTACAAGTGTCATTTGAGTCATCAGCCTGTGCTGAATATTTTATATTTCCATTCGTGTTTGCATTCGATACTGTATCAACACTTGGTGGGTTTTGTAATAAGTTATTCATCAAGTCAATACACATCTGGTCAGTTAAGCTGGTTGGAAAACTCACATTGTCGGTATTTAAACCATAGGGATATCCGTCTCGAAAGCCAGTATCCGCATTACTGCCGTTTTGAGCGCGAGTCAGCCAAAAATCCACACCATCATAGTCAACTCGATTATACGTTTCAGTGTTGACTGTCACCGAAGGACGAGCCTCTGCTTCCCATTGCGCACGAGCGGATAACACGCCAGTAGCAAAGCCACCAGCCACACCTTCCACGCTAGCCTTTTTCGCTTCATCAGTAACATCTAAAAAGCGCGGCAAAGCAGCAACCGCTAATAGACCAACCACAACAATGACAACAACAAGCTCAACTAACGAAAAACCGAACTGCTTATTATGCATAATGATAAACTCGCTATTTACTACAACATATTATACGAAATATCCGCAATATAGCTATCGCAAATACGTCAATACAATCACTTGGCCGAGAAGCCGACACTCACGGTAAAATTATTATCCACGAGCTGTATATGAATCGACTTTCCATAATTAAAAATATACTCACATCGATAATTATTTAATTCAGAACGCTCCACAACTTTAGACGGTGCTACCCCTAACACTCTTTGTTCTGGATATAATAACGAAAACCAACTCTCACATGCTGTTCTAGTCTGTTCACGGTTTGGGATAACCCAACCATGCTTTGAAAACAAAAGGTTTTCAGTATCTACCACTAAGTGCTCTCGTTGGCCATTCAACATCCATTGCTGCTTATAGAAGCTCGCTCTTTCTATCATTCTTTTACTCGCCAGTAAAAATGCAGCATCATCAACATCTTCTTCTAATTTCTCGATTATCAGAACAAAGCTCAGTATTAGAATAATGATTACCAACAACCAAACAACGAACCTAGAGCGTTCAATATTACTCGACATATTAACCTTGAATTGCGTCTAACATGCCCCACATTGGTAGGAATATACCCAATGCAAGTATTAATACCATGCCCGCAACCACTACTAATAATATAGGCTCAATTCGTGCCGTCAGTGTTTTCAAATCATAATCGACTTCACGATCATAAAAATCAGCGGCTTCAAGCAAAAGCTCGTCAATCCGACCGGTTTCCTCTCCCACCGACAACATCTGCAGAACCAAAGGGGTAAATACCTGACTGTTGCTCGCTGTCGATGAGATCGTTCCGCCTGCTTCAATCGAAGATTTCATCTCCAACAGACGATTTTCTAGATATCTATTTTCAAGCGCTTCTGCGGACAGAGCGAGTGATTGGTTAAGTGGGACACCTGCCTTCAACATCAGAGCAAACGTACGGGAAAAACGCGCCAGCTGGGCACGATTTACCAGATCACCAATGATCGGCATACGCAAGCGAAACTTGTCCCAACGTTCTTGGCCTTTAGCTGTCTTGACCCAAGCTTTGAACGCAAAGATCAGACTCACGATCCCAGCCAACATAAATGCCCAATAGTTCACAAAGAAGTCGGATGTCGCAATGATAATTCGAGTAGGTAAGGGTAAATCGACGCCAAAACGAGAAAACATGCTAGCGAACTGTGGGATAACCTTTACATTAAGGATAAACAACGCCACGACAATGAAACTGATCACAAAAGTGGGGTATCGCATTGCCGTTTTAATCCGCTTTCGCGTCTCCACTTCCTGCTCATAGTAGTTAGCCAGTTGCATCAAAGCCTGATCCAATCGACCAGTGTTTTCCCCCACATTAATCATAGAAACAAATAGAGGGCTAAAGACCTTAGAATGCATCTGCATGGATGCCGATAAACTTCGTCCATTAGTCAGCTCTTGCGTTACTTCTTCTAATGCCTCTTTTAACTGCTTATTAGCGCTATTTTGCGTCAAGCCTTTCATTGAACGCAGCAAAGGAACACCAGCTTTGGTCAAGCTGTATAACTGACGACAGAAAATCACCAGCACTTCCAAAGGGATCGAGGGTTTAAATATCGACCGGAGATCAATATCAAATGAGCTGCCGCCTGAACCCTGTGTAATAGCGGTAGGAATGACACCTTTATTGATAAGCGATTCAGCCGCCGCCTCTTCATTGGGCGCTTCAACCTGCCCAGCCGCAGCTGAACCATCTAGATTACGTCCCTGATAGCTAAATACTGGCATCATTCTCCCTATAAGTAGATCGCTTCAACAGAGCCAGAAGCATCGCCTTCTCCAAGATTCATCACTTCGTCTAAGCTAACGATCCCCTGTAAAGCAAGCTCCATAGCAGAGGCAAGCAGAGGTTTATAACTTGCCGACTGACGAGCAACAATGGAGAAACCCACAGCATCATTAGCTCGTAGCTTATCCATCATCTCCTGTTCAAGTTCAAGCATTTCAAAGACACCGATACGACCCTGATAACCAGTCAGGTTACAGTTTTGGCATCCACGCCCTTTAACAAAAGTCGCTTGCTCTTGGTTTGGGAAACGTTGTGCTAGCCACTGTCTACGTGCGTCTTCCACATCATCATCCGTTTTACAGTCAGGGCAAACCTTACGAACTAGACGCTGGGCAACCACTGCTCGAACGGCACTGGCTACCAAGTAACCCGGAGCTCCCATATCCATCATCCGAAGCGCACTATCCACCGCATCATTAGTATGCAAAGTACTCAATACCAAGTGGCCCGTCAGCGCCGCACGTAAGCCAATTTCAACCGTTTCTTGATCACGCATCTCCCCAACTAGAATGATATCTGGATCCTGACGAAGGAAGGTTCTCAGGATGGTGGAGAAATCGAGGTCAATTTTAGGGTTCACCTGCACTTGGTTAACACGCGGTAAGCGGTATTCTACCGGGTCTTCTGCGGTGATAATTTTCTTACCGGGTTCGTTCAGTTCACTCAAGGCACCATATAGTGTGGTGGTTTTACCTGAGCCTGTTGGTCCCGTCACCAGTATCATGCCGTGCGGGCGGCGAAGCTGCCGTCTTAGACGAACCAATAAATGGTTCGGAATACCTGACTCTTCAAGCTTTCTCACCCCTGTAGACTGGTTGAGAAGACGCATCACCACTGATTCACCATGCTGGACAGGCATGGTTGACATACGAATATCGACCGACTGACCTTTAGCACGTATATTGAAGCGTCCATCTTGTGGTAACCGTTTTTCGGAGATGTCCAAGTTAGCCATGAGCTTGAGGCGCAGTACCAAAGCCGGAGCAACATTAACTTCATTCAGTAAGGTCTCGTGTAACACGCCATCAATACGCTGACGCAAACGCAGCACATTGGCATCAGGCTCAATATGAATATCTGAAGCTCCAACTTGAATGGCATCTTCAAATAACGAGTTAATCAGTTTTACAACTGTAACTTCGTCACTGTCTTCATCCTCGATACTGAAATCAAACGCTTCATTGACCTGATGTTCAGCCTGAAGTTGCTCAGCAAAAGAAGCAATTTCTTTGGTTCGTCGGTAATAACGGTCAAAGCCATCCACCAGTTGTTTTTCTGGCGCAATAACAAATTCGATACTGTAGTTAGGTAACTGACCCAGTAACGCTTCTTGGGCAAAAAGATCCGCCGGATCACTCATAGCGACTCTTAGCGTATCCCCTTGACGCCCAATAACCAAAGTCCTCAAACGGCGGGCATGTACTTCGGGCAGTAGCTGTACCGCGTCGGCATCAACATTTGCACGGCTCAGGTCAATGAGAGGGACGTCAAGCTGCTGAGAAAGGAAAGTCAGCATTTGATGTTCCGTTAAGAAGCCAAGCTCAATCAGAGTTGCTCCCAGTTTTCTGCCTGTGCTTTTCTGTGCCGCTAGTGCCTCTTCGACTTGAGACTCAGTAATAATCCCTTCTTCGACGAGCAGATCACCAAGACGCTTCCTAAGTTTAATTTGCATCTGGCTGCTCCTTTAAACGGCTGATAAGGGATAAACGGTCACGAATAAACTGCTGCGACTGACTGGATAACCCCAGCTTAGTTAAAGCTTGCTGGTAGGCTTCTTCGGCTTTGGCTAAGTTCAAAGCCCGTTCTTGTTGAATACCTAAGCCAAGCCACCATCGCCCACTATCAGGTTCCAGCGTCACTAAACTCTGATAGCTACTGAGTGCAATGTCATCTTGCTTCGATTTCTGAGCTAACGCTGCTCGAAGAGATAAATACTCTACCGGTGCCTTTTGAGGCACATGCACCAAAGCCGTTAAAGCCGCTTCATTTTGCTGCTCTTTGATGAGCAGTTTAGCTAACGACATCCGCAGAGCACTCTCTTCTTTATCAATTTGAATGCCTTTACGTAAAATATCGACCGCCTTACGGACCTCTCCTTTACCGTAATAAAGTGCAGATAGCTTTTTACGATATTTAACGTTATCAGGCGCATAACGCAGCGCTTCTTGATAATACTTAAGTGCTTCAGTCAGGTTATTGTTATCCAGTGCTTTTTTCGCTCGACTTTGCGCTTTCTTTGCTAACTGAGCAGGGGACAACTCCACTTGTTGAATGACAACTTGCCCCTGAGCCACTTTCACTGAAGGAGCAGCAATGCTAGCCTCTTTTATTGTTGCCGGTTCAGGCTCAACGCTTGCTTTTGCTGCCTCTACTTCATTGAGGAGAGGATTCAATTTACTGACCAGACGAGGCTGTGAAAGATAAATAGTGTCGCTACTTACCGATGATTTCGATGTCGGTGAGGAAATAGGTTCATTCGCTTTCTCAACTCCGACGGCGGGCAAAGGTTGAGGATCAATAACTGGAATCTGACTTGAAATAGCCCATCCCCCGACCGCTAAACTTAAGCCAAAGCTGCCTACCACCCAAGGCAAAACCTTAAGTTGTTTCACAGGTTTTACGTTCGCTTTAACCACTTGCTCTGGCTTAGTTGACTGATTATCGGCTAGTTCAGAAAGCGCATTGTTAATCGCACTCATGATAAACTCCAGCCCCAAATTAACGGGATTCTAAATTTTGGTTTGCAGCTGTCATACGTATCATGGATAGCATTAAACAACTGTTGGTTGCTGACAGTCAGTTCATCTTGACTACACGCCAGAACCAAACACTTATGGCAGATTTGATTGATCAACCTCGGAATACCTCGGCTCGCTTTCCAAATGGCTTTTTTCTGATTAACCGTGAAGATACCAGCTTCCCCACCGGACTTTTCTAATCGATTGTCGATGTACGCCACCACTTCAGAAACCGTCAGCGTTCTTAGCCGTGCACTAAAAGTAATACGCTGCCTAAGTTGGCGCAGGTGATGCTGCTCTAATCGCTCATCCAACTCAGGCTGACCCAGCAAGACAATTTGTATCAGCTTATGGTATTCCGTCTCTAAGTTGCCAAATAAACGTAATACTTCCAGCGCTTCATCGCTTAAGGCTTGCGCTTCATCCACAAATACCACCACCTGAGAGCCATTTCGCGCAAACTCTATAAGTTTAGCTTGAATATCCTCGACCAGCGTTGTGTCTGCAGTGATGCTAACTTCGAGCTCAGTCGCAATGGCTCGCCTGAGTTCATCACCGCTCAGAGCAGGGTTAGGTAGGTAAACAAGCTGAACGGCCTGACTCAGTTGGTTCACCAAGATCCGGCACACCATGGTTTTTCCGGTTCCTACTTCTCCGGTGATCTTGATCAGACCTTCTCCCATTTCTATCGCGGATTGAACCGTCTGAATCGCCTCATAATGAGGCTCCACCCCTAAGAACAATTCAGTGTTCGGGGTTAAGTGAAATGGAAACTGAGTTAATCCAAAATGCTCCAAATACATAGGCGATTATTGCTCATCAGGGAACCATTCCTGAAGTAAATCTCTAGATCTTTCGAGCTCTTTTTGCCACGTATTTACTCCCACAACGGTAGGTTTAAGTAAGATCACTAATTCAGTTTTCTCTGTGTACTGCGTAGTATTGCGGAACAAGTGACCCAATGCCGGCACATCACCAAGGAATGGCACTTTGGAAGTTCGCTCTAGAGTATTTGACTTCATCAAACCTCCGATGACAACCACATCCCCATCTTGAGCACGAATCACAGAGTCCGACTCGCGAATAGAGCTGGTCGCCAGCGGTAAAGAAACCGTATCCGAGCCATTGGTAATGTTTTTTTCTTCTTCTGTCACATCAATAACCGCGGGATGAACATGCAAAAGCACACTGCCATCATTGTCAATCTGGGGGGTCACATCAAGAGAGATCCCTGAGAAGAACGGCGTTAATTCAATATCCGTGCTGGTTGTCGATGTTGTACTGCCGGAATCGACGTTCGTCGAAAAGTCCGTCACAAAGTAACTGTCCGTACCGACTTTGATCACCGCTTTTTGGTTATTCGAAGCTGTCACTCTTGGGCTAGAGAGTACATTCAAGTCACCTTGAGTCGACATAAAGCTAATAACGGCATCAAAACTGCCGCTAGAGATGACTAAGTTGGACTGCCCCCCTAGCAAAGTCCCTATCGCATCCAAACCAGGTAATGTAGCTGCTGTCCCAGGGTTTCCTTGACCAATCGTGTAGTTAGTCCCATTCGAAGTAAATGCCTTCGACCAATCGATCCCTTGCTGGTAGCCATCACTCAACGTCACTTCCAAGATTTTCGCTTCTAGGATCACTTGTCGATGTAGTCTTTGCTGTGAAACCCCAATAAAGCTTTTCACTTCCCGGATTTCATCAGGGAAAGCTCGAATCGTGATCACACCAGCTTGTGGGGTAGTCACCACACTTTGCCCTTGACCAGAGCCAATCAGCTGACTCACCGCTTGTTCTAACTGAGGCCAAAAGTCACTTTCACTGGTGGTTTCAATTTCCGTCCCTCCTTTTGATGAAGTGGTACTCGAGCTGCCCGAGCTGGAAGTATCCGAATCCGAACTGGAAGATGATGAACTGGAAGAGCTACTGTTAGTGATGGTGCCTGTGGTGATGGAGGTCAGCGAGCGACCGCTACGTTTAAATTGCAAGTAATCAACCGGGATAGTCACTGTTCTTAGACCTGCTGGGTATATCTGGATAACTTTCCCTGTTGTTTCAATTTGATAGCCATAAAGGTCTTGCACCACAGACAACACTTCGTCCAATGTCACATCCGTTAAATTGACTGTGATACTGCCTGATACTTCTGGGTGCAAAGCAACACTAAATTCTGTACCTCTAACCAAGCTAGCAAAAAAAGCTTTAGCATCAACATCATTGGCTTGGATTCTAAAGCGCTTTACTGTTTCAAAGGTAGTGCTTGCTGCCCCCTCTAGGTCAGGCATTAGATCTGCTTCAACAGAAGGTGGCAATTCATCTAAACTGCGGCTGCCTGATTGATTAATCGCTTCATTGAGCGCATCTTTAGCTTCCACTGGCTCACGATGGCCCATAGAACAACCGACTAATGACGCAACAGTAATTGCTACAACGAGTTTACGCATACGATTCCAATCACCTTACTGTTTTATATCCAGAGTAAATAGCTCTAACTTCCACTGCTTGCCCGCTTTGACTAGCGTAACAAGCTCCGGCCCAATGTAACTCACGGTGTAACCATTAACCGTTTCTCCTACTAATGCCACTTGATTGTTCAGAACGGCCTGACATTGTGCAATCTCTCGGCAAACGATACTTTGCAGCATCGGAACGGGTTGGTCAGTTATCTTAGAGGCAGGCTTAGCCTCTTGTGGCTTTTGCCAACCCAATGGGGCTGTCGGGTCCTGCGAAGCGAGGAGTATCGATGAGTAAGCCATCAAAATTACCATAATGCATCTAACCACCGATAAACTCCTGTCTTGTACCCAGTGTATACACTTCAAGTATTAAACGTGCTGTCGGGTATTCCTCTACGGTATAGCTGAAGCTTCTCCAATAGTACTTAACAGGCAAAGACTCTAGTGTGTTGAGATAAGTCAGAATCGAAAAATAGCTGCCAGTTAGTTCTATTTTGACCGGATGTAGATAATATCCAGTCCGAGTTTGGTTATCGACGCCACCTGTAATGGGTTCTGCGGTCATTGATTCAAGTGACACCAGTTTTAGCCCTTGTGTACCTGTTAAGACATCTTCTAATAAACGAGCCATCTGACTAGGAGAAATCAGGTTTTCTATTATCTCTGCTAACTGCTGTGATAATTGCTGACTCTCTGTCAGCAGCTTCTTGTATTCCAAATCAATCTTCTGATTAGGGTCTCGCTTAAGTTTAGCGGTTACCAACAAAATATCCGCTTCTAAGCGCTGCACATTCTGCTTAGATGAGCTGACTTGCCCAGATAAGGACTGGTTGGCTTTCAAGATAGGTTCAACGAGCCAAACCAACAAAGTCAGGCTAATAATCACGATGCCACAAAGGGTTAGTAACCACTTTTCTCGTCGACTTAAAGTATTAAATTTATCATTGAGTTGGAGCCAAAATTGCTGCATTACTTGGGCTCCTGCTTAGTGATGAGTTCAAACGTCACAATATCATCATCGTTACGACCAATTTTAAGCTTTTCAAATGTACGTCCGACAAGGTTCACTTCGGACTTAAATTGATTGACCCAATTCGGAATGGCTTTAGCCTCACGCGCAAGCCCTTGTAAATCCATGGTATTGGAATCGATAAAAATATGGCTCAGTGAAATGTCTTGTCTTCCCAGCTCTGCCAATGCGCGCATGACTCCTGAATATCCAATTTGCTGGGATTGATCAAACTCATTGACGGCTTTTAATGACGCGCGTTTCGCTTGAATCTCAAGCTTCAACCGGGCAACAGCAGCGATTTTAGCGGCTGAGGGCTTATGTTTTGCAAGACGCTGATTCAAGCCTGAAAGTTGTTGCTCAAGCTTCACTTGCTGTGCCCTGTGGTCTTCGAGCTCTTGCTCAAGCTGAATTTGTTGAACGTAAAGATAAGCAAAAGCGCTGAGTAACACTGTCGTTACCGCCCCCCAAGCCAAAACAACATTGGTGAGCGTAAAGTTTTCTTTTTTGGGCTTAAGAGAATCAGGGAAAAGATTCACCGCACTTTCACTGAGTTGATCAGCATACTCAATCAGAATATCCCCTGATTCACGCTCATCCTCACTTAACCCAGCGACTTTGACACTCAAGCGTTCACTCAATGCTTCAACCAACTCTTGCTGGTCTTCTTCATCACAACAGACTTTCATTTTGTGGAGAGAAGCTCCACGCAATTGCGAAGAGAGGTAATCAATCGAACGCTGTAACTCCAAAGCGATTCCATCAAGCTGGAGAATGCTGGTCGCCACCCCAGTCAACGGAGAAGCTACCCCACGAATCGTTCTTTGGAAAGCACAGTGATGGTCAACAAAAGCACTGACTCGAAAGCTACTTTGCTTACTGCGCTGTAAAAGTAAAAAGCTTGATAACTCGCCCGCGGATATCCCCCATACCTCATCTTCAACTAAGACTCGGTTTAGCTGAATATGATGAGCAGACAGGCTTTGTTGCAGGCCGACAATCAGACTTTTAGGGGCAACATAGACTTGAAGTTTATTGCCCACTGGAAGGTGCACCGCATCAGCAACGATGTCCGTTACTTTTTCACTGATCAGGTCTTTAAGTAAAAACGGGAGTGCGCTTACCAACTCTGCATCTGGAATGTTGGGTTTATCGATTTGATAGGTTTGGTAGAATTTAGAGTTCAGAACAATATCAAGATGAAGATCCGTTAACTTGGACCGCACCAAGGTTTTAAGCAGTGTTTCTTGCCAAGAGTTGCCTTCCACCATCACTTTAGATGGCAGTTTTCCCTCAGCTAATGCTGAAAAATACAACTCGCCGGGTTGGACAACAACGGTCAGGTTTAAACCAACTCGTTTATTATGACTAAACTTTCCGATCAAGGATTGGATATTCATTTACTGCTAACTTTTCGCCACCGGTTGCGACGACCAATTTGCACTTTACTGGTCGTCATGACTTTCTTTTCAGTTTCAACTTTAGGTAATAGCTGTTGCTCAGACTGAAAATAACGTCCTTGCACCCCTTGTACTCCTAAAGCCAGCATTGTTTTATACTCTTGTTTATTGTCGACACCCACGGCAATAACTTGAGTTTTAAGCCCTTCACAAGCTCCTAGCAAGCTACGTACAAATAACTGGTTTTCATCTCGCTGATCTATTTGTTTCACTAGACTTCTATGCAGCTTCAAAAAATCAATGGGCAGATCTTTTAAATAATGAGTACTTACTATAGAGCGACCTGCCTGCCCAACAGTAACTCGACAACCCAATCCAGAAATCATTTTGATCACTGGACGCATATAATCGAGATGTTTGACTAGTCTCGCTTCCGCAAATTCAAAAATCAGCGACTTGCGTTGTTCTGATGTTAATTGTAGTAGCTCATATCGAAACCACTTCAAGTAATCACGATCAGCAAAAGGTACTACGTGAATATTGACAGAGTAACATATTCTTTTCTTTGACACTTTCAAAAACTGAGCGACTGCCGAAAAAACAGCGCGATCCAAAACGGACTCATAACCCACAGATTCTATTGCAGAATTAAATCGCGATGCTTTTATCAATCCCTTATCAGGATCATTGATACGGACAAATAGCTCTGAATGCTCAAAGATTCTGTCTTTATGTGAGTCCAGTAAATAACAAGGTTGATAGAAAATATAAAGCTGGTCCGGCTTAAGCACTAAATCGAATAGAGTACGCCAACGCACACTACCTCGCTCATCATCATGCGTGACCAATTTATTAAACTTATTCCAAGTATTTACACGTTGTAATTGGGCACTTTTAAGAGCGGTTTCAGCTTCATCTAAAATACGTCCTTGGCTCTCTCCTTCCCTGTACATACTGACACCAATATGCACCCAGTTTTCTTTATCCAAAGGAGAGGGAGGTGATAATTTAGTCAATTGCTTTAAGCTATTTATCGCTATTTGTGACACCTCTTTACTGCTTAAATGAGGGGCAAAAATGGCAAAATCAGACTCGTAATAACGAGAAAGAATCACATCAGGGTAACGTTGAATAATATTATTTAAGCTATCACCAATATCGACAACAAACTCATCAGCGACCTGCTTGCCAGATTCTTCCTGCAATTGCTCCCAATCGTCAATACGCAGCAGCAAAACACCGCCATGTGAACCATGCTCAGACAAAGCCGCTTCCAATTTACTGTCAAACAGGACACGGTTAGCCGCACCAGTTAATGGATCAAGGAAGGTTTGGGTACGAATAAATGTATCAAAGCGACTTCTTTCTTGACGTGCATCTTGTAGCTCTTCAATTAAGCAGTCTAATGCTTCACTGGCTGTATAGGGCCACTCTTTCATGTCCCCTTTCGCGTATTCTTCCACACGTCCGGCAAGAATCATTCTGCCCCGCTCCTCCAATAACTCAGAACCTGCAAGCTGTTCTTTCAACCACTTAACCCCACGCATTAAGCAAAAGATAATCAAGGCCACGGCCAATGTGATCGACCACAGAGCTTCAAGAGAATAACCGTAGCCTATGTATGGGGGGACAGCTTTAAAATGAAGGCGATAGCCAATATTGCGCTCCAGCTGATATTCAGTGTCATACAGCAAAGTGGTATCGACTTTCGAAGAAGTATCTTTATAACGGTATATCACACCGTTATCTGACAGGAGCTCCATTTCAACAATATTAGAGGCTTGAAGCATTTTGGGCATCCAACGCTGGAGTGAATAAGCCGCGTCAGGATCTTCCATTTCCTTATCCAATACTTCAACGATACCTTGCAGAGAATGATCTAAATACTCTTGCCCAAGTCGCTTAAAAGATAGGGTACCACCTAAAAATAGGATGAACATCGCACTGGTCACTATAACGGTGACAAACGCAACTAGGCGAGTGCTCAATTTTAAAGTAGGTGTGTACCTCATAGATAAAGAATTCCTTTTCTCAAAATAAGGTCGCGATAGCGCTGGCGGTCAGTTAACTATGTGATAAAAAAGACCACTAACTGATGAGTCTGTTTTTCTAACTATATAAAAAAGCCGCGAAATTCGCGGCTTTTTTCAGGATTCAATGATCTAGAATGGGATATCGTCATCAAAATCCATTGGAGGTTCATTGTATTGTGGCTGGCTTTGACTCGGCTGCTGTTGCGGCTGAGAGTATTGCTGCTGAGCAGGTTGGCTTTGCTGCATCGCTGGCTGTTGAGGCTGTCCCCAACCACCTTGCTGCTGAGGTTGACCCATTGGCTGACCTGATGCTCCCCCCTGCGGACGACCACCAAGCAATTGCATTTGACCAGCTGGCCATTGAACAACGACTTCAGTTGTGTAACGGTCTTGACCATTTTGGTCTTGCCATTTACGCGTTTGAAGTTGGCCTTCAATGTAGACTTGCGAGCCTTTACGTAGGTACTCACCCGCGACTTCAGCGGTCTTACCAAAGAGCACAATACGGTGCCATTCCGTTTTTTCACGCTGCTCGCCCGTATTTTTGTCTCGCCAAGATTCAGAAGTTGCAACGGTAATGTTCGCCACGGCACTACCGTTCGCAGTGTACTTAACTTCAGGATCCTGCCCTAGGTTACCCATAATGATAACTTTATTTACTCCACGGCTCGCCATGATTCGCTCCGTCTAAATTCTCTATTAACCTTAAAAATAGCGCACTAGGATAACACGCTTTAGCCTTCGAACAAATTGCAATCCACACCATGAGCTCACAAAGTCATCAGCCCAACTCAGGGCACATCTATTTTCGAGTAAATTCAATCTATTGTTCGATTGATAGATTTAATGATTACTTATCAATATGAAATTGAACGCAATCCTGTAAACTTGATTCGCACTGGTCAAATTTCTCATTCACTCTGCCAACACCTCAATTAAACCGAATGAAGAACCTTATGGCCAAAAACATTTACGCCCGAACTATCTACTTTCTTTGTGAAGATACATCGAAACCCCATCACCTTATCCATCAAGTAGAAAAGCTACTCAGTATCGACATTCCACGTATTGAGCCCAATGAACTCATGCTTGCCATGCAACAACATAAACATAAGATCCTAATGATAGATCACAACAATTATCAAAAGCTTAACAACCAGATTCGCGACCTCCCTCTGTCGAATAAAATGTTTGAGACGATCATTTTTAATGTCGAGAAAAGACTGACTACAGAAGAACTATTACGTTTTGGCAACCTCAAAGCCTTATTTTACCAAGAAGAGTCTATTGAAGCAGTCGCCAAAGGATGTGGTGAAGTCATTAACAGCCAAAACTGGCTGCCACGTAAGGTCGCCGCTCAGCTACTGCACTATTACCGCCATGTAGTATTAAGCCAGACCGCACCCGCGACAGTCGATTTAACAGCCCGCGAGATCCAAATTCTTCGCTGTTTAAAAACTGGCGCATCAAATATGCAGATTGCCGAAGACCTGTTTATCAGTGAGTTCACGGTGAAGTCTCATTTATACCAAATCTTTAAAAAGCTCTCGGTCAAGAATAGAGTGCAAGCCATCGCTTGGGCCAATCAACATATGATGTCTTAAATATAATCCAATGTGCAAAAACTCACGTTTTCGCTTCTATAGTCATTATTCATTCATGCAAAAAGTGATATGGTTGCGCCAGCTATATAAAAGACGAAATACAGATATAGGGTTTTAACATGATCAAAAAGTGCCTTTTCCCGGCAGCAGGCTATGGAACTCGCTTTCTCCCAGCGACCAAATCCATGCCTAAAGAAATGATGCCTGTCGTTAACAAGCCATTGATTGAATACGGTGTAGAGGAAGCGATTCAAGCCGGAATGAATGGTATGTGTATTGTCACAGGTCGTGGTAAACACTCGATCATGGATCACTTTGATAAAAACTACGAATTGGAACACCAAATCAGTGGGACGAACAAAGAAGAGCTCTTAGTCGATATCCGCGATATCATCGAAAGTGCTAACTTCACCTACATCCGGCAACGTGAGATGAAAGGGTTGGGCCATGCAATTCTGACTGGGCGTGAACTCATCGGTGATGAACCTTTCGCTGTAGTTCTGGCGGATGACCTTTGCGTCAACGAACAAGAAGGTGTGCTGGCGCAAATGGTGGCACTGTTTAAACAGTTCCGCTGCTCAATTGTTGCCGTACAAGAAGTGCCTGCTGATGAAACACATAAGTACGGTGTAATTTCAGGTGAAATGATCAAAGACGATATCTATCGCGTTGATGACATGGTTGAAAAGCCAGAACCTGGTACCGCCCCAAGTAACCTCGCTATCATTGGTCGCTATATCCTGACTCCAGATATCTTCGAGCTGATCGAAAATACCGAGCCAGGCAAAGGCGGTGAAATTCAGATTACAGATGCCCTTCTGAAACAGGCTAAAGCAGGCTGTGTACTGGCCTACAAATTCAAAGGCCAACGTTTTGACTGCGGTAGCGTTGAAGGTTACATCGAAGCCACTAACTACTGTTTTGAGAACCTTTACCTTAAAGACAGCAAGAAATCTGAGTTGGGTAAACAAAGTACAACCAAAGAAGCCTAATGGTTTATTTCTCTGTTTTCAAAGGCTGCTCTGTGAGTAGCCTTTTTATTACTGTTTTTTCATACAGTATTTTCTTTGAACATTTATCACTCTATGTAATACTTAGCCCACTTGTTTTTACATTGAGCGAGAGCAATGGATAAGATCGAAGTTCGCGGCGCACGCACCCATAACTTAAAAAATGTCAATCTGACTATCCCCCGAGATAAACTCATCGTCATTACTGGATTATCAGGTTCAGGTAAGTCATCACTTGCCTTTGATACTTTATATGCGGAAGGTCAGCGGCGCTATGTTGAGTCACTATCCGCTTACGCTCGTCAATTTTTATCTTTAATGGAAAAGCCAGATGTTGACCATATCGAAGGTCTATCCCCTGCCATCTCCATTGAACAAAAATCAACATCACACAATCCTCGCTCAACCGTCGGTACCATTACTGAAGTCTACGACTATTTACGTTTACTCTATGCACGAGTCGGTGAGCCCCGCTGCCCAGAACATAAGGTTCCACTCACCGCCCAAACCATCTCACAGATGGTCGATAAAGTATTGGAACTGCCAGCAGGCTCTAAAATGATGCTACTGGCTCCCATCGTTAAAGAGCGTAAAGGGGAGCATGTAAAAACACTAGAAAACCTCGCAGCGCAAGGTTTTATCCGTGCTCGTATCGATGGTGAAACCTGCGATTTATCGGATCCTCCGACCTTAGAACTGCACAAGAAACACACCATCGAAGTGGTCGTAGATCGCTTTAAAGTGCGCGATGACCTACAACAGAGGCTGGCAGAGTCCTTTGAAACCACACTGGAACTTTCTGGCGGTATTGCAGTGGTTGCGCCTATGGACGGTAATGGTGAAGAAGTGGTGTTTTCTGCTAACTTTGCTTGTCCGCACTGTGGTTACAGTATGCAAGAGTTAGAGCCAAGGCTTTTCTCATTCAATAATCCAGCGGGGGCGTGCCACACCTGTGATGGCCTTGGTGTGCAACAATACTTTGATCCCGCGAGAGTTATTCTTGATGACTCCTTAAGCTTGGCAGAAGGAGCCATTAGGGGGTGGGATCAAAAGAACTACTATTACTTCCAAATGCTCTCTTCCTTAGCTGAGCATTTTGATTTCGATCTTAAAGCACCTTTTAAGTCCTTACCGAAGAAAATTCGTGATGTAGTGCTGAATGGCTCGGGGCGAACTGAGGTTGAGTTTAAATACATCAATGATCGCGGTGATATTCGTGTGAAACGTCACCCATTTGAAGGGATACTGAACACTTTAGAACGTCGTTATCGAGATACAGAGTCAAATGCGGTCCGTGAGGACTTGGCAAAATATATCTCGACTCGTACCTGCTCTAGCTGTGAAGGCAGCCGTCTTCGTCTTGAAGCCCGTAATGTGTTTATTGGCGATACAACATTGCCCGAGATTGTTGAGTTAAGCATTGCCGATGCGCTCGGTTTCTTTGCTTCACTAGAGCTAAAAGGCCAAAAGGCTCAAATCGCAGAGAAAGTGATGAAGGAGATCAATGATCGTCTCCAATTCCTAGTAAACGTTGGCCTCAACTACCTCAACCTTTCCCGTAGTGCCGAAACTTTATCCGGTGGTGAAGCACAACGGATTCGACTCGCCAGCCAGATTGGTGCAGGGTTAGTCGGAGTCATGTACGTGCTGGATGAACCCTCCATCGGGCTACACCAACGCGACAACGAACGACTCTTGAATACCCTGACCCATCTACGTGATTTGGGCAATACCGTCTTGGTCGTTGAACACGATGAAGATGCAATTAGAATGGCGGATCATGTGATCGATATTGGCCCCGGCGCCGGGGTTCATGGTGGTAATGTAGTCGCAGAAGGCACCATGGAAGAGATTGTCGCCACTCCAGAGTCTCTAACGGGTCAGTACCTTAGTGGTGCGAAAAAAATTGAAGTGCCTAAACAACGCACTCCTATAAATAATAAAAAAGTGGTCGAGTTATTCGGTGCAACAGGCAACAACCTTAAAGATGTCACATTAACGATTCCAGTTGGCTTGTTTACCTGTGTGACTGGCGTTTCGGGATCAGGTAAGTCGACTTTGATTAACGATACTTTCTTTAAAATTGCCCACACTCAACTCAACGGTGCAACGACTGCGACCCCATCACCTTACCAAAAAATAAAAGGGCTAGAGCACTTTGATAAGGTCATCGACATCGATCAAAGCCCGATTGGACGCACACCACGCTCCAACCCTGCAACTTATACGGGGATCTTTACCCCGATTCGTGAATTATTTGCCGGCACTCAGGAAGCAAGATCTCGAGGCTATAAACCAGGTCGCTTCAGCTTCAACGTACGCGGTGGTCGCTGTGAAGCCTGTCAAGGTGATGGTGTAATCAAAGTAGAAATGCATTTCCTGCCTGATGTCTATGTACCTTGTGACGTATGTAAAGGAAAACGCTATAACCGCGAAACGCTGGAAGTTCATTACAAAGGCAAGACGATTGATGAAGTACTCGGAATGACGGTTGAAGATGCTCGCGAATTTTTCGACCCTGTGCCTGTTATTGCCCGTAAGTTGCAAACTCTGATGGATGTCGGTCTGTCATACATCCGACTAGGTCAGGCGGCAACGACCTTATCCGGTGGTGAAGCACAACGTGTTAAGCTAGCTCGAGAGTTGTCAAAGCGCGATACAGGCAAAACACTCTATATCTTAGATGAACCCACAACGGGCTTACACTTCCATGATATTCAGCAACTGTTAACTGTACTGCATCGTCTACGAGATCACGGCAATACTGTGGTTGTTATTGAGCATAACCTTGATGTGATTAAAACCTCAGACTGGATTGTGGATCTAGGTCCAGAAGGCGGGCAAGGTGGCGGTGAAATCATTGCCCAAGGCACACCTGAAGAGGTCGCTAAGGTCACAGGTTCTCATACCGCAAGGTTCCTCAAGCCTATGTTAAAATAACGAAAAGTAGTAAATTAAACAGACCAGAATTTGGTCTGTTTTCTTTTAAGGACATAATCATCGATGGCAACTACCCATTTAGCAGGGACAAGCTTAGAGCCTCAAGCGCCTAAACTTCCACTCACCAGGCCATTTCTTGTTTCTATTGCAATAGTGTTTCTGCTCGCAATGCACATTTTTATGCCTAACCCCGGAGGATCTGGGCTGGCATTGTCTTTTAATGCGACCACTTGGATTGCTGTCAGCCTTTCTCTCGCGTTAGGATTATATCAAGCAGGGACACAAGGGATACTGCGATACAACAAACTGACCATAGGGCTCTTCATTTGTTGTGTACTACTAACCATACCTGTGCTCTACCCCAAATCAGACTTTTCTTTATCTCAAGGCAAGCTTATCGGCCTTTGGGCAGGTTTTACCCTCTTTTTCGTGCTGCAACAATTTCGTTTCAGTAACAAACAAAAACAGCGTTTACTGTGGTTTATTACCATCGCGGTTTTCATTCAAGCCCTATTTGGTTGGGTACAATACTTCGTTCTTCAGCCTAATAATCTATTTGGCTACGATACCGCCCAAAATCGCCCCTATGGTATTTTTCAACAGCCGAACGTCATGGCGAGTTTTCTCGCAACAGGCCTAGTTCTTTCCGGATACCTACTCACTCGACACCCCAAAAAATATCACCGCCAACTCAGTGAAGTGCTACTACTCTACGTCATGCCTGTTGTGACAGTTCCACTTTTGATACTGATTGCTTCTCGCACCGGCTGGTTAGGCGCCTTGCTTGCTGTCATGTTGCTGTTACCTTACTTATACCGATTTGCCACAAAAAAGCGCTTTTGGGGATGGCTAGCCGCCATCTGCCTAGGTTTATCTATAGGTAGCAGTATTAATCTCCTGTCGGCTGGAGACTCTCTTGCCACGCAGCGCGCGAATCTGGAAGGCCCCCGACAGTACACCTTCCCACAAACTCTGGATATGCTAGTCGAGAAACCCTTCACAGGTTATGGCTACGGACGATTTGAGCCTGAATATATTGTCTACACGGCCCGCCAGCATCAGCTAAACCCTAGCTATCATCCAGGTTTGGCTGCGATGGATCACCCACATAATGAACTGCTCTATTGGGGAGTTGAAGGGGGGTTATTGCCTGTTTTAGCCATCATGCTTGCTGCCGTGATGGTGTTACTTCGGATATACAACGCGAAAAAAGGTACTCGCTTAGCTATGTTCGCTTTATTTGTCCCTATCGTTCTGCATAGCCAATTGGAGTACCCTTTTTACCATTCAGCCATCCACTGGATTACTTTTGTGGTTTTGCTCTTTTGGATAGATCAACGTGCTGGCTCATACCGTCTCGCATCCATTAGCATTGTCAGTAAAACACTCTTTCGAGTGATGAGCTTAATCGTACCCATCCTAGTCAGCTTCTATATGCAGACAGCCCTACATACCAACTATGTGTTGACGAAGTTTGAAACATCAACGCCTAAAGACCCAGACTTGCTCAATGAAGTGACTAATCCAATCGTTTGGAAAGACAGATACGATTGGGACATTTATAGCACCTATCTCAATATTGGCCTTTATCGTCAGGAAGCAAAGTTCATCCAGCCCTACATTGACTGGTCACTTCAGATTATTAAAGACAAGCCAAGGCCGGCGTTTTATAACAACTTAATCCTTGCTTACCAAGGCTTAGGCGACAGCGAACGTGCCGAGCAAATTCGCAGAGAAGCCCAATATCTATTTCCTGAACGAGATTTCTCACACGTACAGTATATTGCGCCAGATATTGATGCACTAAAAGCCGACAGCGAAAAGCAATTAGATTGAATTCAACCCTAAGTTAGCCAACGATGACTCACCAGCTTTGACAAAGCCGCTCAGAGCTGGATGGGCGTTCTGCTGAGACAAATGTTCTATCTTATCCGCAACCGCCACTTTTCCTTGGTCAACAAAGGCAAAATGCGAAGCAATAGCTTTAGCGTCACTGATATGATGAGTCACCATCACCACGGTAATATTGCGCTCTGCGGCTAATTGCTTAACTAGCCCGAGCATTTCTTCTCGTAATACCGGATCAAGCGCCGAGAAAGGTTCATCAAGTAACCAAATAGGATGAGGCTGAACAAAGCAACGAGCCAATGCGACACGCTGACGCTGCCCACCCGACAATTGCTCAGGTAACCGATCCAAATATTCCGCAATACCGACCTGCATTGCTGCGTGTTCCACTTCACTGGCTTGCTCAGAGTTGAGCTTCAACCCAGGGTGCAGGCCCAGTCCAATGTTTTCGCGTACTGTGAGGTGGGCAAACAGGTTATGCTCCTGAAATAGCATCGCAAAAGGACGTAGGTAAGGCTCTTTGCCCACAATCTCCAATCCACCAGCTTTGATACTGCCGCTTTCAGGTTCGATAAAGCCCGCAACCAAGGCCAGTAACGTTGATTTACCCGCCCCACTCGGCCCCATCAATGCGACCAGACTTCCCTGCTCAATATGTAAATCAAAATGGAATAGATCCTGATGGTAATAGTAATGTACATCATTGAGGCTCAACATAAGTCACCTTAGAGTTCGCCTTAAATAGGGTTTCAATCAGTGCAAAACAGCCAACACTGAGCAGTAACAGAGTGACTGACACTACAGCTGCTGCATCCATCTGATAACTGCCCAGCAATTGGAAAAGATACAACGGCAGCGTGCGGAACTCCTGACTACCAAACAGGGCAATCGCACTTAAATCTCCCACCGCAAACATAAAACTGATCGCGAAAGCATGAGCCATTGGCTTTTTCAGTGCTCGCCACTCAACAACGCGAAAGCGCTGCCAGCCTTTCATACCTAGACTTGCGCATACATATTGGTATTGCTGCTCGATATGCAGCATCGGCTGTGACAAGGTTTTGATCACGTAAGGCAAGCCCATCAAAGCATTCACCGCGACCACAATAAAAAACGCCAGACTAAACACATCTGTAAAAGACCGCAGTAGCAAGAATAACCCAGTAGATATCACCAAACCGGGCGTGACAAGAATGATCGTTCCCAGTAACTCAATCTGATCCGCATGACGTTTTTTTGCATTCAAACGCAATCGACGGCTGGTCAGCATTATTGCAATCCCTGCCGAGAGCGCGATACCGCTCGCCAATGTTGCCACTTTAAGTGACGACCATAACGCCAGCCAAAATCGTTGATCCGTAAACACTGATAGGGCTTCTGAGTTGAGGCCACTGAGCACCACCATCAGTAAAGGTGGCAGCACTAATAGCATACTCAGGCCAATCCAACTCCAATCCCAGATACGTGACCAGATGGAATCCTTGGCCATATAAAGGTTGTGACCTTGTGTACCTGAGCTCACAGCCACAGGCTTGGTCAAACGCTGCACTGCCAACGCCATAATGCCACACAATAGCATCTGCCATATCGCCAGTAATGCCCCTGCCTGCAAGTCAAAATCGAATTTGATCGCTTGATAAATCGCCAGTTCTATCGTGGTCGATTTCGGCCCACCACCGAGTGCCATTACCGTCGCGAAACTAGTAAAACACAGCATAAACACCAAGCCACACACGTGCGGCAACTGCTGACGCAAGCGAGGCCATTCGACCCACTTAAATTTATACCAATGGCCCATACCTAGATGAGTACACAGTTTATGCTGTTCAGCGGGAATAGACTCCAATGATTGCAATAGCAAGCGCGTTGCATAGGGCAGGTTAAAAAACACATGCGCCAGTAAAATACCGTTCAGACCGTAAATCGAAAATGGCAGTTTAGAATCAAACCATGCTAAAGCTGATGACAACAGACCGCTATTACCATAAATCGCCAGTAAGCCAAACACCCCAACCAATACAGGCAGTACTAATGTGGTGGCAAACAGCTTAAGCAGCAAAGATTTACCGGGAAAGGTGCGCCGAGATAGTGCGTGCGCAACAGGGACGGCTAAGCCAACACTGAGCAGAGTCGACAGGAACGACTGGTAAAAGCTAAACTTGGTGACATGCCAATAATAAGGGTCTGACCAAACCTGAGTGATATTCAGAGATGGGGCGGCAACTAATAAAGCACCGAGAGCAGAAACAACAAAGGCCGCGATAGCTATCGCGACCCAGAGTCCCAATTTTGGAATACTACGCAAAGCGTCTCCTTAGAAGGTTAAGGCACTTTGCCACTCACGTATCCAAGATTTTCGGTTTTGCGCCACTTCTTCTGCGCTAAAGCTCAAGGCTTTTTCAGGTACCGTCAGTGTCTCAAAGCCTTCAGGCAGTGCGACTTTAGTTACTGGGTACATCCAGTTGCCTGTTGGCATCAAAGACTGGAAGTCGTCGCTAAGGATAAACGTCATAAATTCATCGGCTAATTTTTCGTTTTTCGATGCTTTTACTTTAGCCGCCACCTCAACCTGAGTGTAATGGCCTTCGGCAAAATCAGCGGCGGCGTATTTGCTGTCGCTTTCTGCGATCAGGTGATACGCCGGTGAGGTCGTGTAAGACAACACCATGTCTGACTCACCTTCAAGGAACATAGAGTAAGCCTCAGACCAACCTTTGGTGACAGTGACGGTTTTCTTCGCCAGTTGTTGCCATGCAGGGGTGACGTCATCGCCATAGACAGATTTCATCCATAGCATCAAGCCTTGGCCCGGCGTTGACGTACGGGGATCCTGATAAATCACTTTCAGATCATCGCGTGATTCCACTAGTTCTTTAAGACTCTTTGGTGGATTGGTAAGCTTTTCTTTGTTGTAGACAAACGCAAAGTAACCGAAGTCATAAGGCACAAAAGTGCTGTCTTCCCAGCCATTAGGCAGATTGACCGATTTGGTATCAACCTTGTGCTCGGCTAGTAGCCCCGTTTTCTGCGCTTCTGCCATCAGGTTATTGTCTAAACCTAACACGATATCCGCTTTGCTGTTGTCACCTTCAAGGCGCAGGCGATTAAGAATAGAAACGCCATCATCAAGAGCAACAAAGTTCACATCACAGCCACATTGCGCTTCAAACGCTTTTTCCACTTTCGGGCCTGGGCCCCAATCCGCGGCAAAAGAATCGTAGGTATAAACGGTAAGGGTGTTATCTGCTGCCAATGCAGAAAAAGATGTCAGTGTGGCAACGGCGATGGTACTTAAAGTGGTTTTCACTGCTCGCTCTCTCCTTGGTTGAGCGGCACAGGTTTGAGGAAACATTGGCAGGGCAAATGTTCAGACTCAATTCCTACGCCAGCATTATCTGGTTCAGGTACACGGGTCCTGGGCTTTGCCCAATCTCAGCTTCATCTGTGCGATGAATAGCTCCCCGATGAGTATCGGCTGAATTGTAATCGTAATGTTGTCAATTAGCCAGAGTTATACACGCTGGTCATATCCCCAACGCGGGACAAGCCCCTGTTCAACATTAAGATGATCGAGAATTCTCGCCACCATAAAGTCGACCAGATCATCAATAGACTTAGGTTGATGGTAGAAGCCCGGAGCCGCAGGCATAATGGTAACGCCCATCTGCGACAACTTATGCATATTCTCTAGATGCAACGTAGAGAACGGTGTTTCACGCACGACCAGCAGCAACTGACCGCGCTCTTTGATCACCACATCGGCCGCACGCTCAATAAGATTATCAGACATACCATGTGCGATGGCAGCGACACTGCCTGCAGAGCAAGGACACACGACCATCTGTTTCGGTGCTGCGGACCCAGAAGCCACTGGAGAGAACCAGTCGTCTTTGCCGTACACGAGCAGCTTTTCGGCATCACAGTTTAAATGCGTCACTAGCGCCTGTTGAGCCAAATCAGGGTTGGCAGGTAGCTTCAAATTATGCTCGGTCGCTAACACAACCCGAGCTGCCGAAGAAATCAGTAGGTGCACTTGATAGCCCGCAGCTAACAGGCATTCAAGTAGTCTTAGTCCATAGGGCGCACCGGAAGCCCCTGTAAAAGCGAGTGTTATCGCTTTGTGTTTCTCTTGCTTCATACCGTTACATTCATCTATTCGGCAAGTTTCGCCAGAATTTTATCGTGGATACCTTCAAACCCACCATTGCTCATCACCAGAATTTGATCGCCCGGTTGAGCCTGTTCTGCCATCATCTGGACTAACGCATCAACACTGTCTGACGCATAAGCCGACTGCTGACATTGCTGGGCAATGTCCTCGACAGACCATTCAATATTATCTGGTTGATAAAGGAAGACCACGTCAGCCTGAGCAAGGGACGCAGCCAATGTTTCTTTGTGCACACCACGTTTCATCGTCGCACTACGAGGTTCAAGTACTGCAAGAATACGTTGTTGGCCAACCTTATTACGCAATCCACCCAGAGTAAGTTCAATCGCCGTAGGGTGATGAGCGAAGTCATCGTAAACCGTAACCTGATTCACCTCACCTTTTAGCTCAAGTCGACGTTTGGTATTGATGAATTTCGCCAGCGACTGGCAGGCTAAATCCGGAGTAACACCCACGTGACGAGCCGCGGCGATGGCCATCAAGGCGTTATCGACGTTATGATCGCCCACCAGATCCCACTTCACAGTACCGACGGCTTCACCTTGGAAAAAAACTGTGAATATTGAACCATCGGCGACTTGTTTCTCCGCTAGCCAGTCACCTTGTTCGCCGCTGAACTCCGTTTCGCTCCAGCAGCCACGCTGTAATACATCGGCAATTGCTGAATCGCCTTGCGGGGCAAGGATTCGACCATTCCCCGGCACGGTTCTGACTAAGTGATGGAATTGGCGCTTGATCGCTTCCAGATCATCGAAGATATCCGCATGATCAAACTCCAAATTGTTCATGACTAACGTGCGAGGATGGTAATGCACGAACTTAGAACGCTTATCGAAAAAAGCACTGTCGTATTCGTCGGCTTCAACGACAAAAAACATACTTTCGCCCAAACGTGCTGAAACCCCAAAGTTGCCCAGCACCCCACCAACAAGGAAGCCAGGTTGATAGCCACAGTCTTCCAAAATCCACGCCAGCATGCTGGAAGTTGTGGTTTTACCATGGGTTCCTGAGACAGCCAACACCCAGCGGTCATGGAGAAGAAACTCCTGCAGCCACTGTGGGCCTGAGGTGTATCTCAGGTTACTGTTGAGTACGTGCTCGACACAGGGGTTGCCTCGACTCATCGCATTTCCGATCACAACCAGATCAGGTGCTGGGTCAAGCTGAGAAGGGTTAAAGCCTTCAATGATTTCAATACCTTGAGACTCCAGCAATGTACTCATTGGTGGATAAACGTTGGCGTCACTGCCCGTCACTTTGTGACCTAATTGACGAGCTAAAATTGCAGCACCTCCCATAAATGTGCCACAAATTCCCAAGATATGAATATGCATAAACAACCTTCTCCAAGGCGAAAACTGAGCTGACATTATGGCGATTATACGCAGAAAAGCGAACTACTTTGCTCACTGTTTTTACGTCACACGAGCGCAAATGATTACGTGTTATGCTCGTTCTCGTTATAGGATTGCATCAAATAGGGCGATGAAAACCTTAATTAGGTCGACAAATAAAACGAGATCTCAGTCAGTTAGTTCATTACCAATAAAAAGATCTAACTCTTAGACTAGAGCGTAGGCGAAATCTAAGATCCGTCAGAGGTCATCAACGCCAATCCCCCTATATTGAAGCGACTTAAAGGAAAAATCATGTCTGGAATGCGCACCCTTGGCGAGTTCATTGTTGAGAAACAAGCGGACTTCCCCCACGCTAGCGGTGATCTATCATCCCTACTTTCTTCTATCCGACTTGCTGCAAAAATCGTTAACCGCGAAATCAACGCAGCTGGTCTTGGTGACATTACCGGTGCAGTCGGTACTGAGAACGTACAGGGTGAAGACCAGCAAAAGCTGGATGTTTACGCGAATGAAAAGTTTAAAGCAGCGCTAGAAGCCCGTGATCAGGTTTGTGGTGTTGCCAGTGAAGAAGAAGACGAAGCTGTTGCGTTCAATAAAGAGCTGAACAAAAACGCGAAATACGTGGTTCTGATGGATCCGCTAGATGGGTCTTCAAACATCGATGTTAACGTGTCAGTTGGCACCATCTTCTCAATTTACCGTCGCGTGTCGCCTATCGGCACCCCACCAACAGAAGAAGACTTCCTTCAACCAGGCCACAAGCAGGTCGCTGCAGGTTACGTCATTTACGGCTCTTCAACGATGTTGGTGTACACAACTGGTAAAGGCGTGAATGGCTTTACCTACGATCCATCTCTGGGCACATTCTGCTTGTCTCATGAAAACATGATGATTCCTCAAGATGGTACGATTTACTCAATCAACGAGGGTAACTACATCCGCTTCCCTATGGGTGTGAAGAAGTACATCAAATACTGCCAGGAAAATGAGCCGAGCGAGCAACGTCCTTACACGTCACGCTATATCGGTTCACTGGTTGCGGATTTCCATCGCAACCTGCTTAAAGGCGGTATCTACCTCTACCCAAGTACACAAAGCCATCCAAACGGTAAGCTGCGTTTGCTATACGAATGCAACCCAATGGCTTATATCATTGAGCAAGCTGGCGGTGTAGCGTCTGATGGTAAAACTCGTATCATGGACCTCAAACCAACCGAACTGCACCAACGTGTGCCTTTCTTTGTTGGCTCAAAAAACATGGTCAAAAAAGTGGAAGAGTTCTTAGAGCAACACCCTGAAGATTAAATATAAAGGCGCTTTCGAGCGCCTTTTTCACATTTTCTTGAGCAAAATCTCGCCTTAGTTGGTTTACATAAAACCGAGTTTAGCAGTAAGGTATTCCGGTCTTATATTCAGCCCGTGTGCCTCATTGAGGTACAAACTAAAAAAGGAACTTTCTTAATGAGTTTAAACAACGTACCAGCAGGTAAGTCTCTTCCTGATGACCTCTATGTCGTGATTGAAATCCCAGCTAACGCTGATCCAATCAAATATGAAGTAGACAAAGATTCAGGTGCTGTGTTCGTCGACCGCTTTATGTCTGCACCTATGTTCTACCCATGTAACTATGGTTACGTAAACCACACTCTGTCTCTAGACGGTGATCCGGTAGACGTTCTGGTTCCAACACCACATCCTCTGATGCCTGGTTCAGTGATCCGCTGCCGTCCAGTCGGTGTTCTAAAGATGACCGATGAGTCTGGTGAAGATGCAAAAGTAGTGGCGGTACCACACACTAAGCTGTCAAAAGAATACGATCACATCCAAGACGTAAACGACCTGCCTGAGCTACTAAAAGCGCAGATCACGCATTTCTTTGAACGTTACAAAGAGCTTGAGTCTGGCAAGTGGGTAAAAGTCGACGGTTGGGAAGACGTAGAGTCAGCTCGTAAAGAGATTCTTGAGTCTTACGAACGCGCACAGAAATAATAAAAAAGAGCCAGCAATGCTGGCTCTTTTTTAACTACGTGAACGAGAGTCTGCTAAGCTTCTACCTGCCTCAAATTTCATTCGAAAGAACTTATCCACATCGTCACATATTCCAAAATAAGATTGCTTTCGTGACCCTAATGCATAAGGGTTTTGCTGACAATATGCGGTTTTCCCTGTTTCGTAACCTCTGAGATAGACAGAATAAAGTTCCTGAGACAAAACATGATTTTGTGAAAGCTCATGTTTTGATTGAACTTTGTATCCACTTAGTGCCCGTTGTTCACCATAACTTAGCCAGTCGCCTTCTGAAGTGGACGAAGGGAGCGGAACGGCACATCCAACAAGAAAACTTGCTAATAGTAAAACTCTAATAATCATTGTCATTCTCCTGGTTGCACATTGCATGAACTCATACCCTCTGGCACCAATCACCTGATGAAATAATGGTATCGAGCTTACTGCTGTCTTGATACAAGTATATCCAAGCTTCACCAAAAGGAGTCTCAATCTGCTCACGGCGATACTCGACTGGCACATCTTCCAGCTTATCTACCTTGGCCAATGTCTCATCATCAACCAGGTACACTTCACCCAGTATTGAGTTATGACCTTCAATCACTGCCGGATACGGTCCAAGATCGTATAACGCGTAGTTAGGAAGTGTTTCAAAATGCCCCAAGCATTGGGTTCCGATCAGATAATCGTGGTTGCTCTCCCCTTGACGTAGGGTTCCATACACAAAGAGTAAATGCTGCATCCTGCCACCTAACTTTCCGATTAATTAAACTCAAACTGATACAGTAGATCGACAGCACTATCCAGACCTGACACAGCCTCAACGTACAAATCCTGCATCAAACGATAGCGCACCGTAAACTCACCCACAGAGTCAAAAATACCAACACCGTATTTGACTTGTAGGCCCGGTAGCACATAGCCACTCACGGTCACTTGAGAATCATCACCAGATCCTGCGGTATCCAACTGAAGATCCTGAACACCAAAGGCTTCTCCGATTTCTCCAACCACGTGACCACTTTGCGCTAGACTCAACCCAATCAAAGTCGTCGTCATAGAGTTTCCTCCAGACTCCCCGTCTATATTCTGACCACGTAACAAATAAGATAGCGCATTAGCTTGTGGCATAGCGGGTTCAGAGAAGATAGTGACGGTCGGTTCGTCAGCTGGGCCTGTAACTCGCACTCCTGCCGTCACCTCATCCTGAGTGTTATCAGGGTTACGTATGGCGGTAATTTGCACATAAGGCTGATCCACTGGACCATTCATGAGAATCTTCCCTTGTTTGATCAACAAGTCTTGACCAAAAGATCGATAAGAACCATCCACAATGTTCACTTCACCGGTCACAAATGGTCCCTGATCGCGTTGTGCAACATTGAGATTACCCGATAACCCGCCTTCCAAGCCAAAAGCGGACAGCTTGAAATCATCACCAATATTGATGTTGACATTGGTTTGAATACTGAATGGAACACTTGTCGTTTCATCTTCGGGTTGTAACTGCTCATTCAAGAGCACTTGATCTTTAGACACCCCGATCGCGCTTGGTGGTAACTCTTCAACCACAATTCGCCCCCAAGGCAAAGAAATATCACCATCGATACGAGCTTGTTGAGGTGAAGCGGAAATCGTCATATCCGGCACAACTTTGATTTTTACCATCGGCGGCACATCCACCAATAGCTCTTCAGCAAAAACACGCACATTGGTCTGCCAATCTTCAAGATCTTGCCAGTCAGCATCACCCGCGATTTCCAACTTGCCATCCGGGGTATTAATCGCTGCGGCTAAGGTCGCATCATAGCCAGAGAAATTAACCACCAGCTTACCCGAATCAATTTCGACCGGCGTAATCTCACCTTTAAGCAAAATATCATCGACCACAAACTGGCCATTAACGCGAGGTTGCATCATTGGGCCTGAGAAGGTTAATTCTGTCTGAATATTGGATTTCATCTTGCTGTAGCCCCCAAGCAGTGGAGCAAGAAAATCCACGTTAAACGTCGTTAAACCCAGCTTACCGTCGAGCAGTTTGTCTTTTGCTAACACATCAGGGATCCTAACTTCCCCTGAAATGTCACCATTGTCCGTTACATCCAATAGCCAATCCGCCTGTAGCTTATTGTCTACTAGGTGAGCATTGAGCTTGAATGACTCCCAACCTAGCTTTACAGGTTGCTTGTTAGTCTGAGCCAACGAGCCTTTTGGCATCTCCACATCAAGTATCACCTCAGGTGCAGTGTCAGGATTCCACTTCGCGATGGCTGCTGCGTTAACGGCGCCTTGTAGATTAATTTCCTGTGGGATAAAAGTTTTGATCTGTTCAAAATCGAAGTGTTTAATTGAGAAGTGCGCTTCTCCACTCTTGCCTGCCGTTAAATCTTGATCGAGACAGACTGAAGAACCGGATTGCAACCAGCAATGGGCAGCAACGAAAGCTTGTTGTGAATCCATCAGCAATTCTATTGGTGTCGGCTGCGCCAAGGTCCATGTTCCCTGTTCCGAAGTCAGTGACATGCTCTCTAACGCCCCTTTCCATGCAAGCTCAGGCGTATCTTGAAGCGCACCTTGAATCGCAAGTTTCGTCGAAGCAAGATTTGAATCAACATCCAATGTCAGCGTATGTTGCTTCTGCTCCCCATCAAAATTCAACGCAATAGTATCGATCAAATAGTCTTGATACTGAGTATTAGCGACTTGAAGTTTGAGTTCTCCTGACGGCAAAGGTAACGGAGAGATCTGCCCTTTCAGCGCCACGCTTTGCACACTCACTTCCTGCTGCCATTTTATCGCTTTCGCCTTGAGGTTAATGCCAACTTGGGGCTGATCTAATTGGCCGGTCAGCTTGATCTTACCTTGTGCGCTGCCTTTCAAGTCGGGGATCGACTTAGCGATATCCAAAAAGTCTACCGCCACCTGCATGTTCAACTCTCGGTCTATATCCCCTTTAGCTATGAGGTGATTAGGACCATGGGACAAAACAAGGCGAGGTGTACTGAGTTTGATGTCTCCACTACTAGCGCGATCTGATGCTGACAACGCACCTTCAATGTTAAGTGGGTAATCACGTAAGATACCATCGATATCCAAAGTAGGTAGTTCCACCTGCCAGCCACCTTGCTCAGTTAATGAACCTGACGTCGATAGCTGACCGCTGATTTTCCCTTCCGCCTGCTGCCACTGGAGGCCAGGCTGAATATCGACCAATGATATGTCCGCTGCCCAATTAATCGGAGCTTGCCAATTCGCCATCACCGTACCACTCACCTCTCCACCTAAAGTTTGTATAGAGAGGGACTGAAGATCGATTTGGTTCAAATCCCCGTTGCCGCGCAAAGTCAGGTCAGCATCAGGCAATTGCTTACCTTTCAGAGCCGAATCGAGTTCAACACTGTAGCCGCTTAGCGAGCCTTGTGTATGCAAGTTGCGTATTGTGGCATAATAATCACCTTGACCTTTCAACGGCCATTGAAGGTCGCCATCACTCAAAGTCAGTTCAAAAGGAAATTCAGCCTTCAGTGGCTGCAGTGCTGCTTCAAGATGTGCCTTCGCTAAACCGCCAAAGTCTGCCTTTAACTCCAAGTCAGCAACACTTCCCGTCGCATGCAGTTTGACTGTCTGTCCATCCGCTATCTCCTGCTTCACTTTGGCATTCAGTTCCAGATCCAACGGATAGTCATCTGCTAAGGTCACCGTTGTACTCAGCACACCTTCGACTTCAGGCATATCCAACTCAAGAGTATCAACCTGAACTTGGGAGCTGGCCGCACTTGCCTCCAACCCCAAATGGTGCACGACTACAGGAGTGGGTTGTCGCAGCTCAAAATCATTCACATCTAGTCGCACTACATCAATTTGCAGCGGTAAGGTAATGTTTGGTAAGGCTATCGGTGTGTTAGCATCCGCAGAAGGACTTGCAGCAGGGGCTGGTTCACTGGCCTCACTTGGCGCCAGTGCGACGCGAATGGAGTCTAGCGCCGTTTTGTTGATTCGTAGACGATTGCCCTGAAACGTTAATCCAGTCGTGAAAGACTGCCAGTTGATCTGATTACCTAGAATATCCAGAGATATGTCGGTTAAGGCGACGCGTTTGACTTTAATTGGCAGCGGCGCTGTCACTAGACCACTTTCTTCAGCCACAGATTCATCTGGCGTTGCGTTGCTCTGCGGTAATTCCGGCATCTCAAATTTAAGGCCATCTACAGCGAGTTCATCGACACAAACGCTGGGCTCTGTCAGACAAGTAGCATTAACTGCCAACGTGATTGAGCGAGCCTGCACATCGACGTTAAGTGAGTCGTCTTTAAACACAACACCATTAAGCGTAAAGCGCGGGAAAATCGCTCCTGAATGGGACTCGACTTTCAACTGAGGCACAAACTTTTCTGCACCCCAGAGCGCTAATTTAAGACCCGGAGTTGTAAACAGTACTACTGCTAAGGCGATGGCAATCGCCACCAATAAGCTGATTAAAGAGATAGATAGCCACTTAGACCATTTAAACACTACCTTGGTCATAACTCAGGCCCTAATGTGAAGTGGATTTTGAATTCATCACCCGGCGTCGCATCTAACCCCCATGCAAAATCGAGACGAATAGGACCGACGGGCGATGCCCAACGGACACCAAAACCGGTCCCGCGTTTAAAGTCAGGTTGGTCATTGAACGCATCACCATAATCATAAAAAAGCGCACCCCACCATTTACCATAAAAACGATACTGATATTCGAGAGAAGAAGTGGCGATGTACTTTGCGCCCGTTAATGCGCCACTGCTATCTTGAGGAGAGATAGACTCGTAACCATAACCACGTAAATTGTTATCACCACCGGCAAAGAAACGCAGTGATGGCGATAACTTATCAAACTCATCCGCGAAGTTAGCACCGCCGTCTAAGCGCAAAAGGCCACGATGATTACGCCCTAAACTTCGAATCCATGTGGTTCCTGCTTGAAGCCGAATCACTCTAGTCTCAGACAGCAAGCTATCATCGCCAAACTCCAACGTCATGGTTTGACTATCTCCCCAACGAGGCATCGCTCCACCACGAATACGACTCCGGCTGAACGTCACCCCAGGTAACACAAACTGCCCTGAGTCATCTTGTAAGCCCTGCTCATAATTTTCCAGCAAGTAACGTACAAATAAAGTCCTGTGCCAGCCATTATCTAATAGCCAATGACGCTCAACAGCCAAGTTCGATTCCAAGCTTTTGGTGTTACGGTTGTCGACATTTTTCATACCGTAGCTGACTTGATAATACTCATTGAGTGCATCTTCAAGTGGAATTCGGTAACCGGCAGTAATCGTTTGTTCTGGCCCAGAAAGTGAGAAGCTGCTGTCAAAGCTGTGCCCTCGGGCATTTACCCAAGGCTTTTTCCATTTTAAAGAGCCTTTTACTCCAACATCTGTGGAGTAGCCTAAGCCCGTTTCAATTTTGTTCTTAGCCTGTGGTGCCAGAGACACTTTCACTGGTAGTTCCCGACCTTTTCCAAGCATGGATAAATCGGGCTCCACAAACACCGAAGAAAACCAATCCGTATTCGAAAGGTTTTGGTTGAACTCACCTACTTGAGAAACCTGATATGGGTCACCTTGTTTGAATGGTGCCAACGAGCCAACACGGTCTTCTTCAATTTGGCTGCCAGAAATGATCTTCTCACCAAAGGCATAACGAATCCCACTATCGAAATGTAAACGTATGAACGCTTCATTCAAATCAGGAGATACCTCCAGTCGACTCATGGTGTAGTCACCTTCGAAGTAGCCTTTTTGCAAAGCGAGGTTGCGAATACCAGATTTGAGACCGTCATACAAACTGTGGTTAAGAACTTCCCCTTCATGAATACCGCTTTTACGAATCAGAGCCTTAAATGAACGATCATCACTAGCTTCGCCCGTTAGCTGTATATCCACTTCTTTAATCAGTACAGGAGAACCAGGAGTGATGACCACCACCAATTCACTTCCCTCGTCTTCCACACGAAAAGAAAAATCTGGGTGGTAATAACCAAGCGCATTGAGGGCTTCGGTGAGGCTCTTTTCAAGGCGAGCTTGAAAGCGTAGGCTGGTGTTGTAATCTTCCTCAGGGATAGAAGACAGATAAGCGTCAACATTCGTCTCCAACTCACCAGATAAACCTTCAACGGACAAATCCACGGTCTGAGCAAAAGCAGGTAAACCGCTAGCAAGGAGAATGACTGGTAATGACTTTCTTATCATGGTTTATTTACTACCTAAAAATCTTAACGGAATAATAACGCCACTCAAAAAATAAGTCTGTACGAAAACAGTCAATTAGGTGGTCTACTCTCAAGATTGTTAATGTAAGGATATTTTCTATGCTCGACAAACAAACTATGATCACCGCTCAGCAGGCACTACCAGGCCGTGATCAAGCCCTTCCCCTTGATGATTCACATTTTGTTAATCAATCCAGTTTGACCGCAAAGCCTGCCAAGGGTTGCGAAGAAATGTTGTTTGGCATGGGGTGTTTTTGGGGGGCTGAGCGCCTGTTCTGGCAACTTGATGGCGTAGTTAGCACCTCTGTAGGATACGCAGGCGGTTTTACGCCTAACCCTACCTACGAAGAAGTGTGTTCAGGCCAGACAGGTCACACAGAAGTAGTGCGGATTGTCTTTGATCCTACTGTCATCAGCCTAAAACAACTATTGCAGATTTTCTGGGAGCACCACAACCCAACCCAAGGTATGCGCCAAGGCAACGACTTAGGCACACAATATCGTTCTGCCATTTACGTTTATAGCGATGAACAATATCAGGCAGCGATACAATCAAGAGACGAGTATCAAGCGTTACTCGGACAGGAAACCTCATCCATTACCACCGAAATCTTGCCTGCTGGTCGATATTATTATGCGGAAAGCTACCACCAGCAATATTTGGCCAAGAACCCGAATGGGTATTGTGGGTTGGGGGGAACGGGGGTTTGTTTTCCACCGGAAAGTTAAGGTATACAAAGTAAAAGTCGCCCAATTGGGCGACTTTTTATTTTCCTACACAGGTAACAGGGTAATGGCCTGATTGATTTCCTTAAAGGTATTCATTTTCTTTTTATCTTTAATATCCGGCATTAAGACTTTGCCGTTATCAAATCGGAACTCACCGACCCCTGAAATAACAAACTTTCCTTTGAATAAGGTTTTGACAAAACGTGCCACCTGACGTGGACGATATTTTGTAAACTCGCGTAGCATAACCACCTCATATCCATTTGCGATTCGAACCTATCCTTGGTTCCACCTTTCCTCCTGAAAGGCTTACAACACATCATACACATTAATAGTGTCACCACAAGCAGCAGGATCACAATTAACAAACAAAAAATTAACATTTGGCGTTTTACTCAGCAATAGAGAAAATTTCGTTATATACTTTTTCCGCTTACTAAAAAGGAAGAAAACAATGAAAAACAAGACTCTATTAGCTTTAGCAATAGCATGCTCTCCCATGTTTGCTCTGGCACATAATCTCTCTGTAGGTCAGCCAGTGCCGAGCATTGAAGTGACGAATTACGGTGAGATTATGGTCAAGGACAACGATACAAACTATCAATCATGGTCCTCTCAGGACATGTTGGGGAAAGTTCGTGTCATTCAAGCGATTGCCGGTCGCAGTAGCTCAAAAGAGCTCAATGCTCCACTAATGGCCGCGATTACTGCCGCTAAATTTCCAGAAGACAGCTACCAAACCACGACAATCATCAATCAGGATGATGCTATTTGGGGCACAGGATCGTTCGTCAAGTCCTCAGCCGAAGACAGCAAAAAAGAGTTTCCTTGGTCTTCAATGGTGCTTGATGAAGATGGCGTTGTCGCGAGTGCTTGGCAGCTAGCAGAAGAATCATCAGCCATCATAGTTCAGGACAAACAAGGTCACGTCTTGTTTGTTAAAGAAGGCGCACTCAACGAAGATGAAGTTCAACAAGTTCTGACCCTAATTAAAGATAATATCTAATCTCATTTGATCTTAGCGTTTCAATAAGAGTTGTTATAACATAACAGCTCTTTTTTCGTATTGAACAAAACGCTGTGACTTCTATTCATTCCCATCGCATCAGATACTTAACCCTTCATGCTCTATGTGGCATTGGGCTGATGCTGTGGATGAGTTTCGCCTACATCGACCATCAATACGAGCTCTCGTCAGCTCATCATGATGAACATCACTGCCAGCTATTCTCATGCGCACAACACGGCATGAGTCAATCATCTCTGACACTAATCGACACTTCATTACCTGATAGATTCGTCATTCAGGATGATTACCACTTCTACCAGCGACCAGCCTTTGCCTATCAAGCTCGCTCACCACCTGTAAGACTGATTTAGTTCACTCAAACTTTATACGTGCTGTTTTACCACTACAGCCATAGATTTTTATGATGACACTTTATTAGGATTCACAATGAACTCAATGACAAAAACTGCCACATTGGTTGCTCTTGCACTAAGTACCACTGCTTTCGCTGACGAAGGCTTTCGTCAACACGAAGCTCACGTACATGGACACGTTGAACTGAACATCGCTCAAGATGGTAAAGAACTGTTAATGGAAATTACCGCTCCTGGCGCTGATGTTGTGGGCTTTGAACATGCTCCAAAAACAGCAGAGCAAGAAAAAGCCCTTAAAGAGGCCGTCACTCGCCTAGAGAAAGCAGACTCAATTTTTACTCTTGCATCAGCAGCAGGTTGTAAAGTTGAACATCAGTCAGTCACACATACACTAGGTGCTGACGACCACGACCACGACCACGACCACGACCACGACCACGACCACGACCACGAAAAGCATGACGGACATCATGATGAACACAAGCATCACGATAGCCATGACGAGCATCATGATGAGCACAAGCATCACGATAGTCATGAAGGTCACGAAGGTCACGAAGGTCACGAAGGTCACGAAGGTCACGAAGGTCACGAACACCATGATGAACATAAAGGTGGCCATGGCGAATTTACTGTGGAATACCACTTCGAATGTGACGATATTAACGCGCTCTCTTCCATCGATACGCAATGGTTTAACGCTTTCCCAACCACAGAGTCGATCAGCGTGAACCTACTGACAGATAAAGTGCAAACAGCACTTGAATTGTCTTCAGGCAACACTAAGATTTCGTTTTAATCACTCTCTAAGTCTGATGGCCTAAGCCATCAGACTTTTTCGTTCAGGTTATGCCGATGGTAGAAAATAGAAGCAACAGCGTTGTCGAGCTGGAGCAGGTCACCTTTACCTGGCCCGGAAATCCAACGCCAACACTCAATATCAATCAACTTAGTATCACTGCAGGAGAACATCTCTTCATCAAAGGACCTAGCGGCTGCGGTAAATCGACTTTACTGGGCTTGCTCACGGGGATTAATACAGCCAGCAGTGGCCAGTTACAGGTTCTTGGCCAAGACCTTAACCAGATGAAAGGTAGCCAGCGCGACAAGTTCCGTGCCGACCACATTGGCTATATATTTCAACAGTTCAACTTGTTGCCCTATCTCAACGTGATTGAAAACGTCATCTTACCCTGCCAGTTTTCCGCACAACGCAAATCACAGGTCGATACATCGCTAGTTGAAGACGCGACTCGGCTGCTGGAAAAACTTCATCTACCTGCACATTTGCTGGATAAGCCTGTCGTGGAACTGAGTATTGGTCAGCAACAGCGTGTCGCAGCCGCTCGAGCTCTGATTGGCAAACCAGCCCTAATCATCGCCGACGAACCGACTTCTTCGCTCGACTACGACAACCGCACCGCGTTTATTGAGTTGCTGCTTGAGCAGGTGAATCAAGCTCAATCAACTCTACTGTTTGTCAGTCATGACCCAACATTGGAAAGTTTGTTCGACAGAACATTAAACTTAAACGAATTGAATCAGGTAGGAGTGACACCATGACCCCAACATTCATGCTTGCCTGGAAAAGTGTTCGTAATCGTCGTGTCACCGCCATTCTGACCATATTAACCGTCGCAATTTCGGTCATCCTACTACTGGGTGTAGAAAGAATTCGTACCCAAGCCAAAAGCAGCTTTGCTAATACTCTCTCAGGGACTGACCTGATCGTCGGTGGACGCTCTGGTCAAGTAAACTTGCTGCTCTACTCAGTGTTTCGCATCGGTAACGCCACCAATAATATTGACTGGAAGAGTTATCAGGAATTCAGCAATCATCGTTCTGTGAAGTGGGCGATTCCTATATCTCTCGGAGACTCACACAAAGGTTTCCGCGTGATGGGCACCAATCACAGCTATTTTGAGCACTATCGCTATGGCAAAAAACAGAACATTGCCATCGCTGAGGGACGCGAATTTGACGGCTTGTTTGAGACCGTCATTGGTGCCGATGTCGCCCGCTCTCTTGGGTATGAGATAGGCACAGAAATCATTATTGCTCACGGTATCAGTGACGTTGGATTCAGTCGTCATGACAACCTGCCATTTAAGGTGGTCGGTATCTTGGCACCAACAGGCACCCCAGTAGACAAAACTGTTCATGTTTCTCTTGAAGCCATTGAAGCGATTCATGTGGGTTGGGAATCCGGTGCCCACTTGGGTAATACACCAAGCGCAGATCAGCTTGAAAAGCAAAACTTCCAACCAAAACAGATCACTGCCATGTTGCTTGGCCTAAACTCCAAAATTCAGACCTTTGCTCTGCAACGTCAAATTAACACCTACTCTAAGGAGCCCTTGAGCGCGATTCTTCCGGGTGTTGCCTTGCATGAATTGTGGGGAATGATGTCGGTGGCAGAGCAAGCTCTGATGGCCGTGTCTGTCTTTGTTGTTATTGCCGGTTTACTCGGTATGCTGTCGAGCTTACTGACCAGTCTCCAAGAGAGACGACGGGAAATGGCAATTCTGCGAGCCATGGGAGCGAGGCCTAGGCATGTACTGGCGCTACTGGTTATGGAAGCCAGTGCCTTAACCTTAGTCGGCTTAGCGGTTGGCGTTATAGGTTTATATGCCCTGTTAGCGACTATTGCTCCAGTAATTCAACAGCAATATGGGATACACATAGAGATGATAGCTTTATCCCATTATGAGTGGATGCTACTTGCAGCGGTACAGTTAGCAGGTACTGTAATCGGCTTTATTCCAGCGTTCCGCGCGTATAGACAATCTCTCAGCGACGGTATGACAATACGAGTTTAAATATGAAACAGATATTCTTAGCGCTCATGCTTGCCGTGAGCTTTGTAACCCCATCGCTGGCTAGTGCCAGTGAAGATATTCTCAAACTAGATTGGATAGATCTGATCCCAGAAAGTGAACGCCAGCAATTTGATTCTTCTGGTATGCCAGTAACGGATCACTCTGGTCAAGCTGCAAAGCAATCGCTAGTGGGTAAAGTACGCCAAGAGCTGAATGGCAGTAAGGTAAAAATACCTGGCTTTGTGATCCCCCTAGAAGGAGATGAGGATAAAGTCACGGAATTTCTGCTGGTTCCATACTTTGGTGCATGTATTCACGTTCCACCACCACCACCAAACCAAATCATATATGTGAAATTCCCTAAAGGAGCGCCAGTGCAGCAACTTTGGGATGTCATTTATGTGGTAGGAACATTAAAAACGGAAACCATCAACCATGAACTGGCTGAAACAGGCTACGTTTTAGAAGGCACCGCTATCGAAGAATACGATGACTACTAATATTATTTAACATAAAAGCAACCTGTTAATTATCCGCTTTTCTTTATATGTATCTAGAGAGATAAACCAAGACGGCTAGATAAACCAGAAACAATAGGGCAATTGACAGGTGCTTTTTCAGTTTACTCTCATTTAAAAACTTCATAAGCCCCTCAAAAACATCGATAACAATTTTAACAACTTATTATCATTTGGCATAGCGCCAATTTTCAAAGCTTGCTCACATAGTTCTTCTGGCGGCTAAACTGGTTAAGAGGTAAATTTAATAAGCATATTTAACACTTTGATGAGTAAGGAATTCACATGTCAGAGAAGCAAAAGCCAGTTGTCATTGAGCACGAGTCTAACGCTGAAGCTCGGCATGAGAAAAAAACCGCCTACATCAAAGACAGCGCTAGCCGAGTCATGAATATTGCTCAAACTCATGGCCTTGATGCCCTGTTACAAAAAGAGGCTCCGCAAAAGACTGCATTAGAGAGAGCGCTGATTCGAGAGCGCCGCTACAAAGAACAAAAGCAGAAAAACCTCGAACAAATTCTCAAGCTCGCTCACCTCTCCTGTAAAGACGAAACGGCGGGCGACCCAGATCATGACTGGCTTCATCGTTTCTTCTCTATGGCACAAGAAGTTCATAACGCATCGATGCAACGCTTATGGGCACAGGTGCTAAAGCGTGAAGTCACGAACCCTGGCTCCACTTCCATGAAAGCTTTGAAGGTACTACAGGATATGTCTCCCAAAGAAGCGCAAATACTGCAGCGTGCCGCTTCTCTTGCATGCAGCTTTGGAGGAGATACTAGTCGTAAACTATTAATTGGTTATCGAGCTCAGGGGGGAATTTTCAACTTTGGTAAGCGCAACATCACTGGCAACATCAATGTCGGTAACTTCCAGTTGCCTTACTCCAATCTGTTGGTGCTGTTTGAGTTAGGTTTGATGCACGGAACAGAGCTTGAGTCAGGCGAAATTGATCTCGACTCTCCCTTACCCCTAACATATCAAGGTAAACAGTTATCATTGCAAGCGCACAGCAAAGGTGTTCGACTACTCTATTACCGCTTCAGCCCTACGGGCAATGAGTTATGTAAGCTGCTTGGTAATAAACCCAATATGCAATACTACGATCAGATGGTCGCTTTGCTCAGCCAGAAATTCACCGCAAGTACCGACGTCAAGTCAACCATTGATACCACCGTATGATAAAGAGTTGCCTCGAGAGAGTATTAACTCCACTTATAAAAAACGCCAACCTTTCGGTTGGCGTCATCATCAGCTAACTAGGTTATATGCGATTACGCTTTGAAAGCCTTAAATGCATTAATCAAACCATTAGTCGAACTATCGTGTGAGCTGATTGCTGAATCATCCGCAAGTTCAGGCAAGATTTGGTTTGCTAGCTGCTTACCAAGCTCCACACCCCATTGGTCGAAGCTGAAGATATTCCAAATAACACCTTGTACAAAGATCTTGTGCTCGTACATAGCGATTAGGTTACCCAGTGTACGTGGTGTGATCTGTTTTACTAGGATTGAGTTAGTTGGGCGGTTACCTTCAAATACCTTGAATGGCGCAAGCGTTGCGGCTTCTTCTTCGCTCTTGCCTGCTTTAGCAAATTCGGCTTTCACTGTCTCTTCCTCTTTACCAAAAGCAAGCGCTTCAGTTTGGGCAAAGAAGTTAGACATCAATTTCTGGTGATGATCACCTGCTGGATTATGACTGATGGCAGGTGCAATAAAGTCACAAGGAATCAGCTTAGTACCTTGGTGAATCAACTGGTAGAACGCATGCTGACCGTTAGTACCAGGTTCACCCCATATAATTGGACCTGTTTGGTAAGTCACTGCGTTACCGTCACGATCAACGTACTTACCGTTCGATTCCATGTTGCCCTGTTGGAAGTAAGCAGCAAAACGGTGCATGTACTGATCGTATGGAAGAATCGCTTCAGACTCAGCGCCATGGAAGTTGTTGTACCAAAGACCCACTAGCGCAAGAATAACAGGAATGTTGTTCTCAAAATCCGCTGATGCAAAGTGGTTATCCATTTCATGAGCGCCATCAAGTAGCTCAATAAAGTTGTCGTAACCAACCGCTAGAGCAATTGAAAGACCGATTGCCGACCACAGAGAATAACGACCACCAACCCAGTCCCAGAACTCGAACATGTTGTCTGTGTCGATACCGAACTCAGACACTGCTGGAGCATTAGTTGAAAGCGCTGCAAAGTGTTTCGCTACGTGCGCTTCATCACCTGCAGATTCAAGGAACCAATCTCGTGCGCTATGTGCGTTGGTCATAGTTTCTTGAGTAGTAAACGTCTTAGAAGCAACTAGGAATAACGTGGTTTCTGGGTTTACTTTTTTAAGCGTCTCAACGATGTGAGTTCCATCAACGTTAGAAACGAAGTGTAGATTTAGGTGGTTTGTGTATGGCGCTAGTGCTTCAGTCACCATGTAAGGCCCAAGGTCAGAGCCACCAATACCAATGTTAACTACGTCCGTAATCGCTTTACCTGTATAGCCTTTCCACTCACCGCCGATAACGCGCTCGGTGAATGATTTCATTTTTTCTAGCACGGCATTGACCGCAGGCATGACATCTTCACCATCGACCATAACAGGCTTGTTGCTACGGTTACGCAGTGCGGTATGAAGTACTGCACGACCTTCTGTTTGGTTAATCGCTTCACCACTGAACATCGCTTCGATTGCTGCCTTTAACTCAGTTTCGTTGGCAAGTGCGAACAGGTGTTTCATGGTTTCTTCATTGATTAGGTTTTTAGAGTAATCAACAAGAATGTCGCTACCGAAACGGGTAGAGAACTTATCAAAACGTGCTGCATCTTGTGCAAATAGATCTTTGAGATCCATATCTTGTGCAGTTTCGAAGTGCGCGGTTAGCGCGTTCCAAGCTTGTGTTTGCGTTGGATTGATATTTTTCAACATGGTTACTATCCCGATGTTACAGTAGGTTTTATTCCATACAGCCTAGCGAAAACTGTGGAATCCCCGATTATGCAAAAATAGTTCGGTTCTGGCGTTGCAACAAGCAGCCAAAACTTTGTAATAAATTTTCAAGGTGCAATTATGAACCAGAGTGGCTGCACCATCATTGAGTTAAGTCACGTTAAATGATTAAGTGACACTCAAACCCTGACTTATATTGACTCTCACCATACCGACAAAGGTTAGGTTTGCCAAATAGATTATAAAGGATGCCATATGTGGTCTCAGAAGCGTATTCAATTGAGCGCAAGAAAGCGTGGGTTTCATCTCATCACCGATGAAATAGAACAACAAATCCCAGAAATCGGTCAGTTTTCTGTCGGAATATTACAGTTATTTATCCAACATACTTCCGCAAGCCTGACCATCAATGAAAATGCAGATCCAACAGTTCGTCATGATATGGAGAAACACTTTAATCACTATGTGCCTGAACGGGCTCCCTATTATAAGCATACCTATGAAGGTGATGATGATATGCCAGCCCATATCAAAGCTTCTACTTTAGGATGCAGTGTCATAATTCCCATTAGCAATGGGCGATTAGCATTAGGGACATGGCAGGGGATCTATCTTGGAGAGCACCGAGATTATGGCGGGAGCCGCACTCTTGTGGCGACAATACACGGTGAACGGTAAAAAGGCTGGCTTTTCGCCAGCCCACTATAAAAGACTCACTCTCTATGCCTTAGAATATTCCATCTCTACTCGTGAAGTGAGCTTGGTCACCAGCTCATAAGCAATGGTACCAATATGGCAAGCAACTTCCTCTGCTGGCAGGCTATCTCCCCAGAGGATAGCCTCATCTCCAACCATATCATGAGCCTCAGGGCCAAGATCTACCGTTAACATATCCATTGATACTCGACCCGCGATAGGCACTTTACGGCCATTGACTAAGACAGGGGTGCCATTAGGTGCCGCTCTTGGGTAACCATCACCGTAGCCAATAGCAATCACCCCTACTTTGGTATCTCGCTGACTCGTCCAAGTCCCACCATAACCAACACTCTCACCCGCTTTGACATCTCTTACCGCAATAAGATGTGATTTCAGAGTCATTACAGGTTGGTACCCCATCTGCTGGGCTGTTCTGTCATTGAATGGTGAGACACCATACATAATGATGCCTGGCCTTACCCAATCTAAGTGACTGTCTTGCCAAGCGAGCAAACCAGCAGAGGCGGCCAGAGAACGTTCACCTTCACACCCGTTGGTGAGTGATAAAAAGAGCTTGGTCTGCTCTGTAGTCGTGGTGTTATCCCACTCATCTGCGCAACCAAAATGACTCATGTAGCGTAAAGGTTTTGCCACATTGCGACACGCTTTCAGCCGGGTCACAAAATCGGTGTATTGCTCTGGCCTCACCCCTAATCGATGCATGCCGCTATCGACTTTAAGCCACACCACAACGGGTACTTCCAATTCAGCCTGTTCAAGCGCTTCAAGTTGCTCTTCACAGTGCACGACCGTTTGGATGTTATTGGTCACTAAAACAGGTAAATCACCCGATGAATAGAAGCCTTCTAGTAGTAGAATCGGTTTGACAACACCACATGCTCGTAGCTGCAAAGCTTCTTCTATTCGAGCAACACCAAAAGCATCGGCCCCATCGGCGTATTTGGCAATATGTCTCAGGCCATGACCATAACTATTGGCTTTCACCACAGCCATGATTTTGCTGTTTGGCGCTTGAGATTTTATCTGCTCTAAGTTGTGTTGTAGTGCGTCCAAATCGATAAAGGCAGTTGCCGCTTTCATATAACTCATGTGTTACTCTTCATCCACATCAAACGCCGGACCAGCGTAATTATCAAAGCGTGACCATTGGCCTTGGAAGGTCAGACGAACCGAACCAATCGGGCCATTACGCTGCTTACCAATAATGATTTCCGCTGTACCTTTCATCGGACTGTCAGGGTTATAGACTTCGTCACGGTAGATAAACATGATCAAGTCGGCATCCTGCTCGATAGAGCCCGACTCACGCAAGTCAGAGTTTACTGGTCGTTTGTCTGCACGCTGTTCCAAGGAGCGGTTTAACTGCGATAGTGCGACAACAGGCACATTCAATTCTTTGGCTAGAGCCTTTAGAGAGCGAGAAATTTCGGCAATTTCTAGCGTTCGGTTTTCGGTTAGTGAAGGTACACGCATGAGCTGCAGGTAATCGACCATGATCATGGAAAGACCACCATGATCACGAGCTATACGGCGTGCACGAGAGCGAACTTCAGTGGGAGTCAAACCCGAACTGTCATCGATGAAGATGTTTTTCTTCTCCATCAGCAAACCCATAGTCGATGAAATGCGCGCCCAATCCTCATCATCTAATTGGCCCGTTCGTATCTTGGTTTGATCCACGCGAGACAGTGACGCAAGAGAACGCATCATCAACTGTTCAGACGGCATCTCTAATGAGAAGACTAACACGGGTTTATCATGTGCCATCGCCGCATTCTCAACCAAGTTCATCGCAAAAGTAGTTTTACCCATCGATGGACGAGCTGCCACTATCACCAAGTCTGATCCTTGCAGGCCGGCCGTTTTCTTATTCAAATCGGTAAAGCCTGTCGTCACGCCTGTCACGCCATCTTGCGGTGACTTGTACAGCATTTCGATACGTTCAAGCGTTTTTTCAAGAATATTATCGACGTTTTGTGGGCCTTCGCTTTCGTTGGTGCGCGACTCAGCAATGGCAAACACCTTACTCTCTGCCATATCAAGCAGATCTTCCGATGTTCTCCCTTGAGGATCATAGCCCGCATCCGCAATTTCATTGGCAACGCCAATCAAATCACGGGTCAAAGCTCGCTCAGCAACAATATCTGCATAAGCATTAATGTTGGCCGCGCTCGGCGTATTCTTAACAAGGTCCGCAAGGTAAGCAAAGCCACCAACATCATCAAGCTGCTCACGCAGCTCAAGAAACTCCGATAAGGTGATGAGGTCAAGAGGCTGGCTGTCTTCTAAAATGGCTTGTGATGCTTCGAATATCAGACGGTGTGGTCGGCTGTAAAAGTCCTTCGCCACCACACGTTCTGCGACAGTATCCCAGCGCTCGTTATCCAGAAGTAAACCACCAATGACGGACTGCTCAGCTTCCAACGAATGCGGAGGAACCTTGATAGCATCAACTTGGGCGTCTACTGGTTTCTGATTACGATTGTCTGTTCTCTGATCTGCCATGTTTTTGCTCAACAACTTACTTATGACCGCCCATTATAGCCAGAATGAGCGGGATGTCTGTAATAAACAAGGGGTTTGAAAGCAACTCATGTAGAATTAACTTAGAACTGACGAAATTAGAGTGAATAGCCTCTACTATTCCTCACAATTTTCCCATTGTTAAAGAGGTTGTGAGTGGCGAAGCTTTGGCTCTTAAGTGCAGGCCTGCTGTGCAGTTCCGTAGCCTATGCGGATGAGACGGTACAAAGTCAAACGGATATTGAGATACCCTCCCCTTGGGATACCGAAGTTGAATTCGGTTATCAAGCACACACCGGAAACTCAGATTCGCGCTCTCTCAATTCTCGACTCAGTGCCGAGTATCTTTCTGGCCGCTACCGAACCAGTGGTGAATGGAAATATTATCTTCTATATAAAGATGGTGAGGAAGATAGACGTCAATCCACATATACAGCTCAGAGTGACTATAAACTAGGCCCTAAAACTTACCTATACGGTAGCTTCAAGGGCGTTGACTCTCGCTATAGTGCCTACTTTAAAGACTACACACTCTCAGGCGGTTTGGGTTATCAATTTTCCAATACCGATGTGTTTGTCCTTGAGCTGGAACTAGGTCCAGGTTTTCGTTATCAGGAACCCAATACCGATGAAATTGGCGACAACGACATTGTGTTTGAAGAGATCGTTCAAGAGGCGATTTTTCGAGGCAAGGTCAACTCAAGCTGGCAAGTTGTGAAAAATTTGAATGTGTCAGCGGGGCTGACATTAGTTGCAGGTGACAGTAATATCAGAGCCGATACGGATGTTAACGTCACCAATAACATCACCGATGACATTGCACTCAAGCTGGCTTATACACGCCAATACCATGACCGTGTACCAGAGGGGCTGAAAAAGGCCGATAGTATCTTTTCCGTCAATCTGCTCTTCTTGTTTTAATCCGAAATTCAGGTATAAAAAAAGCACCTCTAAGAGGTGCTTTTGAAATACATCTTGATACTGAATTACTCAGCAGCAACAACTTGTAGGTTAACTGTCGCGAAAACTTCAGAGTGAAGTTGAACGCTGATCTCGAACTCACCAGTGTTACGTAGTGCGCCTTCTGGAAGACGAACTTCGCTTTTAGCCACTTCAACACCAGCTGCAGTGATTGCATCAGCGATGTCGCGAGTACCGATAGAACCGAATAGTTTACCTTCGTCACCCGCTTTAGAAGCGATAACAACTGCTTCAAGAGCGTTAACTTTCTCAGCGCGCGCTTCTGCAGCTGCTAGTTGCTCAGCAACTTTAGCTTCTAGTTCAGCACGACGAGCTTCGAACATTTCAACGTTAGCTTTAGTTGCCATCACTGCCTTAGCCTGAGGGATAAGGAAGTTACGAGCGTAACCAGATTTAACGTTTACAGTGTCACCAAGACCACCTAGGTTACCGATTTTATCAAGTAGAATAACTTGCATTGCTTAATCCTCTTTCTTAATAAAACGACCGATTACTGATGCTTGTCAGTGTACGGTAGTAGAGCTAGGTAGCGAGAACGCTTGATAGCGCGAGCTAGTTGACGTTGATACTTAGCGCTTGTACCAGTGATACGGCTAGGAACAATTTTACCAGCTTCTGTGATGTAGTTTTTAAGAGTTGCTACGTCTTTGTAATCAATCTCTTGTACGCCTTCTGCAGTGAAACGGCAGAATTTACGACGACGGAAGAAACGAGCCATGGGCTATCTCCTGATCTTAAATTTGAAAAAAGTTGTCTGCCTAAATAAACACATTCGAGTAAACCCGTGAGTTATCTAGACTGAGTACTAATTCTGAGTAGTAATTACTCAGCAGCTGCTTCTGGCTTAGCTTCAGCACGCTCTTCGCGACGAGGAGCACGCTCTTCTTTCTGCTTAAGCATGATAGATTGCTCAGTGATAGCCGCTTTAGTACGCATGATCATGTTACGTAGAACTGCATCGTTGAAACGGAAAGCAGTTTCTAGCTCATCGATTACAGCTTGGTCAGCTTCAACGTTCATTAGAACGTAGTGAGCTTTGTGAAGCTTGTTGATTGGGTAAGCCAGTTGACGACGACCCCAGTCTTCTAGACGGTGGATAGTACCGCCAGCTTCAGTGATAGAACCAGTGTAACGCTCGATCATGCCAGCAACTTGCTCGCTTTGATCAGGGTGCACCATGAATACGATTTCGTAATGACGCATTGGTTGCTCCTTACGGATTATTCAGCTTCCACAATTGGCCCGGTCGTCCAGAGGAAGCAAGGAACTAAAGATAATTGACCGAGTTTTAAGGAGCACGAATAGTACAGAATGAATGCAATTTAAGCAAGAAAAATGTGATACGAGTGGTGGTAAGCTGGTAGGAATAGAGCAGCGTATCGCACGCTGCCCAGAGTTGTTCTAATCTGACTAGTCACCATCTTCATCAACATATTGAGCCTGCAAGTAATTTTGGATACCTGTCATGTCAATTAAACCAAGTTGCGTTTCAAGCCAGTCTACGTGTTCTTCTTCATCTTCCAATATATCTTGAAACAGATCTCTGGATACATAATCGTGTGTGTCTTCTGCGTAAGCGATGGCAGCTTTTAAATCAGGTATCGCAGCCATTTCTAACTTAAGGTCGCACTCCAGCATCTCTTTGGTATCTTCGCCGATCATGAGCTTGCCTAGATCTTGCAAGTTAGGGACGCCTTCAAGAAACAAAATACGTTCAATTAAATGATCCGCATGTTTCATTTCATCAATGGATTCGTGATATTCCTTATCCGCTAGATGCTTTAAGCCCCAGTCTTTATACATTCGTGCATGAAGGAAATATTGATTAATGGCAACTAGTTCATTGCCAAGGATTTTATTGAGATGTTGAATAATGATTGGATCGCCTTTCATGACAAAAACCTCCTCTTTGGCTCCAATTAAACTGTAGAACCAATTGAGAAGGTGTCAAAAAGCCACGAGACGGTTTCAGCTCGCTTTTTGGTACTGTACTACACCTGTTTCATTAAGGATTTCCTTCGCCATCTTGACACATTTGCCACATTGGCTACCAAGCGCGGTACATTTCTTTATGCCTCTGATATCAGTGATGCCTTCTTCTAAAGCTAACTTTTTGATTTTCTTATCAGAAATCCCATGACACAAACAAACGTACATAAATGAAAACCCGTAATACAACCTAAGAGAAAAATATAAACAATAATTGTTCTTATTACCAGTTGCGTTTTTGGGGATATTAAGACTGATTTGTTATATCAAAAATGGCAAAGAAGCGGTTCGAAACACTTACGCATTTAACCACAATAATGATGGTGATATTGAATTTGATAACTGTTTGTTTTAACGAGTAAAGAAAAGAGGAATTAGTGAATGGATGAAGTTATTAAGCAATTTTTTTTATAACCAAAAATCAAAAAAGAGAAGCCGAAGCTTCTCTTTTTCTAGATGCGCTTTCTTCATAAATGAAGAAAAGTGCAAGATTTCAATTAATTCCTAAGAATTAGTCGAAGATCTTAGCAACAACACCAGCACCTACTGTACGGCCACCTTCACGGATCGCGAAACGAAGACCTTCGTCCATTGCGATTGGTGCGATTAGCTCTACAGTCATCTTGATGTTATCGCCTGGCATTACCA
>NZ_JAKEUU010000012.1:0-51348 GCF_022398215.1 Vibrio sp. Isolate24
AGGCTTAACCATACAACACCCAAAGGGTTTTGATGGACTCAAAGTAGAACATTGAATGTGTAAACACAGAACTTGCTCTTTATTTTAAAGAAAGCAGCTTTCCGAATTAAGAATTTGCTTGGCGACCATAGCGTTGTGGACCCACCTGACTCCATGCCGAACTCAGAAGTGAAACGCAATAGCGCCGATGGTAGTGTGGGGCTTCCCCATGTGAGAGTAGGACATCGCCAGGCTTTAAATTTTGGACATCTGCAATAGCAGATGATACCACTGCGGAGTGGTAGTTCAGTTGGTTAGAATACCGGCCTGTCACGCCGGGGGTCGCGGGTTCGAGTCCCGTCCACTCCGCCACTTATTAGAGAGTCGTCTCATTAAACACGAGATAGGGGTGTAGCTCCAATTGGCAGAGCAGCGGATTCCAAATCCGCGTGTTGGGAGTTCGAATCTCTCCACCCCTGCCATATTTAAGGCTCTAGTCGAAAGACTAGAGCCTTTTTCATTTTTCGTTTGTCTCCAGTCTAACCAATAGCCACCTTTACCAATGATGGATTTATATCTATCACAAAACAATCGCCTGTGAATCTACTACCTAATGATCTTACTTTACTGTGTTAGCATGGTAGCAGGATTGGATGATAGGAGAGGGAATGGATCACTTGCAAAGGGTTAGACAGCTTCAATTCTATTTAGAGGAGAACTGCTCTGAGCGACTTAATTTAGATAAGGCCTCAAAGGTCGCCAATCTCTCACCTTTCCACTTACATCGAGTGTTTAAAGTCGTAACAGGGGAGACCATCTCTGAATATATACGCCGAATAAGGTATGAGAAAGCTGCACAGTTACTCATGTTTCAATCCTCTTCAATAACAGCAGTGGCACTAGAGTGTGGCTTTTCAAGCTCTCAGGCTATGGCCAAAAGCTTTAAAACTTATATTGGTGTCACCCCAACTCAGATTAAGCAATGCCAAACCATGCAGGAATACTCGGCTTTAATGAGAAATAGCAAGATTGGATCCAAGCTCCGCAAGAATGGTAACGAAGTAGGTGCTTCTCTTAGATATTCTGATTTCGAATTAAAGAAGCAAGGGAATATTGATATGAAGACAGTGAATTTAGAAAAGAGAACGGTTGCGTATGTTCGGGTTGTTGGGCCTTACGGTGAGAACTATGAAGAAGCGGTAGAAAAGCTCTATTTATGGGCTGGGGCTAAAGGTTTACAAGGAGAATGCCTATTTCTCTATCATGATAACCCTGAAATTACACCTGCTGATAAGTGTCGAACAGATATCGCTTTGCAAGTACCTGAAGGTACGACTGGTGGGAGTGGCGTTGCTATCGAGGTGATCCCTGCGGGGAGCTATGCAGTATTACGTAAAACTGTTGAAGATAAACAGCAATATGAAAAATACTGGAATCAGTTGATTGAGGAAATCATTGCGAAAGAGTTTGAGCTGGATCAGCGCCCATGTTTCGAACTGTATCATTCTTATGATGAGAAAACGGGTAGGGCTGATGTGAGTTTTTGTGAAGCTATCAAAATCTAATTAAACAAAAAGCCCACTCGTTGTAGAGCGGGCTAAGAATTTCAGCTGTGACGGAGCTTTTGGTTATTTTAGGAGTGCTTCATTGCCATTTTCACGGATGTGCTTAAGAATACCTTTTACACCACGTGCACTTGAAGCAACAAGGTTACCAGATTTTATATAATCCGTACCACCAGCGAAGTCGGTGACAATAGCGCCAGCTTCGCGAGCAATCAATTCACCTGCAGCGATGTCCCAAGGCTTTAGGCCAAGTTCGAAGAATCCATCAACACGCCCAGCTGCTAAATAACATAAGTCTAGGGCGGCAGAGCCCGTACGACGGAAGTCTGAACAATCAACAAAGAGTGAAGACATGATCTTGAAGTAAGACTCAGAGTGTTGCTTCTGTTTGAATGGGAAACCTGTAGCTAGAACAGTGCCTTGAAGATCTTTTAATTGCTTAACACGAATGCGAGCATTGTTAAGTTGAGCCCCAGAACCACGTTGAGCCGTGAAGAGCTCGTTGAGCATAGGGTCATAAACACAAGCGACTTCTGTTTTGCCTTTGATGCGTACAGCAATCGATACAGAAAAATGAGGCAAACCTTTTACAAAGTTTGTTGTGCCATCCAGTGGGTCGATGATCCATTGCACTTCGTCATCTTTACCTTGAATAAGGCCTGATTCTTCACCAACAACAGTGTGATCAGGGTAAGACGCTTTGATCGTATCGATGATGATAGCTTCTGCTTCTTTGTCTACGTTAGTAACAAAGTCATTGATGCCTTTTTGAGTCGATTCAATCTTCTCAGCATTTTCTAAAGATTTAGCAATATGATTGCCTGCTTTTCGTGCAGCACGAATAGCAATATTAAGCATTGGATGCATACTAATTTCCCAACGGATGTTAAAGAACAGAAAAACGGGCAGCAGTATACCAGATAAACCTCCAAATGGAAGTGGTTAATTTTTACACTTTTGAGTTAATTCCGTGAAAGGGTCTGACCATTTTACTCAGGTATATGATAATATCGCGCAGTTCAAAATTCTGTCTTGGAAAACACCAATGCTAAACAATGTCAAAGTAGTACTGGTTGGCACATCTCACTCAGGAAATATCGGCTCTGCAGCTCGCGCTATGAAGGTGATGGGATTGTCTAACCTAGTTCTGGTTGAACCTCAATGTGAGATCGATGATCAGGCTATTGCACTCGCGGCTGGGGCTGCTGACATTGTACAGCAGGCTACTATTGCAGAGACTTTGAGTGATGCCGTTGCGGATTGCAGTTTGGTCGTTGGCTCCAGCGCACGTTCGCGCACCTTAGAATGGCCAATGCTAGAGCCTCGTGAATGCGGTAAGAAATTCGTGGAACAAGGCTCTGTGGCTCCTGTTGCCTTGGTATTTGGTCGTGAACGAACAGGGTTAACGAATGAGGAATTACAGACTTGTCATTATCACGTATGTATTCCAGCCAACCCCGAATACAGTTCGTTGAACTTAGCGATGGCAGTACAAACACTTAGCTACGAAGTTCGTATGGCTTACTTAGATAAAGAACAAAGCCAATATCAACCCGTTACGACTGAGGAATACCCTAGGCACAAAGAACTCGAATTGTTTTTCCTGCACCTTGAAAAAGTGGCTAAGTTAACCCAATTCATTAGTGATGATCATCCAGGTAAGGTTATGAACAAGCTACGTCGTTTGTTCAATCGGGCCCGACCTGAAGCTCAAGAACTGAATATTCTGCGCGGGATTTTGACCTCTGTTGAGAAGAAAATGAGTCGTTGATTTATCCTCCTTTTATGTGGGGTTGAATACTTGAGTAAAATAGTCAATTATATACTTGACCAAATTACTCAAGTATGAAAAACTCTATACCACATAAACGATGTGGATATGGTGTTATATGAGACTTACATCTAAAGGAAGATACGCAGTTACAGCCATGTTAGATGTGGCTCTGCACTCACAGCAAAACCCAGTACCGTTGGCGGACATTTCTGAACGTCAAGGTATCTCGCTTTCTTATCTGGAGCAGTTGTTTTCCAAGCTACGTAAAGCGGGGTTAGTCTCCAGCGTTCGTGGTCCTGGTGGTGGTTACCGATTGGGAGCAGAAGCGAATACCATTGCTATCGGCACAGTTATCGCCGCTGTTGATGAGTCTGTGGATGCAACTAAGTGTCACGGTAAAGCCGACTGTCAAGGTGGAACGCGCTGCCTGACGCACACTCTTTGGCGTGATTTGAGCTCACGTATTAGTGACTTCTTAAACAACATCACCTTGGGTGAGTTGATGACGGATAATGAAGTCCTTGAAATTTCAGACCGACAAGACCTAGATCTTGCGGTAAATCATGGGTTTTCTAACAAGAATTCTAACACCGCGCCCATCGGTGTAAATGTCCGCTCTTAAGCGGTTTGCCTGTTACATTGGAGTAGAGAATGAAACTGCCTATTTATCTAGATTATTCAGCGACTTGTCCTGTAGACCCTCGTGTGGCTGAAAAAATGGTTCAGTACATGACAATGGACGGTACGTTTGGTAACCCAGCATCTCGTTCACATCGATACGGCTGGCAGGCAGAAGAAGCGGTTGATACTGCTCGTGAGCAAATTGCTGATCTACTGAATGCCGACCCTCGCGAAATTGTTTTCACTTCTGGCGCGACAGAATCAGATAACCTTGCAATCAAAGGTGCAGCTCATTTCTATTCGAAGAAAGGTAAACACGTTATTACGTGCAAAACTGAGCACAAAGCTGTCCTAGATCCTTGTCGTCAATTAGAACGCGAAGGCTTCGAGGTGACATACCTTGAGCCAGAATCGAATGGCTTGATCGATCTTAAAAAGCTTGAATCAGCGATGCGTGAAGACACGGTATTGGTTTCTATCATGCATGTGAATAACGAAATCGGTGTTATCCAAGATATCGCTTCAATTGGCGAATTATGCCGTGAGCGCAAAGTTGTTTTCCATGTGGATGCAGCGCAATCAGCTGGTAAGCTTCCAATTGATGTGCAAGAAATGAAAGTCGATTTGATTTCACTATCTGCGCACAAGGCGTACGGTCCTAAGGGTATTGGCGCATTGTATGTACGTCGTAAGCCTCGTATCCGTCTAGAAGCTCAGATGCACGGTGGTGGCCATGAACGTGGTTTCCGTTCTGGCACATTGGCGACACACCAAATTGTTGGTATGGGTGAAGCTTTCCGCATTGCTAAAGAAGATATGCAGAAAGATTATGACCATGCAATGGCACTGCGTAACCGTCTTTATGATGGAGTTAAGGATCTTGAAGCCGTTACTGTAAACGGTTCATTTGAACAGCGCGTACCGCATAACCTAAACATTAGCTTTGCTTTCGTAGAAGGTGAATCACTGCTGATGTCTCTTAAAGATCTTGCCGTCTCTTCTGGCAGTGCGTGTACATCTGCAAGCCTAGAACCTTCGTATGTTCTTCGCGCTCTAGGTTTAGATGATGAGCTGGCACACAGTTCTGTACGTTTCTCATTCGGTCGCTTTACTACTGAAGAAGAAGTGGATTACGCAATTGAACAAATCCGCGTAGCCGTTACTAAGCTGCGCGACATGTCTCCTCTATGGGATATGTACAAAGAGGGAGTGGATTTAAGTACTGTTGAGTGGGCACACCACTAATCAGTAACTAAAGCTCCAAGGATAGTAATAGAGGATTCGAGGTAAATAACATGGCATATAGCGAAAAAGTAATTGATCACTACGAGAACCCACGCAACGTTGGTTCATTCGATAAAGAAGATCCAGCGGTAGGTAGCGGCATGGTAGGAGCCCCTGCTTGTGGTGACGTAATGAAACTTCAAATCAAGGTAACACCGGAAGGTATTATTGAAGATGCAAAGTTTAAGACGTACGGTTGCGGTAGCGCGATTGCATCAAGTTCACTGGTAACTGAGTGGGTTAAAGGTAAGAGTATTGATGAAGCAGCAGCGATTAAGAATGCTGAAATTGCTGAAGAACTTGAATTACCGCCAGTAAAAGTACACTGCTCAATTCTTGCAGAGGATGCAATCAAAGCAGCGGTTGCTGACTATAAGAAAAAACACCAAGACTAAGTAATCAGTATATAATGGGAGCCTAAAGCTCCCATTCCGTTCGCAAATCAACACACAAGGTGCAGTATGGCCATCACAATGACAGAAACCGCGGCAAGTCGCGTTAGAACATTCTTAGAAAACCGAGGAAAAGGTATCGGTTTACGCTTAGGTGTCAAGACGACTGGCTGTTCTGGTATGGCTTATGTGCTTGAATTTGTTGATGAACTTAACGAAGAAGACTCGGTATTCGAACACGAAGGTGTTAAGGTCATTATCGATCAAAAGAGCCTAGTGTACTTAGATGGTACAGAGCTTGACTATGTTAAAGAAGGGTTGAATGAAGGCTTTGAATTCAATAACCCGAATGCTAAAAGTGAATGTGGTTGTGGTGAAAGCTTCAACGTATAATTGATAGCACCTGCAAGCCTCACTTGCAGGTTGATTACCAAGGGCCGAATTCTCCATGAATTACTTTGAATTATTTGGGCTACCAAGTCAGTTTCAGCTGGATGGTAGCCTTCTTTCTTCACAATTCCGTGATCTTCAAAAACGCTTCCATCCAGACAACTTTGCCAATGGATCCGAGCGTGATCGCCTAATGGCGGTACAAAAAGCATCAGAGATTAACGATGCTTATCAAGTCTTAAAAAGCCCTCTCTCTCGTGCAGAGTACATTCTTGCTGAAAATGGTGTGGATATTCGTGGCGAACAGCAAACGATGAGTGATCCCATGTTTCTAATGGAGCAAATGGAGCTGCGTGAAGAGCTTGAAGCGATCTCGACTCAGTCTGATCCAGAAGACGCGCTATTCGACTTTGATAGCAAGGTGAGCAAAATGTACAAGCAGCATCTTCAGTCTGTTGAGCAGGAACTGAATGATGGTCTTTGGCTGCAAGCCGCTGAGCGTGTACGTAAGCTAAAATTTATCGCCAAATTAAAAAATGAAATCGAGCTAGTGGAAGAGAAACTCCTCGGCTAGTTATAGATAAGGAACCACCATGGCATTACTTCAAATCGCAGAACCGGGTCAAAGCTCGGCGCCACATGAGCATAAACTGGCTGCGGGCATCGATCTTGGCACGACAAATTCACTTGTTGCGTCTGTTCGCAGCGGCGATGCTGCAACGCTAAAAGATAAGCAAGGGCGTAGCATCCTGCCATCAATCGTCCACTATGATGGTGAGCAAACTGAAGTAGGTTATGACGCGAAAGCGCAAGCCGAAGTTGACCCACAGAACACAGTGATTTCAGTGAAGCGGTTAATTGGCCGCTCACTTGAAGATATTCAGGCTCGCTATCCAAATCTACCTTATCAATTTAAAGCGAGTGATAACGGTCTTCCTGTTCTTCAGACCGCATCCGGCGATAAAAACCCAATTGAAGTCTCAGCCGATATTTTGAAAGCGTTAGGACAGCGTGCTGAAGAAACGCTCGGGGGAGATTTAGCGGGTGTAGTGATTACTGTACCAGCATATTTTGATGATGCTCAGCGCGCCGGAACTAAGGATGCAGCTAAACTGGCGGGCCTTCATGTGCTTCGTCTTTTGAACGAGCCTACGGCGGCGGCGATCGCATATGGTCTAGACTCTGGTCAGGAAGGCATCATTGCTGTTTATGACCTCGGTGGTGGTACGTTTGATATCTCAATACTTCGTTTATCAAAGGGTGTATTCGAAGTACTGGCTACTGGTGGCGACTCAGCATTAGGCGGCGACGACTTTGATCATCTCCTCGCTGAATTCTTGATTGAAAAGGCTGGAGTTCACACCGCACTGACGGCCGAGCAAAACCGCAAGGTTCTCAATATCGCGACGGAAACAAAAATTGCATTTTCTGAGCAAGATAGTGTCGACGTTGACATCCTTGGTTGGAAAGGTTGTGTGACGCGAGAGGAATTTGAATCTTTAATTCAGCCTCTTGTAAAGAAAACCCTGATGTCTTGTCGCCGAGCACTGAAAGATGCAGACGTTGATGCGGATGATGTGCTTGAAGTTGTCATGGTTGGCGGTTCAACTCGTACACTACTTGTCCGCGAAATGGTTGGCGACTTTTTTGGCAGAACGCCGCTCACTAGCATCAACCCTGATGAAGTGGTTGCCATTGGTGCAGGTATTCAAGCGGATATTTTAGTGGGGAACAAGCCTGACTCAGAAATGCTGCTACTCGATGTTATTCCACTTTCTCTCGGCATTGAAACCATGGGTGGGTTGGTTGAGAAAATTATCCCACGCAACACCACGATTCCAGTCGCACGAGCACAAGAATTTACCACGTTTAAGGATGGTCAGACGGCCATGAGTGTTCATATTGTTCAAGGTGAACGTGAAATGGTAGATGACTGCCGCTCGCTCGCTCGCTTTTCACTCAAAGGTATTCCACCAATGGCTGCGGGCGCCGCACATATCCGAGTGACATACCAAGTGGATGCGGACGGTTTACTCTCTGTGACTGCGATGGAAAAGAGCACGGGTGTTCAGTCTGAAATTCAAGTGAAGCCTTCTTATGGCTTGAGTGATGACGAAGTCGCAAACATGCTTCGAGAGTCGATGACTTATGCGAAAGAAGATATGAAGGCGCGAGCTTTGGCAGAGCAACGTGTTGAAGCTGACCGAGTGATTGAAGGTTTGCTAGCTGCAATGCAAGCTGATGGTGACGAGTTACTGTCTACAGCTGAAAGAGAAGTGTTGATTAAAGCTATTGAGTCTTTGATTGAGCTTCGTAATGGCGAAAATGCAGAGGCTATTGAGCAGGGAATCAAGGATACAGACAAAGCAAGCCAAGAATTTGCTTCACGCCGTATGGATAAATCGATTCGAGCTGCACTGTCAGGTCAATCGGTAGATGATATTTAAGAGATAAGAAGTTATGCCTAAAATTATAGTATTACCACACGAAGATTTATGCCCAGAAGGTGCTGTACTGGAAGCAAATACGGGTGAAACTGTACTGGATGTGGCTCTGAAAAATGGTATTGGTATTGAGCATGCGTGTGAAAAATCGTGTGCCTGTACGACTTGTCATGTTGTTATCCGCGAAGGGTTTGATTCCTTGGAAGAGAGCGATGAGCTTGAAGATGACATGCTAGATAAAGCATGGGGCTTAGAGCCTGAGTCTCGTTTGGGCTGCCAAGCGAGAGTTTCTGACGAAGACCTTGTAGTTGAAATCCCTAAGTACACATTAAACCACGCATCAGAAGATCACTAATCTACGTATCATCATATAGGACGTGTAATCATGAAATGGACAGACTCCCGCGATATTGCAATTGAATTGTGCGATAAATTTCCAGAAGTGGATCCAAAGACAGTACGTTTTACCGATCTACACCAATGGATCATGGAACTGGATGACTTTGATGACGAGCCTAATCGTTCAAATGAGAAGATTCTTGAAGCTGTGATCCTATGCTGGATGGATGAAATGGATTGATACTGCTGAAAAAGTCTTTCCAGTTAACAAATTTTACTAAAAATAACGGGCCTCAGTGCCCGTTTTTTTATCGAATTGACATTTTAACCCTACAAAATGCTAACATCCGAACGTTAAGCAAAATGGCGTAGGCAACGCTAATAAAAGGACAAGGAGAAACCATGTCTACACAGATGTCAGTATTTTTGAGTCAAGAGCCCGCTGCACCGCACTGGGGGGAAAAAGCGATCCTTTCTTTCACTGAGAATGGTGCCACCATTCACCTCGGTGAAGGCCATGATCTTGGCGCTGTCCAACGCGCAGCGCGTAAATTGGATTCACAAGTTATTACGGCTGTCTCTCTAGAAGGCGCAGGTTGGGACCTAGAAAGTGTATGGGCATTTCACCAAGGCTATCGTGGACCAAAGAAAAACAACACATTAGCTTTACCTGAGTTAGTGGAAGCAGCTCAGAGTGAGTTGGAAGCGCGCATTAAAGCGACCGAATTTACTCGCGATATTATTAACAAGCCTGCTGAAGAAGTGGCACCACGTCAGCTCGCGACCATGGCTGCTGAGTTTATCAAGTCGGTCGCGCCAGAAGGTACGGTTAAAGCTCGAATCGTGAAAGATAAAGACTTGCTAGCGGAAGGCTGGGAAGGCATCTATGCGGTAGGTCGAGGCTCTGAACGTACATCGGCGATGCTCCAATTAGACTTTAACCCAACTGGTGACGAAGACGCACCAGTGTGGGCATGTTTAGTCGGTAAAGGTATTACCTTCGACTCCGGTGGTTACAGCATTAAACCATCTGGCTTTATGACGGCGATGAAAGCGGATATGGGCGGCTCAGGGACTATTACTGGCGGCTTAGGTCTCGCGATTATGCGTGGGTTGAACAAGCGTGTGAAACTGATCCTTTGCTGTGCAGAGAATATGATTTCTGGGCGTGCACTTAAGCTGGGTGACATCATTACCTATAAAAATGGCAAAACCGTTGAGATCATGAATACCGATGCGGAAGGTCGCCTTGTTCTTGCCGATGGCCTTATTTATGCGAGTGAACAAAACCCTGAGCTGATCATTGATTGCGCGACCCTAACAGGCGCAGCCAAAAATGCATTGGGTAACGATTACCACGCACTGATGAGTTTTGATGAAGAGCTTTCTCAACAAGCGCAATCGGCGGCAAGAGAAGAAAAGGAAGGCCTTTGGCCTCTACCTTTAGCGGATTTCCATCGTGGGATGTTACCGTCAAACTTTGCGGACTTATCCAACATCAGTAGCGGTGATTATTCTCCAGGTGCAAGTACCGCTGCCGCTTTCCTCTCTTACTTTGTAGAAGACTATAAGAAAGGTTGGTTACATTTCGACTGTGCTGCAACGTACCGTAAGTCTGCCACCGACAAGTGGGCAGCTGGTGCGACAGGTGTTGGCGTGCGTACTCTTGCAGGCCTACTCATTCAGCAAGCAAACAAATAAATCCAAGAAACAGCTAGCTGTTTCTTGAAGTAAAACAAAGAAAATAAAAGGATACCCTATGGCTCTAGAAAGAACCTTTTCGATCATTAAGCCCGATGCAGTAGAACGCAACCTCATCGGTGAGATCTATCATCGTATTGAAAAAGCGGGTTTACAGATTATTGCAGCGAAAATGGTACGTTTAACTGAAGCGCAAGCGAGCGGATTTTACGCTGAACATGAAGGCAAGCCATTCTTTGAAGATCTCAAAGCGTTTATGACTTCAGGTCCTATTATGGTGCAGGTTCTTGAAGGCGAAAATGCTATTGCTCGCTATCGGGAGCTAATGGGTAAAACCAACCCGGAAGAAGCGGCATGTGGTACGATTCGCGCTGATTACGCACTCAGCATGCGCCATAACTCTGTTCATGGCTCAGATAGCCCAGAGTCCGCAGCGCGTGAAATTGAGTTCTTCTTCCCTCAAGCTGAAATCTGCCCACGCGGATAAGCCGTGGCTTAAGTAACACAAAGGTGCTGCGAATAATGATATGAGCAGCCCTTTTTCTCTATATAAGCTCGTATAACGAGCTTAGATTGATCATAAAAACTCATCATTTACTGCTAGTATTGGTGAGAAAAGTTTTTTTTATTCACATAGGCACGCAAAGCTATCAGTCTTGACAGATTGTGATATACTCTGCGCGCAATTTATACCTTATTAACAGAGTAAGACAATGGCAGATTTATCAAAGTACAGAAACATTGGTATTTTCGCGCACGTTGATGCGGGTAAAACTACCACCACTGAGCGTATCCTTAAGCTTACTGGTAAAATCCACAAAACTGGTGAAGTACATGACGGTGAGTCTACAACTGACTTCATGGAGCAGGAAGCTGAGCGTGGTATCACAATCCAGTCTGCTGCCGTAACTTGTGAGTGGAATGGCCACCGCCTAAACGTTATCGATACTCCAGGACACGTTGACTTTACAGTAGAAGTTTACCGTTCACTTAAAGTTCTTGACGGTGGTATCGGTGTATTCTGTGGTTCTGGTGGTGTTGAGCCTCAGTCAGAAACTAACTGGCGCTACGCTAACGATTCAGAAGTATCTCGTCTGATCTTCGTAAACAAACTAGACCGTATGGGTGCAGACTTCTTCCGCGTTGTTGACCAAGTGAAGAACGTTCTAGGTGCAAACCCACTAGTAATGACTCTGCCTATCGGTCGTGAAGACGATTTCGTTGGTGTTGTAGACGTACTGACTCGTAAAGCGTACGTATGGGATGACTCAGGTCTTCCAGAAAACTACGAAGTTCAAGACGTTCCAGCTGACATGGTTGACGATCTAGAACAGTACCGTGAAGAGCTAGTTGAGACTGCTGTAGAGCAAGACGACGACCTAATGGAAGCTTACATGGAAGGTGAAGAGCCTTCTATTGAAGACCTTAAGCGTTGTATCCGTAAAGGTACACGTGACCTAGCATTCTTCCCAACATTCTGTGGTTCTGCGTTCAAGAACAAGGGTGTTCAGCTAGTACTAGACGCTGTTGTAGATTACCTACCAGCGCCAACTGAAGTTGATCCTCAGCCTCTAACTGATCCAGAAACTGGCGAGCCAACTGGTGAAGTTGCAACTGTATCAGCAGACGAGCCATTAAAAGCGCTAGCATTTAAGATCATGGACGACCGTTTCGGTGCACTAACGTTCATCCGTATCTACTCTGGTCGCATGAAGAAGGGTGACACTATCCTTAACTCTGCAACTGGTAAGACTGAGCGTATCGGTCGTATGTGTGAGATGCAAGCAGACGAGCGTAACGAGCTTACTGAAGCACAAGCGGGTGACATCATCGCTGTAGTTGGTATGAAGAACGTTCAAACTGGTCACACTCTATGTGATCCTAAGCACGAATGTACTCTTGAAGCTATGATCTTCCCAGAACCAGTAATCTCTATCGCTGTTTCTCCGAAGGACAAAGGTTCTACTGAGAAAATGGGTATCGCTATCGGTAAGATGGTTGCAGAAGATCCATCTTTCCAAGTTGAGACTGATGAAGATTCAGGTGAGACTATCCTGAAAGGTATGGGTGAACTTCACCTAGACATCAAGGTAGACATCCTTAAGCGTACTTACGGCGTTGAGCTAGAAGTAGGTGCTCCACAGGTAGCTTACCGTGAAACTATCACTCAACCAGTTGAAGATAGCTACACGCACAAGAAGCAGTCTGGTGGTTCTGGTCAGTTCGCGAAAATCGACTACCGCATCAAACCAGGTGAGCCAAACTCTGGCTTTACGTTCTCTTCAACAGTTGTTGGTGGTAACGTACCTAAAGAATTCTGGCCTGCAGTTGAGAAAGGCTTCCAAGGCATGATGGAAACTGGTGTTCTAGCTGGCTTCCCAACTCTAGACGTAGAAGTTGAACTATTCGACGGTGGTTTCCACGCAGTTGACTCTTCAGCTATCGCTTACGAAATCGCTGCTAAAGGCGCATTCCGTCAGTCTATGCCTAAAGCGGGTGCACAACTTCTAGAGCCAATCATGAACGTTGACGTATTCACTCCAGAAGACAACGTTGGTGACGTAATCGGTGACCTTAACCGTCGTCGTGGTATGATCAAAGACCAACAAGCTGGTACTACAGGCGTTCGTATTAAAGCAGACGTTCCTCTATCAGAAATGTTTGGCTACATCGGTCACCTACGTACTATCACTTCTGGTCGTGGTCAGTTCTCTATGGAGTTCGCACACTACGCACCTTGTCCAGCAAACGTTGCTGAGCAAGTAATCGCAGAAGTTAAAGAGCGTAACGAGAAGAAGTAATTCTTTACGCTAGCTAGATAGCTTTAAAACCCCTGAAGTGAAAGCTTCAGGGGTTTTCTTTTTGGGCCTAAAAGGGGCTGTTTTGAAGTACGAGTGGGACTGAATATGGCCCGCTGTATTTTCTGGCTATCATTACGTTCACTTTAGGCTTCGAGTATCAATAATCTCCAAACCACTAGGGTGTTCCTTTCTACACTCTTCAACTTGACCGAAAATCCAATCGCAGAATTGTTGAATTTTTTCACGTCTAAAATAGGCACTCGGAGCACAAAGGAAGTAATTGTAATCCGTTCTTTGTGCTAAATTGCCAATGCGCACCAATTTCCCTTCTTCAATGTATCTTTGTGCTAACGTATGTTTTGCTAGGGCAACCCCTTGCACCGCTAGAGCGCCTTCCAAAACAAAATGTGAGCCATTGTATTTTAAACTTGGCTTTGAAGCTTTATGGCCGACATTGCTGAGCCAAACTCCCCAATCTATATCTCGCCAGTAATCTTCAATTAAATCTGCGCCTGTCAGATCGCTCAACTCGTAAACACTATGCTGTTTTTGATAGATAGGGTGACAAACCGGATAAAGCAGCTCCTCCATCAGTAACTCTGAGGCGATATTGGGGTAATTTCCGGGACCATAGCGAATACATAAGTCGAGACTGGAGGTTTGAAAATTGGCTAGCTCGCTAGTGGGTTCAATCATGAGCTCAAGATCGGGGTTTTGTTGCCTGAAATGACCAATTCTAGGCACCAGCCAGTGCTGTGCGAAAGAAGGTAGGGTTGAGATGGATAGCTGATTAGGATTCGGGTCTTGGTTGATTTGTCTAATACCACGATGAAGATGTTCAAACCCTCGCTGGGCTTGGTCGAATAATATCTCGCCTTCCATCGTTAAAGTGACTTTACGATGCTGTCGTAGGAAAAGCTCGGTACCCAAAAAGTCTTCCAATTGCCGAATCTGTTGGCTGATTGCAGCAGCCGTTACGTAGAGCTCTTGAGCCGCAAGCTTGAAACTGCCGAGTTTCGCTGCGGTGTAGAAGTAATAAATACCTTGTAAAGGAGGTAGTCGATCTTTCACTTTAGTTTTCCTTAACTGATGGTCAATCTGTATCGTTTGAGGAAGGTATCAATATAGTTAATTATTTACTCAGTAAAGACAATATCGGAGAGTAAATATGGAAACTTCAGAATATGGCTATAAGCAAAGAATATCTGACACTTTGGTTTGGGACAAAAAAATCTTAACTAAAATTGCACGCTGGTGGCGCAATCATACAACACGTAAACAACTGGAACATCTGCCAGATCACCTGCTTGATGATCTAGGTTTAACAAAAGAGCAATCGCATGGAGAAAGCATTCGACGATTCTGGGATGAGTAATCCGTAAAAGGGTTACTCTGCAATTTCACTGTGCAGCCAGTTGGTAAATGCAGCGATGCGTTGTCGGCGAGGGGATTCCTTGTCATAAAAGAGGTTGAACTGAATGCCCGGCGTCATGCCAATATCAAAAGGCTTAATGAGTAAGCCTCGCTCAACATAATCATTGGCCAGTGAATCAGAGGCGAGACAAGCCCCGTGTCCAGACATCACCGCTTTCATGGCATGATCGAATGTGCTGACTTCCATCCAGCGAACAGAGTTCTTGCTCATACGGACACCTGCTTGAGCAAACCATGACTCCCAAGGATAACCGCCGGATTCATAATGGATTAACCAACAAGCTTGAAGCTGAGAAGGTTTTTTTAAATTAATGGATTTTGCTAGGTGAGGAGAGCAAAAAGGGTAAATGGTCTCTTCGAACAGGAACTCTTTGTGGAAAGCTTTATTATTTTCTATATCGAGCTGCTCGCCTTGCCAAATCGCTAGATCGGCATCACCTTGTTTTAAGTTTGGTGCGTCGCAACTGGTTAGGATACGAATAGGGATGTTGGGATGCTGAATTGAGAATTTCCAAAGCCGAGGAAGTAGCCACCTAGATGCAAACGAAGGGGTTGAATTGACACAAAGTAAGCCTTCAATCGGTTCGCTCTGAATTTGGTTTAAGCCAGTGATGATGTTTTCAAGCCCCAAAGAGACATGCTTGAAAAGGATTTTCCCTTGTTCTGTCAGGCGCATTTCTCGCCCATCGCGGATAAAGAGTTTACAGCCTAATCCGTCCTCAAGTTGACGTATCTTTTGGCTCACCGCGGCTTGGCTGACAAACAGCTCTTCTGCTGCTCGGCTATAGCTGTTCAGCCTAGCTGCGACTTCAAAATAGCGTAAACCAGGTAGATGATGCAGTCTTGCATCCATAGAGATTCCCTTCAATAAGCTCCATTGTGGCTATGCATCATAATGACAAATGATAAAAAAGCAAAAAGGAGAGCTTTCGCTCTCCTTGGTTTAGTCTTCCCAGACGACAAGCTGTCCTTTCGGCCAGTTGTGGCCGATGTCATGATATTTCTGTTCTAGGACATGACGTTTGATCTTTAACGTCGGAGTAAGAATGCCATTCTCAATACTCCATGGCTCTTTTATCATCAGAACACCTTTGATTTGCTCATGAGATTCCAGCTCCGCGTTCATTCTCTTGATCACTTTGTTTGTTGTTCTTTCATAGCGCTCACGATCAAAGTTAGGGAAGTCATGCGGTACAACCAAAAGGATTGGTGCCGGTAATCCAAGGCCAATCAAGCACATCATTTCTACACGACTGTACTCAAAGAGTTTTTTCTCGATAGGGACTGGCGCAACAAACTTCCCTTTTGCGGTCTTGAAGGTGTCTTTTTTTCGGCCCTGAATGGTTAAGTAGCCGTCACTGTCAATGGAGCCAATATCACCAGTGTGCAGCCAACCTTCAGAGTCAAACGACTCCTGTGTCGCAATGTCGTTCTTGTAGTAGCCAGAGAAAAGGCCCTTACCGCGTACCATGATTTCATCATCATCAGCGATTTTTAGCTCGATACCAGGCCCTGCATTACCGACAGAGCCAATCTTGTCGGCTCTAAATGGGTAGTTAAGCGTGCTGTAAGCGAATGATTCCGTCATTCCCCAAGCTTCTGTGATGTTGAGTCCGACGCTGTGATACCAGTTAAGTAGTGCTGGTGAGACTGGAGCAGAACCACAGCCCAGAACACGAGCTTGATCTAGGCCAAGGCCATCAGCCAGTTTCTTCTTAATCAATGAGTTAATGAAAGGTATTTTGAGCAGGATATTGAGTTTTTTCTGAGGTAGTTTGTCTTGAATTCGCTGCTGGAACAGTGTCCATAAACGTGGAACTGAGATGAACAGCGTTGGCCTTTGCATTTTTACATCTTCAATGAAGGTGTCTAGCGATTCTGGGAAAGCGGTTGGAACGCCACCCATGATAGAAGAACCAAAGATATATACTCGCTCAGTTATGTGGGCGAGTGGTAAATAAGAGAATAGGCGGTCATTTTCTTGGATACCAATATGATCGATCAATTGTTGTACTGACCAGCTAAAGGCTCCGTAGGTGAGCATCGCACCTTTTGGTAAACCTGATGTACCTGATGTATAAACCAGCGACATTAACTTATCATCGTAATGCTCAGGTCTTGCCGTACTGGGCTGAGACTGAGTGATTAAATCATTAAAGCTGTGCTGACACTTTGGAGCGGTATCGTAGGGAAGTGCAATACTGATTAGGTTTGGCATTGCATCCAGCACTTGCTGGGTTGCTGCTGCGTCATCGAGCTTGCCTCCTATCAAGGCTTTACTTTCGCTATGAGTGACACAGTACTCAATTGTGTCCGCGCCTGCTGTTGGAAAAATCGGTACACTGACAAAATCACCAAGCATCATCGCTAAATCACAAATAAACCATTCAGCGCAGTTTTTCGAGACTAAAGCAACTTTGTCCCGAGGCTGCAAGCCTAATTCCTGCAACGCAGAAACCAGCTTAAGTGCTTTATCGGCAACTTCTGCGTAGGTAAATTCAACGAATTGACGGTTAATTATTTGTTTTAGATACACTTCATTCGGGCGTTCCTCTGCCCAGCGAAGGATCATTTCATTTGGTGGTGGGAGAGCACAAGTTGTTTTGCTTAACTCGTTAGGCTGAATCATTTTCTAACTCCATGTTATTGGCAAAGTTATGATATTTTTATTGTTAACAGCTTGTTAACTTTAGCACGCAGGGTGAAAGAGAGGGAAGCATAAGAGGATAGTTGAACAGGAACTTGTGACCGTGACGTGAAAACTAGTGAAGTTGCCGATAAATAGCCGGACTGAAGCCCGTTTTCTTTTTAAAAATACGCGCAAAGTAAGACACATCATTGTAGCCACATTGAAAGGCGATGAAGGAAATTTTCTCTTTTCGCTTTTCACTAAGAAGTTGCTTTGCAAGGCTTATTCTTTTTAGTGTTAAATAGTCTCTGAAGCTGACTCCTATCGACTTATGAAAGAACTTAGAAAAATAGGTCACTGAGTAATGACAGTACTCAGCTATATCTTCTTCGCGAATGGTGCGTGATAGGTTTTTATCAATGTATCTAAGAATCTCAACCAGATCTTTACTGATTTTCTTTTGTTCTGCTATAGCGGGAAGTTTATGGATCTCTAAGATCTCTTGGTGCTTGTTAAACTGATAGTGAACTTGCTTACTTAGCTCTTCGACCCAAGGTTTGATTGACTTATCGTTAAGATCGAGTGTTGAAAAGACAACCTCTAATTGTTCGACTTCGGGATCCAAGTGATCGCGATATAACAGAACAAGGTGTTTGTGTAGGTTTTGACAGATCTTTGCTGTAGTCAGAAACAGCGACTCAAAATTTTCTTCGTAGAAAAAAAAACAAAAATCGATGTCTGGCTCACTCAATACTGAAACGTCATAACCATAGTCAAGAAGGTGAAAAAATCTCTCTAACTCTCTCACCGTATCTTTATGAACGTAACTTATTGATTGGCCAAGCCAATATCCCTTATGCAATACATCCACTGAAAGCGCATTCCTAGGTTGTTGTTTTGTGTTCTGTTAATAAGATTAGGTGAGGTCCTGATAATCTCAACTAAGACTTTCCTATCATTTTCACCCTTAACACTATGCCCATTGAGTGCCTTTATTGAGTTTAGTGTATTTTGTTTTTAGATTTTATGGGATCTGGGTCTCCATTTTGTTTTTGTTGTATCTTGTCAAGTATCAAAGTTGATACATGGAAAAAATAAATTTCTGCTCTCGTTTGGGTTTTATCTCTATGGAAAAATTAACTTTATAAAACAATATATTGTGAGGTGTTTTTTTTAAATTTATATTAGGGTAAATAATCTAAATTATGACCTAAGTATTATTTTTATTCGCTTTTATTGCTTTTTATTAAGCAAATTTATAGCAAAAAAGTACCAAAGATGGATAAAAAAATCCTAACTCTTATTCGATCAAATATCTAAATTAAAGGTTAAGCGAGACAGCTTACATGTACTTTTAGAAAGGAGACTGGTCATGAATAAAGTACTAACCAATATCAAAGCATTTCTTAAGGATGAAGAAGGTTTAACGGTCGTTGAATACGTTGTCGGTGCTGGCCTTCTTGTTGCGGGTTTAACGGGGATTTTTACCACCTTTAGTAGCACACTGACAACTCAACTAGGTAGTATCTTTAGTTCAGGTGGCTAATCTAAGCATAGTTGATGATTCCCGACCCATGGCTTAGGCCGTGGGTCATTTGTGCGTTTGTCGAAGGAGAATGGCATCGTGAACAATATAAAACGCTTCTTGGAAGATGAAGAAGGCCTAACTGTGGTGGAATATGTGGTTGGCGCTGGTCTTATTGTGGTGGGATTTGCTGGTTTATTTGTTGCATTTAGAGGAATACTGACCACTGAGTTTGCGTCACTATTTAGTTAGTGGATGAGATCGCAGGAGCGGTTAAATGAATTTACTTATATGGATTGTATTATTTGCTGTAGCCGTTTCCGATGCGAAAGAACATCGTATACCTAATACTTTGTTATTAGCTATTATTGGCTTGGTTTTTATCAACAAAGTTTTTTTCCTTCAAGATATTTCCCTTCTATTTTGGTCATTTATTACTGGTATTACTTGCTTTATTTGTGCGCTACTTCTTTACTTTTTAAAAGTGATGGCGCCTGGGGATGTAAAACTTTTGGGTGTGGTTGGTTTCTGGTTAGGAAGCGAACATATTACTCAGGCGATATTTTGGATCGCAGTGTCAAGCGTAGTAGTGGGTGTTTTCTATGCGTTATTACGAATAGCGGAATCCCCAGAAAAAGCGAAGGCCATATTTAATAAATACTCTCTTCTTGCTATGTATGGTGAATCTGGTTCGAAAGTTGTAGGTGGTTCGTTCAAAAGGAAGATGAGCGACCATTACAGAATGCCATTTGCTCCAGTCGTTGTGTTAGGAATTGCAATTTATTTTTATTTTTTGAATTAATGACAAGGAGTCATTATGGTTCAGGTTACGTCTCCAATACGACATAGAACTGAGCTCACTCCGCAAGCTCCGGAGCCTCCGGTCCCAACCACTTTCGACGACTTGGGAATACCTAAAGCTGTGGTCGAAAACCTTGTTATCAAGCATATCGCTGCCTACCCCAAATCAGACATTCTTCAACTCACGAAACTCCTGTGTATCAACAGCCATTTGATTGAAGACATTATCGCGGCTTTAAGAGCGAAATCTTTGGTTGAAGTGTTTCAGGCAGCCTCTAGCTCTTTTTCGGTTCAGACTAGTGGTCACGTACGATATGGTTTGTCTGAAGCGGGCATGCAAGAGGCAGATACCGCTTTCGTTAAGGACGCATACTTGGGGCCGGTCCCAGTATCGCTGAATGCATACAGTGAGATGGTCACAGCCCAGGATGTAAGAGCGCAGATGGTCAATCGGGATGATGTCGAATACGCGCTATCCGATGTGCTGGGTGCTCACCGAATGGTTGGAGTATTAGGTCCAGCGATCAATTCTGGTCGTGCACTGCTTCTCTATGGCAGTGCGGGTTCTGGTAAAACGTTTGTCGCGACGAAGATTCTCAACTCTTTGAATACCTCTATTTATGTACCTTACTCGGTGTTTGCTGCAGGTAACATCATCAAAGTATTCTCGCCGCAACATCACAAACGCGTTCGCAGTGATGAAATTCATTCCATTACTTTTAAAGAGCATTTCGATCGCCGTTGGGCATTGTGTGAAAGGCCAAGTATCCAAGTCGGTGGTGAACTGACCATGGATATGCTGGAGGTCAATCACAGTGAACACAACAAAGTTTGGATGGCACCACTACAAATGATGGCAAACAACGGCATCTTTATTATCGATGATTTAGGTCGCCAACCTATGCCTGTTGATACCTTGCTCAACCGTTGGATCGTGCCAATGGAATATTTTTATGACTACCTCAATCTTCCTAATGGTCAGCAGATAAGTATTCCATTTATTCTCACTCTGGCGTTTTCTACGAACTTGGATCCGGAAAAGATCAGTGACCCTGCGTTTTTACGTCGCTTAGGGTACAAAATCCAATTTGGGCCGTTATTAGAAGAGGAATACAGAGAGCTGTGGGGAATCATTTCTAAATCGAAAGATCTGTCCATTGGGGATGGATGCTTTGACACATTATTTGACTTACATCGTCAGCATAACGTGGGCTTTTATCCTTGTTTGCCCAAGGACATAGTCGGTATCAGCCGAGATATCATCATTTTTGAAGAAGTAGAACCCGTTATCTCCCCTGAAATAGTAAGCCGCGCGTGGGAAGTGTATTTCACTGCTGATGGCAAGGGAGGAGGTGATCGATGAGTCGCAATCAGGTGATTTTACTTTTTTTACTCTCTATTGCATTTGGTTTAGGCGCCGTATTTTTTGCTAAACAGTGGATGGATAGACAAATGCAACCTCAGACAGAAGTCGAGGTGGTGGAAAGGGAGCCGGTGATTGTCAGTACGCAGGAAATTTTAGCGGGGAGTGTGATTGAAGAACAGCACATCACTACCAAACTGCTTGAAAAAGCATGGCGTGATGAGTTTCAGTTTTCTAACGCAGAAGATTTAGTTGGCCAAGTGGTGGCTACCAATATCTACCCGGGAGAGATTGTAACTACTCACCGTTTGGCTAGGCCTGGAGAAGGGTCAACCTTAGCGTCGTTAATCCCAGAGAATAAACGAGCCGTGACCATTCGAGTGAATGATGTTATCGGTGTGGCTGGGTTCCTACTGCCAGGGAATAAAGTCGATGTACTGAACACGATCAAATACAGTTCGACATCGGCCTCGACGGTGACGGTTCTGAAAGAGATTAAGGTGTTGGCTGTTGACCAGACAGCAAAAACCAAAGAGAACAAGCCGATTATTGTTCGCGCGGTGACGTTAGAAGTGTCACCAAGAGAAGCAGAGAAACTACTCTCTGCTCAGAGTAAAGGCGAAATTCAGCTTGCTCTACGTAATCCTCACGAAGAAGAAAAAGTCGTCAAACGCTATGTTGCACCCAGTGTCACCATTATCAAAGGCACCGAATCTCGCAACATCAGAGTCAAGGACTGAGGTGAACCATGCGAAATCTAATAATTCTAATCTCCTTATTGTGTTTTAGTGCAGCTGGTACCCATGCGGCAACCCAGTCAAGTAAGGCTGTTCTAGTTCCGCATCATAAATCTACTCACGTGACGTTAGCCGGAAAAGCTAAGCGAGTGTCGTTGGGTGATCCGGAAGTGCTGGATATCGTGATGCTGAAATCTGATGAAGTGTTCTTGATTGGTAAAAAGCTCGGCTCAACCAACTTAATGGCTTGGGATAGCCGAGGACGGTTGATCGAATCGATTAATATTGAGGTGACACATGATCTCAATAGCTTGAAAGCGAAGCTGTTTGAGTTTTTACCTGATGAAGAGATCAAAGTGCACAGTGCTCAAAACCGTCTGATCTTAAGTGGGCAAATCAGCAATCAAGCGGCAATGAACATTGCATTGAGAGTTGCGGAAACTTACGCTGCGGGTGAAGAAGTCGACAAACAAACGGTCTCATTAAGCAAACAAGTGGATAAAACGGGTGTCATCAACTTAATGACTATTGGTGGCGCTCAGCAAGTCATGCTGGAAGTCACCGTCGCTGAAGTTCAAAGAAGCTTAGTACGTAAGTTTGATGCGAATTTTCACTTCTTTCAACAAAGCGGTGACTTTGGTTGGGGAGGAACCTCTGCTGGTGGGAGTATTGGTGATACTGGCAGTGGCGTGATTGGCCCCATTCTGAATAACCCCGCAATCGATAGTACGGGTTTATTGGGCACTTTCATTGATGGCAATACCTTATTCACTTTTGCCCTTGATATTGCCAAGCAAAACGGGACGGCGAAAGTGTTAGCTGAACCAAACTTGACTGCATTAAGTGGTGCTAAAGCCGAGTTCCTAGCGGGGGGAGAGTTCCCAATCCCTGTACCAGATGATGATGGTATTACTATTGAATACAAAGAGTATGGGGTTGGGCTGAAGTTTATTCCGACCGTACTCACAGACAAGAAAATTAACCTCAACCTTGCTATCGATGTCAGCGAAATTGCTAATACATCCTCGTTAACACTCAGCCCTGACCTGACTAATACCACCTATGTTATACCTCCGATTACGAGACGAAGCGCCTCTTCGACACTGGAACTAGCGGATGGTCAAACCATAGGTATTGCGGGCCTTATTAGTGAAAACGTCAGAGATATTGTCGGAGAAATGCCCGGCTTTAGTGATATTCCCATCCTAGGCCAAATGTTTAACAGTCAAGAGTATATTTCGGGTGAAACTGAACTGGTTATTTTAGTCACCCCAAGGCTGGCAAGGCCGGTGGACCGTAATAAAGTGTCGCTACCCACAGACTCCTTTGTGGAGCCGAACGACTTTGAGTATTACTTGCTAGGTCGCGGTGCATATATTTCTCCAGATAGCCCTCACCAGACCCACCAAGTCAATGATGAAAGTTTTATTGATCATTCAAAAGGTGGCACTGAAGGCACATTTGGTCACAGCTTATAGGGACGATTAGCATGAATAATAATCTATTAATCATTAGTGTTTTTTGCTCATCATTATTGCTCTTAGGTTGTGTGAATAATGCTGAAAGGTTAGGGGCTCATGTTGCGAAATTGCAAACGGAGCAAACCTATAATTTGAATGCCACCCGAGACAACTTGGGTGTGATTCCAACGGGCAGTGGTGAACGAATGGAAGGTGCCTATCAGGTTTATACCGGTAAGCAGGATATGGATCTGGAAGGTACCGACAGTCAATTTGTTGAAGAAGGGCAGAGTAAGTAGCCCTTAAGGAAACCACTATGAATTTGGCAAGGCGATGCCGGGGAACGCCAAACCGGCAAAGAGGCTTAGTATTAGTCATGGTGACTGTTGCGATGCTTGCATTGGTGGGGGTCGCAGCCTTGTCTATTGACGTGAGTCATGCTGTCCTCAATAAAGCTCGATTACAAAATAGCGTTGACGCGGCAGCGCTGGCCGCCGCAATTGTGATGGATAGCGAAGGGACTAACGCCGATGCTACATCTGCTGCAAATACTACTCTGAGTAATATGGCTGGAGCGACCGGTAACGATGAGATGGATTTCTCCTCTGCCAGTGTTTCGATTGAATATTCCAACGACCCCACCGTTTTTCCTCAGGCAAGCTACAGCACTAACTTAGATACCTATGTTCGTATCACAGTGGATTCATATCCATTAGATAACTTCTTTGCTGATATTTTCGGTGTAAGTAAACAGCTTAGTGCGAGTGCCGTTGCTGGCCCGAGTACAGGTATCGATGTTGTTAATGTAGTCCCAATGGCAATTTGTGAAGGTGAAGATGGTGGCTCTACGGGATACAACACAGGTCAAATATACGCATTAAAAATTGCTGATCAAAATCAGAGTGATATGGGGCCGGGTAATTATCAGTTGTTAGACTTTGGTTCCGGTGCTGATACCGTGAGACAAGCGCTTGCCGGTGGGTACGAAGGCAGTGTTGGTGTTGGGGATACTGTGACGACTAAGCCTGGTAATACCATAGGTCCGGTGGGGCAAGGCTTAAATACGCGCTTTGGTAGCTATAGTGGTGGTGGGTTGAGTTCGAGTGATTACCCGTCAGATATCTATGTCAAAGAACCTGACAATAAAGCATCTTTAGATAACAGCGGTGAAGTGCAATATACAGATACGTGGGGTTATGACGACTATCAGGCGGCTTTGCCAGATTGTACGGGGGACTCGGATTGTCGAATCGCATCGGGTGGACAGCATGATAGACGTATATTGGTGATACCTATTGTGGATTGTACTGGAGCGAGTGGCGGTACTAGCAGCTTTACCGTTGAGGCCTTAGGTTGTTTCTTTATGTTACAGCAAGCACCGACCACGAATAGTGGTAAAGAAGCTGTGTTTGGTGAGTTTATCTCTGATTGTACTGCTTCGGAAGGAAACCCTGGGCAAGATTCAACTAGTGAAGGCCCATTTACAATTGTCTTGTATAAAGATCCGAGTGGGGAGGAGTCATGATGTATCTCAACCACTCGACGAATAAATGGAGACAAGGGGGGTTAGCAGCCGTCGAGATGCTGATTGCCGTCCCTGTTTTGATGATGGTCTTAATGTCGATTACCGAGTTTGGTAACGCATTTATTCAATACACCACTTTAAACAAAATGGCTCAGAGTGGTGTTCGTTATGCGACTTCAGGAATTACTGGAACGGAAAGTTATGATCAAATTGCAGATGTTGATGAGATAAAAAATATGGTCGTGTACGGCCATACAGGGACGGGTTCCACATCGTTGATGTCTGGTATCAGCACGTCAGATGTTTCCGTTAATCACTCTAGCGGCTATGTCACTATCACGATCAATCATACCTATACCCCGATTATTTCTGGCTTTAGTTCCACCATTAATTTTAATGTGCCGCTTAATGCCTCTGCCATGATGAGGACAGCGCCATGAAACTGCAAAAAGGGGTCACCATCATAGAGTTTACCTTAGTGTCGACGACGCTATTGCTGATCATATTTGCTGTGATAGAAGTCGGGCGCTACGTCTATTCATTACAAGTGGTGAATGATATGACTCGAGTTGCTGCTAGACTGGCAGTGGTATGCCGAGTTCAAGACCAAAATGATATTCCAGCTTTAGCTTTGTCTGACAATGCGCCAGTGGGGTTCACCGCTGCTAACTTAACGGTGGAGTATCTTGATGCTTCAGGAAATGTCGTGACAGGAACTCTGACAGATAACGATGTGTTTCCTACAATTGAATATGTAAGGGCAAGAGTCGTTAACTTTGACTATCAATTTACGGGTTTACTGAGCTTTGTCAGCTTAACAGGGTTGTTAGCTGTTCCTGAATTTGAAACCACTCGCCCAAGAGAGAATTTGGGGCGTCATCGTTCGACGCTTCTGAATCCAACCAATGACACGGATTGTTAGGAGATGCGTAAATGGGAGAGGCGGTTAAGCTAACACCGAATGGAGATAGTCCAATCCGATTAAAAACGAGCTTAACAGTTTGGGTGTTTTATTCGTCTGATGCTTTTCATCTACACATCAGTCACGAGCTATCAAAATGCCAAAGCATCAGTTTCGAAATGATTTCATTTCATGGGTTGGTGGTGGGAAACTTGGCTCATTTTGCGCCGCCGGACCTTATTTTTGTCGAAACTGGGCCTAACTGGGCGCAGAAAATTGTTGAGCTACAGCAGTTTGAAGCACCTGAATCCCATGATGCTGGGCATGATGCATCGCTGATCGTTTTTGGTAATGAGAGTGACAATGGAGCCTTGAAAATCGCTTTGCGAATAGGCGCCACAGACTTTATGTCTGACAAAGCCACGCTTGAAGAACTGGTACCGCTTTTAAAAAATATCGCTGAAGAAAAAGTGGCCAGCCGCCACTTAGGTGAATTACTGGTGTTTATGAATACCAAAGGGGGCGCTGGTGCTTCTATGCTGGCACTCAATACAGCGATTACGATAGCGAAAAGGCACCCGGATGAAGTGTTACTACTCGATCTTGATATGCAGTTTGGTGTGATTGAAGATTACCTGAATGTTAATAGCACTTATGGCCTTGCTGATGCCATTGCCAATGTATCTGACTTGGATGAAGTCTCTTTAGGCAGCTTAGTCACCAAGCATGAATCCGGTTTGCATGTAATTGGTTTTAAAAGAGAAAGTAGTCACGATAATTTTGAAAAAGCCCATCATATGAATAAGCTCATTCCGCTATTGAGAGAGCGCTATCCTTATGTGATTGTGGATTTATCTCGAGGTTTAGACCGATTGTTTGCTTCGGTGATCTCCCCAGCAACAAAGATATTTTTGATTACCCAGCAAAATTTAGTCGCGATTAAAAATACCACTCAAATTCTGAAATTACTGACATTCGAATTTGGTGTATCCAAGGAACAGATGGAAGTAGTAGTTAACCGATATGAGAAGCGTCAGTCAATCAAACTCAAAGATGTTAAAGATACCGTAGGTAATATAGAAGTTCATACCGTACCTAATGAGTTTAAGGTGGCTATCGAAAGTGCCAATCTTGGTCGCCCATTTATTCAAGCTAAGAAAAGCAGCTCAATCGCTAAGTCTGTCAGAAAATTCGCCAACACCTTATTACCCGACCAAGACGTCAAAAAAGGTTGGTTTAAAAAGCTATTTTCATAGTTGGCATTGTGCATAAAAGGGACGCTTTATGTTTTTTAAAAGAAAAAATATAAACCCAGAACTACAGCAAAAAGTTGCCGAAGCAGAAGAAACGCAGAAACCGCTGCAACAAGAACTTACCCCAACGGTCACTTTAGACGTTCAGGTAAATACGGAAGTGGCTGAAACTTTTCAAGAAAGACGAAAGTTAGAAGCTGAAGCGAAAGAACATGCTGTTGAAGAGGCGAAGAAGCAACTTGAGCAAGAATTAGCGGTTAAGCACTATTATCACCAAAGGTTGCTTGAAACTCTCGACTTAGGACTATTGGCAAGCCTTGAAAAAGACAGAGCGAAAAAAGAGCTCCACGACGCTATCGTGCAGTTAATGGCGGACGATCAAACGCATGCTTTAAGTGCCGAAGGCCGCAAGCGTGTGATACAGCAAATTGAAGATGAGGTGTTTGGTTTGGGGCCTTTGGAGCCACTGCTCAAGGATCCAACCGTTTCCGATATTTTGGTCAATGGCCCTAAACATGTCTTTGTTGAACGAAGAGGTAAGCTTGAGTTAACGCCCTATACTTTTCTCGATGAGCGTCATTTGAGAAACATCATTGACCGAGTAGTCAGTCAGGTTGGTCGACGTATCGATGAAGCTTCCCCTATGGTCGATGCTCGTTTAATTGATGGCTCTCGTGTGAATGCCATTATCCCGCCATTAGCGCTTGACGGTTCATCCGTCTCCATACGCCGCTTTGCGGTGGAAAAGCTCAATATGGACAACCTGCTGAACTTTAATTCCCTATCACCGGAAATGGCCAAATTTGTCGAAGCCGCTGTCCGAGGGGCGATGAATGTACTCATCTCAGGTGGTACCGGTTCAGGAAAAACCACCACACTGAACATCTTCTCTAATTTCATTCCATCTGATGACCGTATTGTGACTATTGAAGATTCCGCGGAGCTACAGCTTCAACAGCCACATGTGGTGCGGTTAGAAACGCGACCTGCCAACCTGGAAGGTAAAGGTGAGATTACTCAGCGAGATTTGGTAAAAAACTCCTTACGTATGAGACCAGATAGAATTGTGCTTGGGGAGGTGCGGGGAGCGGAAGCGGTAGACATGCTAGCGGCCATGAATACTGGTCACGATGGCTCTTTGGCAACCATTCACGCTAACACCCCTCGCGATGCCCTTTCTCGGGTTGAAAATATGTTTGCGATGGCAGGCTGGAATATGTCCGCCAAGAACCTCAGATCTCAGATTGCTTCTGCGATTCACCTTGTCGTTCAAATGGAGCGTCAGGAGGATGGTAAACGTCGCATGGTCAGTATTTGTGAAATCAATGGCATGGAAGGCGAGATTATTACCATGTCTGAAATCTTTAAGTTCCAGCGAAAAGGGATGGACGAAGAAGGCAACGTCATTGGTTACTTTACGGCCACTGGCGTTGTTCCTCAATGCCACGACCAATTGGCTAAAAAAGGGATGCACTTGCCGTTTGATATTTTTAATGAGTCTTACTCATAAGGAGGGGAGTCATGACGCAGGATGCCACGTTATTTTTCATACTATTATTCTTTGCGGTTGTTTTCATATCGCAGGCACTGATCCTTCCCGCTGCGGGGAGTAAGGCGAAACATAAGGAACTTTCAGACCGACTGAGGGAATCGCAGTCAAAGCTGGATGAAGAAGCTCGTTCCTTACTTCAGGAGCACTATCTCAAGAGTTTGACCCCACTTGATAGAAAGCTCGTTAAAGTCGAAGTGTTCTCCTCACTTAAGAAGATGATTGAGCTTTCAGGCTATGACTGGAGTTTAACTCAAACCTTAATGGTGACGTCGATTTTGTCGGTGTGTGCTTTTTTTATCGTCTTGCTAATTGGTCAGCCCATTTACGTTGGCGCCGCGGCAATTGTGGGGGTTTGGGTGTGTCTTTACTTTTGGCTCAATAAGAAGATTTCAGATCGACTCGCTGCGTTTGAGGAGCAACTCCCTGAAGCTCTAGATATTATGAGGCGTATGTTGCAAGCCGGTCAGCCCGTGACGCAGGCATTCAGTGAGGTTGGGAACGAGATGCCAGCCCCGATTGGTATTGAGTTTAAGAATACCTTTAACCTTCTTAATTATGGCTATGACATGCGTATGGCAATCATGCAGATGGCAGAACGGACACCTACGGTTTCCATGTTGGCATTTTCCAGTGCGGTGTTATTACAGAAGGAAACTGGGGGGAACCTGTCGGAAAACCTTGAAAAAGTATCCAAAGTGCTACGTTCTCGGTTTAAATTGCAGCGAAAAATTAAAACTTTGTCAGCAGAAAGCCGACTGTCTGCTTGGATTTTGGTGTTGTCTCCCTTTGTGTTGTTTATCTTTCTTAGCTTTATCAACCCAGGGTATGTCGAGCCTTTATACACTGATCCAAGAGGTATGACTCTAGTAAGCGGTGGCGTTGTCAGTTTGTTTTTTGGTTCTTTGTGGATCCGCAACATCATTAATTTTGAGGTGTAGCATGGAGAACATTTTTGAACAATTCACCACTTATAATCTGGATGAACAAACGGTATTTCTTGGCCTTATTCTTCTTGCGACCATATTGATAGTATTCACTTTGTCTCTGCTGCTCGTAGGATCTAAATCACCACTGAGAGCCAAGTTAGAGCAGCTCAGGGATTCTACTCGTGCCGACAAACTGAAAAAAGGACGCAAGTTTGATAACACGCTTGAGTCGTTAGCCCCGATGATGAAGCCTTCTAACTCGAAAGAGAGTGAAAGTATTCGTCAAAAGCTGATGCATGCGGGGTATCACGATGCCAACGCACTTACCGTTTTTTATGCTTTTAAAGGGATGTCCTTGGTGATTGGCCTTGGGATGGCGGCTGGTTTTTATTTCCTCGCTCCTGATATGTCGATGTTGAATCTAGCAATGGCGATTAGCGTAGGGGTGGGGTTGTATGCACCCAATATGGCGCTCAACTACAAAGTGGAAAAGCGGCAGAAAAGAATTCGTGGCGGTATCGCTGATGCGCTGGATTTGCTGGTGGTATGTACGGAGTCTGGGCTAGGTTTTAATTCTGCACTGAGAAGAGTCGCTGACGAACTCACTATCTCTCATCCAGACTTTGCCGATGAATTGGATACCGTATGCGTCAAGATCAATGCGGGGATTGAAATGTCAGATGCGTTTGAAGACCTGATTGAACGCACTGGTCTGACTGAAATTGCAGGCTTGGTCACTATGTTGGCTCACGCTTCACGTATCGGTGGTAGCTTGTCGCAAACATTACGTGAATATACGGAAGACTATCGAGATAAAAGAAATCAGGAAGTCGAAGAAATTGCAGCGAAAATCCCGACAAAAATGATTTTCCCATTATTGCTATTTATCTGGCCATGCTTCTTTATTGTTGCGATTGGTCCATCTATGTTGCTGTTCACGTCGACTTTAGGTAACGGGTAATTAAGGAACCAGTTATGAAAGGACTTCATTTTATAATGCTCACTCTGTCTATGATGTTTTTGACCGCTTGTGCATCCAATGAGCCAGGTATCGATACCTCGTTATACGAAGGTAAACCGATTGATACGTTATCCTCAGATGAGCCACCAAAAACGGAGCAAGAAGCGATTACGCGCGGTGATACGGCGTTAAGTGCGGGGAACAGTGACTTGGCCCTCTACGAATACATTCGCTCATTATCTTTCGAAAATGGTCAGTATAAGGACAGATCGCTATACAATATCGGCCGAATTCATCAGTCGAGAGGCAATCTGCCTTTAGCGGAAAAAGCATTCTTACTCGCAATCAATGAAAACCCGAATAATATTGAAGTGTTGGAGCAGCTTGGCACCATCTACAGCAAGTCAGGTGACTTAGAGTTGGGTAAGAGTTATTTCCTTCGCTCAATTAACGCGGATCAGATCCGCTTCAAGAGCAATAAAACACTGAATGAAAAAGATTTGGTTAAGCCTCAGGAAGTGATTGAGCTTAACGTTGACCAATACTCTCCGGAATACGCTTATATGGGGCTTGGAGTGATTGCGGATTTAGATGCGGAACACAAACTCGCTCAGGCGTTTTATAAACAAGCATTGAGTATAAAGCCGGACTCGATTAAGACGTTGATTAATGTCAGTTACTCTTTTTATATGTCGGGAGATTATCGTAAAGCTCAGCGCTTCGTATTACAGGCATTAAAGCAAGACTCAAGTAACGAGAAAGCATTGAATAACCTCGCACTGATTTATTTGGGGAAAGGGGAGATCACTCGTGCCGTCAATGTATTCTCCAAGCATATGGACAAACCGGAAGCTCTCAACAATGTCGGTTATTTTCTGATCTTACAGGGTAAGCCTGACCAAGCCATTCCCTACTTACAACAAGCCATAGACAGCAAAACCTCCTATTACAAGGTAGCTAATGAAAACCTTGAACGGGCGTTGGCTATGGTCAGAGAAGAAAAGGCGGCAGAAGGGCTTGCTGCGTCAGAATAGTCATAGGGAGAGTTTTCTCTCCCTACTTGGTAAACGAGTGAGCTGGTTTTAAGTGAGGTATCCGCCAGCTACACCCACAATCATGAAGAAGATGACCATCCAAACAATAGGCAGTTTCATCTGCTTGAGTAGATAAAAGCCAACCAGAACCAGTGAAATATCCAGAGGGCTCATAACCGCGCTGGTAAAGACGGGCTGATAGAGAGCAGCGATCAGCAAGCCCACAACGGCAGCATTGACACCGCTCACCGCACCAGACACCTTCGGCATTTTCGATAGCGATTGCCAGTTTTTTAGCACGCCAAGTAGCAGCAAAAAGCCTGGTAAAAATACCCCCAGAGTGGCAATTAATGCGCCTGCCACTGGTGTTTGTGGTAACAACTCATAACCAATGTAGGTTGCAAAGGTAAACATCGGTCCCGGTACGGCTTGAGCAGCAGCGTAGCCTGTGAGGAAAGCATCTTGAGTGATCTGGTCTCCTACCATATTTTGTAGTAAGGGTAAGACAACATGGCCGCCGCCAAATACCAAACTCCCTGCTTGGAAAAAATCGTTGAAGAGCGCGAGGGCTGGCATAATGTGGGTGATGAAAGGCAAGCCCATAAGCAAAGCCACAAAGAGAGCCAGAGGAAGGACAGATGGTTCAAAGCGCTTTGGGACTGTTTGATCTTGTTTTCTGAGGCACATCATACCAATCAGTGCGGCAACAAGCAGAATCAATACTTGGGTTGCAATACCGGGTAAGAGTAAAAGGGAAATTGCAGTCACTAAACAGAGGGTTACCGAGACTCTTTCTTTACAGAAGTTTTTGTACATTCCCCATGTCGCATCCGCGACGACAACCACTGCTAAAAGCTTCAGGCCATGAACGATATTTTGGAATAAGGTTGTCTCAGTTAACTGGCTGCTGAGTAGCGCTAGAGTCAGCATGATAAGCACCGATGGTAGCGTAAACCCCAGAAACGCCAAACAGGCGCCGCTCAAGCCACCACGTTTGTAACCGAGAGCAAAGCCAACTTGACTGGAGCCCGGGCCCGGAAGAAATTGACTCAATGCGACAATTTGTGCGTATTCTTCATCGTCGAGCCAATTGAGCTTTTCAACAAAGGTATGACGAAAGTAGCCTATATGAGCTGCCGGACCGCCAAAGCTTATCCAACCTAGCCAGAAAAAGGTTTTAAAAATAGACAACATGGTCTGATTACTCTTAGAACAAATACTGCAGACACTTTAAGAAATGTACTAAAATGACTCAAATTAATAGTTTTAATATTATCTATGAATCAAATGGGATTGAGTGTGAAAGAGTTTAACTGGAAGGGGGTAGACCTCAATCTTTTGGTGGCTTTCCAAGCCTTATATCACAAGCAGAGTGTCAGCCTTGCAGCGCAAGATTGTTATATTAGTCAGTCAGCGATGAGTCATACACTACAGCGAATGCGGGCATTATTTGATGATCCTTTATTTGAACGTGTAGGGACATGCATGGAACCCACACAACGAGCCCATGATATGGCTCCAGTTGTTGATCAACTCTTAGCGTGCATTAAAAACGATTTATTGAGTAAGAAAGGCTTTGAAGCTGAAAATTATCAGGGGGTGTGGAAAATCGGACTGACGGATTATGCTGAGCAGCTCTTTGCACCTCGATTATACGATGCGATAAAGAAGGGTTCGCCTCACTCACAGATCAGCTTTTTTAACGTTAACCGGAGCAACTACCAAACCATAGCAGACAGCGAACAACTTGATGCCATCATTGGCAGTATTGAGAATCCTAATCGTCGTTTCGTATCTCACTATCTCTACTCTGAGCAGCATGTATGTCTGTTTGACCCTATGCCGTTTGACGAGCAAGAGTCTCTCACATTGGAGCAATTTGTTTCTGTGGAACATGCGTTAGTTAGCCCAGATGGTCGACTGGACACCCAGATCGATAAAACGCTGGCTAAAATGGGCCATGAACGAAGAGTGGGCGTGGCATCGAGACACTTTTTGACCATAAGAAGGCTACTGATTGGGCGTAAGATGCTCTGTATTGTGCCGAAAAGGTTTGCTGAATTAGACATAGACAACCACAGATTAAAAGCGGTGCCAGCTCCTTTGGAGGTCCCAGACTTCGACATAAAGCTATTGTTTCTTAGTGCCAATCAACATGAGGAGAAAAGTATTTGGCTGCGTAGCATCGTTACACGTGTTGTGAAGTAGTGCTTTGTTGATGTCGGTTTTGTAGCCACCCAATCAGCTTCCAAATTACGATTGTCAAAATAAAGCTCAGGTATCCGTCGATGGCGTAATGCCACGCGAGATGGACTGAGCCAATTTGTATGGCTAACGCATAGCTCCACATGACGACCCCTAGTTTCCTATTGTATCGATAAGCGGCCAGCGCCATGGCGACAGCGATGGCCACATGCATACTCGGCATTGCAGAGATCCCACCACCGATCCCCGGTGTATCGCTTGAGTACATTTGCCAAAGTGTGTCTTGCACATTCAATGCCCATAAGCCGAACCAGCCACTTTGAATCAGTTGTTGATGTTGCATCTCAAGCTTTTGCATCAATGGCTCATATTGCAATGCGCTTGGATCCAGCAAATGAAGATAGCAAGGCCCTGCAGAAGAAAGAAGAATCGCCCCTACTCCCCCAATGAGCAGCCAACTGGTCAGAAACGTAATAAGAAACTGAGTCCGTAACTTTGCTAAATCGCGCCGAACGATGAAAAACAGTACGGCTCCCCACATTAGAAGAAACCAAAGGTGGTACAGAAAATTCAGCAGACTTGTTGCAAGTGCGCTACTGAAGATCGTGTGTGTCAGTTCCCAAGGGGAGTAGCCGAAGTGAAGCCACTTGTCGATCTGATAGAAAAGCACATCGTATTGAAAGGGGTTAATGTCGGGAATGAGTGGTTTTAGAAAGGTATAACTAGAGAACGTCAAGTTCAGTGCCAACACCAACAACATAAAACTGACGGCTTTAGATAAAGGTTGGAAGAACCCTTTAATGGCTTGGAGAAAGTGAACCAAAGGATGTGGTGCTTTCCGGTAAAGCAGAATGACAAAGTAAATGCTTGCCCAAACTAAAAAGGAGACATAGCAGACTTGGAGTAATGTCGCGAGGTAGATGAAAGGATTGAAGTCAAACTTGGCGTCACTACCGAGCAAAAAAGACAGCGCGTATAAAAGTAGGGTTGTGACAAATACATACCCATAAAGCACTCTATCCTGATGAAGAGTCGCTTTGATATGCTGCCATTGTGAATGGGGAGAAGTCTGAGTCAAAGGTTTCATTAAAATGAAGGTCTTATTGCTCCTATACTTAAGTGTAGAGCAACTCTCTCAGAGGTGAATGAGAGAGTTGCTGTATGTTTATCTTTCTATATTACGGCTTATCGTTAGTGGTCTCTTTCCATCACATGCCCCTTTTTCCAATTGGTTGATGGGGTTGGCATCCTTCCATCCCCAGCGATGATCTTCGCGACTGAGCTTACGATACTGGGTCGGTGTGACTTCCATATAACGGCGAAAGGTATCATAAAAGCGGCTGATCGAGTTGAAGCCGACCGTCAGAGAAATATCGAGAATGGTACGTTCGGTGTCACTGAGTAAGGCGCGAGCATGGTTAATGCGCATGGCCGTGATGTACTGCTTTATCGTCATTTGCATGGTGCGCTGAAAGATGGTCATGGCGTAATTGGCGTGCAAGCCAGCATAATCAGCGACTTTCTGAGCGGTAAGAGGAGTGTTGTGATGTGTTGCGATGTATTCTAGCATTTGGCTGACATAAAACTGTGAGTGTTTAGAAGTGCCGCTTTTCGTCGCTTTGTCTGCTCGGCTCGTTAAAAGTTGTTGCCAGCCATCAAGGCATACTCGTTTTAGCATCAGGCCGATCTCATCCGTCACGAGTTGTTGACGACTCTCTGATGGATGTTGATTTTCATCCACCCAACGAGCTATCTCGAACTCACTAATTAAACAGCAGGAGTCAGACTGTAATACCGCTCCATGTGTTAGTTGATTGACCAGATCCCGACTCAAAGGCCACGACATAAAGTGATGGACGGGAATGTTGATGATTGCCATGTTGTGGCTTATTCCGGGGTTGGTTAAGCGGTGGGGAACCGAAGCCCAAAACAACCCAATACTGCCATTGCGTAGTGTAATAGGAGTACCATTTATCATGTATTCGACGTTGTCACCAAATGGGATGTTCACTTCAATTTGGCCATGCCAGTGATACCCGGGCATGGCATGAGGAGCGCGTAGTTCTACGTCAATCCTCTCATGAGAAGAGTAAAGTGATAAAGGGCTAACAGAGACACATTCTGAAGAGTATCTCTCTTGCGGTGCGACAGATAATAAGTCATCAGATTGTGGCATCTTGACTCCTTACGAAATGGTAGTGAGCTGTTTGTAACAGAGCAGAGTTTGGTAAAAAGAGAGGCAGCTCAAACGTTGATAAAATAGCGAATTTCATATTTAAGAACGGAACCTAGCTAACATTTCTCTGTTATTGCTGGCCGCATTAGGATTGGAGGGCTCAATTAATCCGGAAAATACCTAAAAGAATCCTACTTCGTTAGTTTTTGTTAACTCGGTTGATAAATATTAGGAATTGAGAGAGTGATGTGTTGAACCGAGACGACTTAGTTATAGATGAGTCAGTAATGTGAGCTCATAACTAAGACCTAGCAATAAGGATCCTACGAGCATGAACAGTCCAAAAATCACTTTCATTGGTGCCGGTTCCACCATCTTTGTCAAAAACATTCTTGGTGATGTTTTTCATAAGCCCGCTTTAAGAAATGCACACGTTGCATTAATGGATATTGACGAAATTCGCCTTGAAGAATCGCATCTCGTCGTCAGTAAGTTGATGAATTCTGCAGGTGCTACGGGCACCATCTCTTGTCACCTTAATCAGAAAGAAGCATTGCAAGACGCTGACTTTGTTGTCATCGCATTTCAGATTGGGGGGTATGAGCCTTGTACCGTGACAGATTTTGAAGTGTGTAAGCGCCACGGGTTAGAGCAAACTATCGCTGACACCTTAGGGCCAGGCGGAATTATGCGTTCATTGCGGACTATTCCTCACTTGTGGAGTGTGTGTGAAGACATGAAACAAGTCTGCCCGGATGCCACCATGCTCAACTATGTCAACCCAATGGCCATGAATACCTGGGCTATGTACGAAAAGTACCCAGAGATTAAGCAGGTCGGCCTGTGTCACTCCGTGCAGGGGACGGCGGAAGAGCTAGCTCGCGATCTGGATTTGGATTACGCTGACTTGCGTTATACCTGTGCCGGTATCAACCATATGGCCTACTACCTGACTCTGGAGAAGAAGGACGAGCAAGGTAATTATGTTGATATCTATCCGGAGTTGTTGGCCGCCTTTGAACGAGGAGACGCGCCTAAACCGGGCTTGCATCATGGTGGTCGCTGTACCAATTTAGTTCGCTACGAAATGTTTAAGAAGTTGGGCTATTTTGTCACGGAATCTTCAGAACATTTTGCCGAATACACACCTTACTTTATCAAACCCAATCGACCAGATCTGATTGAACGTTACAAAGTGCCTATTGATGAGTATCCAAAACGTTGTGTAGAACAAATTGCCGCGTGGAAACAAGATCTGGATGACTATAGACAAGCCGAGAATATCACGGTGAAAGAATCTCAAGAGTACGCGAGTACCATTATGAATTCTATTTGGACCGGCACGCCAAGCGTGATTTATGGCAACGTTAAAAATGAAGGCTTAATTGATAACCTGCCGCAAGGGTGTTGTGTCGAAGTCGCGTGTTTGGTCGATGCGAATGGCATCCAGCCAACCAAAGCTGGGCGCTTACCAAGCCACTTAGCCGCCTTGATGCAGACCAATATCAATGTTCAGACTTTGCTGACAGAGGCGATTTTAACGGAAAATCGTGAACGCATTTACCATGCAGCGATGTTAGATCCACATACTGCAGCCGTGTTAGGGATTGATGAGATCTATGCGCTGGTGGATGACTTAATCACTGCGCATCAGGGCTGGCTCCCTGAATGGATTTATCAATAAAAATAAGAATATCCCCTTCAATAACGTGAATCATACACGCTCCCAGTGATGGGAGCGTTAAGGAGCAAACATGAGTATTTCGATGAGCACCAAACTCAGCTATGGGTTTGGTGCATATGGTAAGGACTTCGCCATCACAATTGTCTACATGTATCTGATGTTTTACTACACAGATGTGGTCGGTATCTCGGCTGGGATTGTAGGCACTATCTTCTTGGTGGCTCGGATCTGGGATGCGGTGAATGATCCCATCATGGGTTGGATTGTGAATAACACGCGCAGTCGCTGGGGGAAATTTAAACCTTGGATTCTGATTGGCACTTTAGCCAACTCTGTGGTGTTGTATATGGTGTTCAGTGCTCATTTAATTGACGGTCCATGGCTTATCGCTTACGCCGCTATCACCTATATTCTTTGGGGGATGACCTACACCCTAATGGACATTCCATTCTGGTCCTTGGTCCCGACACTCACTATTGACAAGCGAGAACGTGAAGAGCTAGTACCTTTCCCAAGGTTCTTTGCCAGCTTAGCATGGACAGTGACCGCTGCGATCGCCATGCCATTCATTAACTATGTTGGTGGCGATGATAACAAAGGCTTTGGTTTTCAGATGTTCACCTTGCTATTGATCGTTTGTTTCCTGATTTCCACTTTTGTTACGCTACGTAATGTTAAAGAGCGTTATTCAAGCACTCAGCTTAATAACGCTCAACCTGAGAAAAAAGTCTCACTGAAGAAAATGTTGTCGTTGATCTATAAGAATGATCAACTCAGTAGTCTGCTTTGTATGGCACTTTCGTACAATTTAGCCGCCAACATTATTACAGCTTTTGCTGTGTACTACTTTACCTATGTCATTGGTGATGAGAGCTTATTTCCTTACTATATGGCATACGCCAGTATTGCTAATTTGATTACTCTTGTCTTGTTCCCTAAATTAGCTCAGTGGTTCTCCCGCCGTGTACTTTGGGCCTGTGCATCTGGCTTCCCAATCATTGGTAGTGCTGTACTCATCTATATTGGAATGAACGATACTCAAAGTGTATGGCTTATCTCAACGGCAGGTGTCTTCCTGCAAATTGGTACTGCGCTGTTCTGGGTACTTAACGTCATCATGGTGGCAGATACAGTGGATTACGGTGAAGTGAAGCTAGGGGTACGCTGTGAGAGCATTGCTTATGCCGTGCAAACTCTGGTTGTGAAAGCGGGTTCAGCATTTGCTGCGTTTTTCATCGGTATTGCTTTAACTGCTGTGCATTACGTGCCCAATGTTGAACAGACGCCAGAGACCATTTTTGGTATGCAGTGCATCATGATTGGATTACCAAGCTTGTTCTTCGCGATTGCCCTGATCATGTATTTCCGCTACTACAAGCTTAATGGGTCATATCAGCAGCAGATTCAGCAGCAGTTGATGGAAAAATACGAGGGGCTCGATAAAGAAGAGTCCGGTGAAGCTCTGCCTTCCTCTCATCAGCACAAGCCTATTCAGGCGTAATGGGCTCAGCCCTTTGACTCGAAGGGCTGCTTCTCTAATTTTTACTATCCCATTGCAATAGGGAGATTTACAAGATGAAACACACTGTAGTTGCCAGCATGATCCTAGGATCTTTGGTCAGTGGAATTGTGGCTGCGAATCCTCACTCTACAGCTATCCTGACTTCGACGAAAAGCCAAAACATCCTCGTTAACTCAGGCTTTGAAGATAACGGCTTAGGTTGGCATTACTGGTTTGCCAACATCAAAGATGACCAAGCGTTCGATGGCCAATATCGAGGCAGAATCGCCATTGGTGCAGGGCATAGCATCAGCCAGACCGTCACTATACCTGAAACTGGCGTTTATCAGTTATCGGTCCAGGCTATTAGCCCATCCAACGATGCTCGCGTAGAACTGACTAACCTTGCTGATGAGCCTTTTTTGAGCAAAAAACTGAAAAAAAGCCATGACTATAAACACAATAAGGTTAACCAAATTCCGCTTGAGAAAGGCGAACGGATAAAGCTGCGCTTTACTGGTACGGACGCAGGCAGTGTCAGTATTGATCAGGTTGAACTGGTAAAAAGCAATACGTCTAAGCCGCCACACTTTAACCAAGTTATTGATTTTGAAACGCAAGGGCAGGTGGGTGAGAGCATAATCGACAAAGAACGTAAAACCATAGAGTTTGAATTGCCGTACGCGAGTGACTTGTCCAGCGTGGTCATTACTCAATTAGGTGTTTCTCAAGGCTCTCAATCGTCAGTCGAACCAGGGGATGTATTGGATTTTACCCAGCCAGTAGACATCGAACTTAGCGACGAAAAAGGACGGGTAGAAAAATGGCAAGTGCAGGCACGGGTGAAAGCCAAGCAAGTGATGGTTTCTTCTTCCAATACCAAGTTGCAGGAGTCATTTGATTGGGCGATGGAGAAAACACGTCAGTTTGTGATGACAGGGCAGCACGACTTGATCAACCGTGATGAAAATAATAACGATGGTACGGGCAGTGCCGATTATTTGCCTTCCTACTGGGCGGGTTATTTTGACCGTACCGCTTTCTACTCACGCGATTTTCTCCATCAGTCAGCAGGCGCCAAGCTAGCAGGGCTGGAACGAGAAAATTTTGCCATGTTCAAAACCTTTGCTAAGCACTCTACTGAGTCGAGAAAGTGGTACACCCTATGGGCGATCAACTTTGATGGCAGCCCACACTTGATTGATTACGAAGATGACGACTGGTTTGTGCGAGAAGTTCCGGCCCAGTTTGAATTTCTTGAGAAAGCTTGGGAGCAATATCTGTGGACGGGAGACCGACGTTATATTGAAGATAAAGACTTGTGGCGCTTTTACACTAAAGTGATGACGGACTATATCTCATTGCATGATGATCAGGATCCGAATGGGATTGCGGAAGGTTATGGTGGCATCTTTGAAGGTTCGGCAACCTATAACGAACGGGGAGAATTCCCGATTGAAGCGGGAGATGGGATTGGTTCTCAGTATCAAGCAACCGTCGCTTATGCGGCGATGCTCAATGCCAGAGACGAATACAGCGCATCTCGTGAGTGGCAGCAAAAAGCACAACAATTGAAAGACTTCTTTAATCAGCAGTGGAGTATTGCTGATCCAGAAAAGCCTTTAGATAACTACGTCAATATCGTGCAGAAGGATGGATTGAGACTGAATGATTTCGGCAAAGAAAACAGTTGGTTTATGCCGATGAAGTTGATTACGGAGCCGGGTGAGCGTAATGACCGCTATTTAGACTTTATCGCGCAAAGTCTTGGAGATGGAATTGGTTCAACACCGGATGCACCAAACAACATTGAAGCCTACAGTTACATTCCAGAGACCTATTTTCCATATAATCGTAATGAGGAAGCATGGAAGTGGATGCAGTACATTATGGACATGAAGGACTTGCCTCACGAGCGCCCTACTCAAGGCACTAATGGGGACTATCCAGAGATCTCGTTTACGTTTATTGCCAATACCATTGAGGGGCTCATGGGTGTGAAACCAAATGCGGCAGATAGTCATGTGATCACGGCGTCTCATCTAACTGAGGATATTGATTGGCTAGCGGTGGACTATTTGCCTATCGGTGAGCATGAAGTAGCTCTGCGTCATGATGGTACGAACAAGTCGACACTGACAAATAACAACCATAAGCCGCCTACATGGGAAGCGTGGTTCTATGGTGAGCACTCCACCTTGCTGGTTAATGGCAAACCCGTTCAAGCAAAGCACAAAGTAGTGAATGGCTTGCAGGTGAGTTATGTACAGGTCGAGGTCTTGGGGAAAGAATCTCATACCGTGTCTAAAGGTCGTTAAGTGAATGGTATACTGAATGTAAGGGCGCTCTTGAGCGCCTTTTTTAGTTATCCCCTTGGCGAAAAAGATCAAACTCTCATGCCGAGGTTGTTATCAAATAATGGCTATATGATGACAGGGTAAATATGTGAGTAAAATTTTTTACTAAACTACAGTTGTGATAACGTTTACCTAAAATTGGTCGCTGTGTCCTGTTTGTCGCTATACACCGCGTCGAAGTGATGTTGTTGCTTTTTCGACAGAATGGATTTTTTTGATCTGCTGGCTTGGTATTCGAGCTTCTCTGCAATTTCCAGAATTCTATGTCTGGTTTCTTTTTTGACGTTTAAGGTTGGATAATCATTCTGGACTCAGGAAACAGTCGCCAGTGAGACACCTGATTAAGCCGCAATATCTTGTAATGCAGTTATGTGTTGTGTTCCATTGGCATGCCCAGTTTCCTTGGGATGTCATCTGTTTTGTTCGGTTGTAAACAATCTTTAGAGTGTTGTAATAATTTTTAGTAGAAAACTCAGTGTGTGTCTGCTGATGGTCTTTGCGTAGCGAAGATTGATTATCTTATTGATAGTTAAACGCTTATAGATTTTGCTTTTGTTTTTACTTTCATTTGTCATGATCTCTCAAAATACCTTTTTTTGGAAACGTTTACACAATGAGGGGTGGATCACGGAAAACGATCCAGATTGATTGCTAGACTTTTTAGCGAGCTAGAGATCCAACACGGCGAATTGAGACAGAGAGGCGACATTGAAAGTACTAGTAACAGGTGGAATGGGGTATATCGGTAGTCATACTTGCATACAGATGATCGAAGCGGGTATTGAACCGATCATCATCGATAACTTATGTAACTCAAAACAGGAAGTGCTGCATCGAATTGAAGCATTGACTGGTCAACAGCCTTATTTCCATCAAGGTGATATTCGTGACGCAGCTTTTTTGGATGGTATTTTTGAGCAGCATCAGATCACGTCAGTGATTCACTTCGCGGGCTTAAAGGCGGTGGGCGAATCGGTGCAAAAACCGCTTGAGTACTTTGACAATAACGTCAATGGTTCTTTGGTACTCGCTCGTGCAATGCGAAAAGCAGGGGTTAAAAGCATGGTCTTTAGCTCATCCGCTACTGTGTATGGCGACCCTGAAGTCGTTCCAATTACCGAGGATTCACCTACGGGCGCGACGACCAACCCCTATGGCCGCAGTAAATTCATGGTGGAAAAGTGTTTCTCTGATTTATTCAGTGCTGAGCCTGATTGGAGTATCACACTACTGCGTTACTTTAACCCTGTAGGTGCACACCCTTCGGGCACTCTGGGGGAAGATCCGCAAGGCATGCCGAATAACTTGATGCCCTTTATCGCGCAAGTGGCGGTCGGACGTCGAGAAAAGTTATCGGTATTTGGCAATGATTACCCAACGCCCGATGGTACCGGTGTTCGCGATTATATTCATGTGATGGATCTGGCAGATGGTCATATTGCCGCATTGAAATCGGTTGGTGAGAAAGCGGGCTTACATATTTATAACTTAGGGACAGGTAAAGGTTCGAGCGTGCTGGAAATGGTTGAGGCCTTTGGCCACGCTTGTGGCAAACCTATCCCATATGAATTGTGCCCTCGCCGCCCTGGTGACATCGCTGAATGTTGGGCAAGTACTCAAAAAGCGGAAAAAGAATTGGGTTGGAAAGCGACACGCAGTGTTGCAGAGATGAGTGCCGATACTTGGCGCTGGCAATCTAACAACCCTAAGGGGTATTCCCCTGAGTCGTGACGGCTAAGCTGTATTTTTGAGCTCTAGAGAGCATGTAATGATTTTAAAGTTGAGTAATTGAGATGTCGAATATTGAGTTTAACCCTGTGGATCACCCGCATCGTCGCTACAACCCTCTGACTGGGCAATGGATATTAGTGTCCCCTCATCGTGCTAAGCGCCCTTGGAGTGGGGCAGATGAAAATCCATCAGTTGATGAGCATCCTAGTTATGATGAGCAGTGTTTTCTTTGTCCGACCAACGAGAGAATCTCGGGGGATATCAACCCGGACTATCAAGGCACCTATGTTTTCTCTAATGATTTTGCTGCTCTGATGACAGATTCACCAGATGCTCCAGAATCGAATAATCCTCTGTTCCAAACTCAAGGGGTGCGTGGCTTAAGTCGAGTGATTTGTTTTTCCCCAGATCATAGCAAGACTTTGCCGGAACTGCCAGTCAGCCAAATTCGTGGTGTTATTGACACTTGGAACGAGCAAATTGAAGAGTTGGGCAAAGAATTTATCTGGGTTCAGGCGTTTGAAAATAAAGGTGAAACTATGGGCTGCTCTCAACCTCACCCCCATGGACAAATTTGGGCTAACAGCTTTTTACCCAATGAAATTGAGCGCAAAGAACATCACTTAAAAACTTATTATCAAGATCAAGGTTCGAACCTGTTGGTCGATTACGTGGAAGCTGAAATGAAAGATGGCTCGCGTATTGTGGTCGAAACCGAACATTGGGTGGCACTGGTTCCATATTGGGCCGCTTGGCCATTTGAGACCATGTTGCTGCCGAAAAGTCACATTCGCCGTATGAGTGAACTGAGTGGTGAGCAACGTGATGATCTTGCTGTCGCGATCAAAAAACTGACCAGTCGTTATGACAACCTGTTCCAGTGCTCTTTTCCGTACTCTATGGGCTGGCACTACGCGCCTTTCTTTGAACAGGGAACGGATATTGAGCACTGGCAATTACATGCCTTGTTTTATCCACCTCTATTACGGAGTGCCAGCGTGCGTAAATTTATGGTGGGCTACGAAATGCTGGCAGAAAGTCAGCGCGACCTAACCGCCGAGCAGGCGGCACAGCGCCTGCGTGAGCTCAGCGATATTCACTACAAAGAGCAGAAATAATTACCCAATCTATTGATTCCTGAGTTTTGTCTTGGGCATCACAATCTATTTTGAGTGTGAGATGGAAACATGTCTGAACTAATTCAAGCAGTAAAGAGCTCCTTTGAGCAGGTGTTGGGGTACCAACCAAGCCACATTATTCAAGCCCCCGGACGAGTGAACTTGATCGGTGAACATACGGATTACAATGATGGTTTTGTGTTGCCTTGTGCAATTGACTACCAAACCGTAGTCGCTGCCTCCAAACGTGATGACAACATTGTGCGTGTCATTTCGGTTGATTATGGCAATGATGTGGATGAATTTGATGTCACACAAGAGGTTGAATTTCAAGAAAACAAGATGTGGGCTAATTACATCCGTGGTGTGGTCAAATGCCTTAGAGCTCGTGGCTATCTATTTAGCGGAGCAGATATATCAGTCAGTGGCAATGTTCCTCAAGGTGCCGGGCTTAGCTCATCGGCGGCCCTTGAAGTGGTGATTGGCCAAACATTCAAGGTGCTTTATAGCCTAGAGATCTCTCAGGCTGAAATCGCCCTGAATGGTCAACAAGCTGAGAATGAGTTTGTTGGATGTAACTGCGGCATTATGGATCAGATGATTTCAGCAGAAGGTAAAGAGAATCACGCACTACTGCTTGATTGTCGTAGCTTAGAAACACAGGCGGTCTCTATGCCTGAGGAGATGTCCGTCGTGATCATCAACTCAAACAAAAAGCGTGGATTAGTGGATAGTGAATACAACACACGCCGTGAGCAGTGTGAAGAAGCAGCGCGCATTTTTGGTGTCAAAGCACTGCGTGATGTCAGCATTGAACAGTTCAATGACAAAGTTTCTCTGCTTGATGAGGTAGTGGCTAAACGTGCTCGCCATGTGATTACTGAAAATGCTCGCACTGTTGAAGCTGCCAATGCATTGCGCCATCACAATATGGAGCGTATTGGTGAGTTGATGGCTCAGTCTCATGCATCTATGCGTGATGACTTTGAAATCACGGTCAAAGAGATTGACACCTTAGTCGACATCGTCAAGCAAGTGATCGGTGAGCAAGGGGGCGTTCGTATGACTGGTGGTGGTTTCGGTGGCTGCATTGTCGCGGTGATGCCTCCTGAACTGGTTGAGCCTGTTAAAGCCGCGGTTGAAGCGCAATATCAAGCTGCGACAGGCTTGAAAGCGTCCATTTATGTATGCCAAGCCAAACAAGGGGCGGGCTTGGTTGAGACAATATAAGGATTGGAATGCAAACTTATCTAGAATCACTAGAGCGGACAATGGGGCAAGCCCCTTCATTTGATGGTAAACCCGCTCAACTTATCCAGCTAACCAATCGCTTCGGTATGAGTGTCGTCTTTATGGATATAGGAGCTACTTGGTTGAGCTGTACATTACCAATCAATGGTGAGTCACGTGAAGTACTATTGCGCTCACCTAATATGGCAGAGCACATGCAGCAGAGCGCGTATTTTGGCTCGATTATTGGTCGATTTGCTAACCGTATTGGTAAAGGTCAATTTGATATTAATGAGCAGTCTTTTCAGTTGGGTATCAACAATGGTGAGAATTCCTTACATGGTGGGTTAGATGGTTTCGATAAACGTCGCTGGGCGGTGGCCGAGTACGATGGTCAACATGTTGTATTCAGCTTGCATTCGCCCGATGGCGATCAAGGCTATCCAGGTAATCTTGATGTAAAAGTAACCTATACCTTGACGGATGATAACGAGCTGGTTATTGCCTATGCTGCCAGTACTGATCAAGCTTGCCCTGTGAATTTAACTAACCACGCCTATTTTAATTTGGCGGGAGAGGCGAGTGCGTTTAAGAGTTTAGATCATCACCTTAAGTTGAATGCCAACGCTTATCTGCCTACTGACAGTGGCTTGATTCCTACAGGGGAAATCCAAGCTGTCGAGGGAACTAGTTTTGACTTTACTCAATCCAAGAAGATTGGTTGTGAATTCTTAACTGAGCCTGATCAGAAAATGGCTGGTGGTTATGATCATGCGTTTGTATTTCGGCCTGATGTGACTGATGGGAGCGAGATTGCTGCGGAGTTGGTGGCCCCTGAAAAAGACGTTGTGATGAAGATAAAAACGACCAAGCCGGCCGTGCAGTTTTATTCGGGTAATTTTCTTGCTGGCACCCCGGGGGCGAGTAAAACTTATCAATTGTATGACGGCCTTGCATTAGAAACTCAATTCTTTCCTGATGGGCCAAATAAACCAGAATGGGGAGTTAACCGTGGGGTGTTAACTCCTAGGGGAAGCTATCAGCACCGAACTGTTTATCAGTTTGAGTTCTAGGTAGCCTTTAGGTGGGCAGCAAGCCCACCTTTTTTTATTTGCTTGATGAAGCACGAACGACCAGTTCGCCTTCGACTTTACGCCGTTTCGAAACCAAAGGCTGACCTTCCATCTGTGTTACTAAAGATTCTATAGCCAGTTTACCCATCTCAGAGTAGGGTAACTCCACTGAGGTTAAAGCAGGGAAGCTTTCCGATGCGATTTGCTGGTTATCGTAGCCGACAACTGCGACATCATCTGGGATTTTTAAGCCAAGCTCTGCGAGGGCTTGATAACATCCCATCGCCATATAATCACTGCTGCAGAAAATGGCTTCTGGCGGTTGAGCTAAATTGAATAATGCCAGTGTTTGTTGGTGCGCTTCCTTTAATGACCAATTTGCTTCACGTAGGTAATCCGGATTGGGGATGATATCGGCATCAATTAAAGCTTGGCGGTAACCTTCTGTACGTTGTTTACTGGCTTGCATCCAGTTTTCACCGCAGAGCATGGCAATATAGCGATAACCTTGTGCGGTTAAATGAGAGACAGCTTTGTAAGCCCCGATCATATCTGCGGGCAGTATGCTCGGGATTTGATCATCTGCCTGATTGGTACAGTTGAGTAATATCGTGGGCAGGAAAGTGTTGACTCGTTGCTGTTTCAGCTCTCTTGTCATACTTGACGCATATACCAAACCTACATAATCCCCACCATTAATTTCAGATTCAATCTTATTTGCCATCACTGCGTCATGGCTGTAGTTAAAGGTCACTAAAATATAGTCATTGGCCCAAGCCTCTTCGCGAGCGGAGTTGATGGCATCAATGAAAGGGTCATAACTGGTGAGCCCATTGATGACGAAAGCCATTTTTTTTGGTCGACCTAAGGCATGGGCGACTTTTTTGTTGTTGTATCCAAGGGACTCCGCGGTGTCGATCACTTTGCGCTTTGTCGCGTCTGCAATTTTTACCGACGTTGAACCGTTCAGTACTAAGGATACGGTTGATTGAGACACGCCTGCTGCTGCAGCAATGTCACTCATCGTAATTTTTCTAGCCATCTTAAAAATCAACTTAACTCAGTGAGCTAAAGATATTAGCTAATTATTAAATCTTGATCATCTGTTAAAGATTAAGATCACAAAAGCTTGTGCTAAAAGTCGGATTGTTGTGATTGTCCGCTCAATTTCATTTCTACCTTATGGTCTAAACGGTATTAATAAATATATTAGCTAATATTATTAGTTAATAGTTTAGTTTTGAAGGTTGAGTAAGATGGAAAGATGGTCTGAAGATAAGGCGTGGCAGTGGCAAAAGCAGCAGGGGTGGTTGCGTGGATTTAATTACTTACCAAGGACAGCTGTCAACTGGAATGAAATGTGGCAAGAAGACACGTTTGCCCCTGAAATTATCGAAGAAGAATTGGAATGGGCGAAGCAAGTGGGTTACAACACCTTGCGTACCAATCTCCCTTTTATCGTGTGGCAGGCAGATCGTGATGGTTTGCATACACGCATCGACCGTTTCTTAGATATTTGTGAACGTAACGACATCAAAGTCATGCTAACACCTATGGATGACTGTGGGTTTTCTGGTGATCACCCATTCTTGGGCGAGCAGAAAGCGCCTGTGCCGGATCTGCATAACAGCCAAGCAGCGGCGAGCCCAGGTCGAAATGTAGTGATGGACAAAGCGCAGTGGGGAGAAGTTGAAGCTTATGTTCGCGATATTCTCTCGACCTACAAAGAAGATCCGCGCATTGTCATTTGGGATCTTTACAACGAACCTACGAATCGAATGATTTTTACCCCAACAGGTGAGGTCGCTTATGACGAAGAGATGGAAGTGTTTAGTCATGAGCTGATGGAAAAAGCTTTCGAGTGGGCTCGTGAAATCAATCCTAGTCAGCCATTGACGGTTGGAGCGTGGCACTGTCCAAGTATTCTAGATCGTAGCTTACCTATTTTTGAGCACCCAACCGATCGTCGTGCCTTTGAGCTATCGGACATTATTACCTTTCACGCTTACTTACCACTTGACCTTTTTCACCAAGCATTAGAGGTTGTAGAGGCGCATAATCGTCCGATAATGTGCACTGAGTGGCTCGCTCGTCATGCACAATCCTACTTACATGAACAACTACCGATTTTTAAAGATAAGAACATCGGTTGTTACCAGTGGGGGTTAGTCAAAGGCAAAACCCAAACGCACCTTCCTTGGCCTGAAATTAAACGTAACGACGTTAACTATGCCCGTCAATGGTTCCATGACCTCCTTGACGAGCAAGGCCAGCCTTATGATGCAAGTGAAGTGCAGTTAATTAAAACACTCACAGAAGTGGAATAACTGTCAGTGCTCCGGCCTTGAGAAATAGGTCGGTTTCTTACCTACAATTAAATCAATCGAGACGTGAACAATGACAACTGTACAAAATAGATTGAATAATAGAGAGCTGATGTCTTATTTCGGCTACGGAGTAGGCCAGTGCTTTAGCTTTGGTTTAGTCGGCTCTTTTATCTTATATTTCTATACCGATATTCTTGGTATTTCGCCAATAGCGGCGAGTACCATCTTTTTAATCGCTCGAGTGTGGGATGCGGTCAACGATCCTCTGATTGCCGGATATATGGACACATTGGAATCTCGTTTTGGCAAATTCCGTCCATATATGTTGTTTACGCCGTTTCTAATTGTTTTGGTCACGGTGGCAGCGTTTTACAATATGGATGCAGATACGTCGACTAAGGTTATCTATGCGGGTGTGACCTATATCCTTTGGGGCACGTTATACACGATTTCAGATGTTCCATTCTGGTCCATGTCATCTGTAATGACTGATGAACCCCAAGAGCGCGCTAAAGCGGCAACCTGTGCCATGTTAGGGGTTAATGCCGGTATTGGTGCGACCTTGGTCATTTTTCCTAAGTTAAGTGCCTACTTTGCTGATGGACGCGCAGACCAAGGCTACTTACCAGCGGTAATTGTGCTGATGATTGCAGGGTTGTTGTTTATGCTTAATGGTTTTTACAACACTAAAGAGCGTATTTCGACTGCGAGTTGTGAAAAAGTCACGTTGAAGCAAACCTTTCAAGCTGTACGTAAAAACAAGCCTCTGTTTTTCATTTTGGCAGCCTTCTTTATGAATGTATTTTTTAACCTCGTCAATGGTTTGTACATTTTCTTCTTCACCTACAACATGGGAGACGCTGGGTTAGTTTCCTTGATTGGTACCATTACTTTGGTCAGCGCCATTGCGTGTTTGGCAACTCCTGTATTAACGAAACGTTTCAAAAAGAGAGACATCTTTATTGCTCTATGTGTGTTAGAGATCATTGCTCGTATCGGTTTCTACCTCACGGGTTACGACAACCCAACGGCTGTGATGGCATGGCTTGCAGTGATCACGGGCATATTTATGATGACCAATCCACTCATCTCAGCCATGATTGCCGATACTGTTGAATACTCTTATTACCACAGTGGTAAACGCACTGCTGCGATCACTTTCTCTGGGCAAACTTTCACAGGTAAGCTTTCTGTGGCGGTTGCTGGGGGGCTAACAGGGTTGATTCTTACAGCGATCGGCTATGTACCCAATGCAGAGCAAACTGAAACCGCATTAAGTGGTATGTTCTTCTGTATCGCACTGCTGCCTGCTCTGGGGGCTTTGGTACGTATCTTTATTATGTCTCGCTATACTTTTACGGAAGACCAACATGCGATTTTGCGTGAGAAACTCCAACGTGGTGAATTTGCAGAAGGAGTTGAGGTTGCACCACTTAAAGCAAACCAAGTCTTGAACTGATCGCTTTTTGATATCATCGCCCTCTCAAGTTGAGAGGGCTGATGTGTTTAGGAAGAAACGATGAGATGAAAGGAGTGGTAAAGAGCATAAAGTTATGATGGCCAAAAACAAGGCCATATCACATTAATTACAGTAGCTTAGGTCATCTTATTTCTGCCGAAAATCGATAACATTGAGTGCCGGTGTGTTTTGGGCTAACCAAAAATCTTGACTTTGCGGTTTGCCAAAATAATAGCCTTGTTGCATTGGGCAGTGCATTTTGCTCAATAAATCAGCTTGCTCTTGAGTTTCAACTCCTTCAGCAACGGTGGTCATTCCAAGCGTTTCTGCCATAGTGATGATGGCATTGACAAAAACGTTGTCTTGGGAATCAACGGCTAAATCACGAACAAACTCTTTATCAATTTTCACGATATCGATGGGGAAGCGTTTTAAGTAGCTTAGGCTCGAGTANTGGGAATCAACGGCTAAATCACGAACAAACTCTTTATCAATTTTCACGATATCGATGGGGAAGCGTTTTAAGTAGCTTAGGCTCGAGTAACCTGTGCCAAAGTCATCTACAGCAAGTAAAATACCTTGCTGTTTTAGCTTGTTGAGAACTGATAGGTTTTGTTGCCAGTTTTCCATTAAGACGGACTCCGTAATTTCAAAGATAAAGCTGGAAGCGGCAACGCCTTTTTCTTTTAATAATTGCTTTACTTTGTCGCCAAATTTTTTATCTAACAATTGGGCGGCGCTGATATTAACCGACAGCCTTGCATCATGGTTTGCATAGCTGACTTGTTTTATAAAGTCGCAAGCTTGGCTTAAGGTTTCCATCCCTAACTCGTTGATTAACCCCATCTCTTCTAGTTGCGGAATGAAGTCCGATGGCGGAATATCATCCCCTCCATGATTCCAACGGCACAGCGCTTCCCAATAGAGAATCTGATAATCAATACTGGTCACAATAGGTTGAAAATGAAGGTAGAACTCTTTATTTGTAAGCCCAAGACGCAGTTTCTTCTCGCTTTCAATTTTGTTCTCCACATCTCGCTCAATATCAGAACAGTAGAACTGAAAGCGGTTCCTGCCATTTTCTTTGGCTCTGTAC
>NZ_JAKEUU010000013.1:0-48262 GCF_022398215.1 Vibrio sp. Isolate24
TCAATGAGGCGCTTTATAGTCTCGCCATAACAAAGCATTTAAGAGTGATTCCCAACGCTTGGTATTTTTTATTCCATCGTTGGGTTTTGTGTTTACGGTGGTATGGTTAGGTTTAATGATAGCGTTGCTCACACCTTAATGCGGCGTTAGGTTGCTTTAAGCTTGTGTTGAACCACTGCCAAAATAGTGACGTGGTTGCTATTCAGTTTCGGTGGTTGTTGCGGTGCAGCTAGCYTTGGTGTTTCATGGTCTAGTCCTATAGCTCCAGCGAGCAAAGACGTTCGTAATGAGCATACCTAACAATCAGCTCAAGACGGACAACCAACGCTTGGCGGTTTTGTGTCTGGTTATGTTTAGTGTTTACGGTGGTTTGTTTGAGTTTTGTGTTATTGTTGGTTGCCGCTTAGCAAGGGCGTTAGCCCTCAAGGAGAATATAAAAAATTGTTTGAAAATCATTTAAAAAGAACAAAGTTCTTGCTGTTTTTGCAGAGTATATCTGTTGCAGTTACTCTGTTTCTATTATTTACCTTGCTTGCCCAAGTAAATCAATTGAGCTCTTCGAGTCTTTTTCTCACATTTGCAATTGTTTTAGTGATGCTAAGTTTGAATTTGTCTAGTTTTTACGGGTTGTTAAAAAGAAGCTTTGGGTATTTAAGTTAATGATCGTTCTTTATTTAATTCAGATTATAGACATAGAGACACCTAACTTTTCCTTAGCCTTTTCTTTTGGAGTTGAAGTGCCGATAAGTGTGAATGTTAATGAAGTAACAGTTTCTCTAAACTTAATGGCAATCTTGGTGGTTTGGTTGTCGTATACAAGTCTTAACCTTTTGAAAAAGGGCTAACAAATTGTTCAAGAGTGATTCGGCACGCGTGGCATTTTTACTATGCGTTGGTTTTAGTGGTTAAGGTGGTATGCGTAAGCTTCGGTATTGCGTGCCTCACACCTTAACAAGACGTTAGGTTGCTTTAAGCTTGTACGGCTTTTTAGTCTTGATATCAGCCACTTCAATAATCTTGTTTATCGCGAATTTCAGCAGCTATGTGGCTCTAACTTTTTCAGGTGAAAGATTCATTTAATCGGCAAACTTGGCGTTAGTGGCTGAGTGTTTTCCGTTTTAAGTGCTCTTATCCAAGTCTATTCATTGGAAGTTTGTCATCTCAATTTNGAGAAAAAGCGTTTGTAATGAGCATACCTAACCATCCGCTCAAGACGGACAACCAACGCTTAGCGGTTTTGTATCTGGTTTTGCTCAGTGTTTACGGTGGTTGGTTTGAGTTTTGTGGTATTGTTGGTTGCCGCTTAGCAAGGGCGTTATATTTATCCGACATCAACAAACATGGAGGTTTGAAATGAATAAAGAAATTACAGGTGGTTGCTGCTGCGAAAGTGTAGCCTTTAAGCTTAAAGATGACTTCGGTAAGTTCTTCTTTTGTCACTGTGAGCAGTGCCGAAAGCTCACAGGTTCGGCTCATGCATCGAACTTGTTTACTTCTCCTTCAAACATCGAATGGACTAAAGGGGAAGACAAAATAAAGCGCTATGATCATCCTACACGTTCATTTTCTAAGGCATTTTGCATAGATTGTGGTTCAGGTTTGCCATTTCTGACTCAAAGTCGAAAATTCCTAATTGTTCCGGCTGGCTCGTTAAACGAGGAGCCGTCAAAGACTCTTGATGCTCAAATATTCACTGCAGAGCAAGCTGAGTGGCATAAAGCAGGGTTGCAGGCAGTTAAGGTGGAAGGCTTCCCAAAATAAATATAACAAAGCATTTAAGAGTGATTCGCAACGCCTGGCATTTTTCATTCCATCGTTGAGTTCAGTGTTTACGGTGGTATGGTTGGGTTCAGTGGTCACGTTGCTCACACCTTAATGCGGCGTTAGGGCCAATCCCCAGTAATTAGGAATGTAAATGAATAAGCCGATTTTGAGGAGTGTTTTGATACTAATTGGTCTAACAACTCCACATTTAGGATACACAAATGAGTCTCAGAGCTCTGAATTAGCAACATATGGTCAAATCTATACTCAGCTAATTCAAAATCAATTGGGTAACCTCAATGAAGTTAATGGTCAAAAATGTGAGTTTCAGATTTCGTTAAACTCTCATGGTAAAGTTATGTCGCTTAGCTCATCTGGTCATGAAAAACTGTGCCAAGCAGGTGAAGCTGCGGTCAAACGAGTTGAAGTATTTCCTTTGCCAAAGAGTAATAAAGTAGCCACGCAGCTACAACAAATTACATTGACCTTAAACTTCATGTAAAGCCCTAACAAGGCGTTCAATCGGACAGTCAACGCTTGGCAGTTTTGACTACAGTTTAGTTTTTGTGTTTATGGCACAATGGTTTAAGTTTGTGGCAGCGTTGCCTGCCCATTAACGCGGCGTTATGTGAATAGGAGATTCCAATGAACAAGGTAGTCAAAGATCGCTTCGATGAATACCCAGAGAATGCTCGTGTTAGGTTAGCGGAGCTACGAAATCTAGTCTTTCAAATAGCATCGGAGTTGGAACTTGGTGAAGTCGAAGAAACTCTAAAATGGGGTGAACCAAGCTACAGTGTAAAAACAGGCAGTCCGCTAAGAATGGACTGGAAACTCAAGTCTCCTAACAACTATTACCTTTTCTTTAATTGCCAAACCAAGCTCGTCGATACATTTCGGGAATTGTATGGTGAAGAACTGGTGTTTCAGGGAAATAGAGCAATAGTTCTGTCCTTATCGGAACCGATACCAGAAAGAGTGATTAAGTCCTGTTTAGAGTCGGCTTTAACCTATCAGCAGCGTAAAAACTTACCTCTTTTAGGCGCGTAATAAAATTCACATAACAAAGCATTTAAGAGTGATTCACAACGCTTGGCAGTTTCGCTTCGCTCAAGTATAGCCAAGCGTCGCTCACACCTTAATGCGGCGTTAGGTTGCTTTGGGGTTGTACGGCTTTTTAGTTTAGCGCTCAGCCACTTCGAATCCTTTTGGTGTCGCTAGTGTCAGTGGTCATGTGGCTCGAACATTTTCAGGTGAAAGTTTCTTCAACTGTCCAGCTTTGACGTTAGTGGCTGAGGATTTTCTGCTTTAAGTGCTCTTGGTCAAGTTTCTTCGTTGAAAGTTCGCTATCTCCATCCGGTTGATTTTTTGCTTCAGTGAGACACCGCAAAAAACAGTGACGTGGTTATATCCAGCTTTGGTGGTGATTGCGGTGCACTTGGCCTTGGTGTTTCATGGGGGAGTCCTATAGCTTAAGCGAACATAGATGCTCGTAATGAGCATACCTAACCATCAGCTCAAGACGGACAACCAACGCTTAGCGGTTTTGTATCTGGTTGTGCTCAGTGTTTACGGTGGTTTGTTTGAGTTTTGTGTTATTGTTGGTAGCCGCTTAGCAAGGGCGTTAGGCACTGTAGTGATAAATGCGTTATGTGATTTTGGCATTCTTGAGCTTTAAACTCAGCAGATTAATCTATTCAATACAAACCTGTCTTAACTTTAACATACCGTCATTGAGTCAATTTTCTGAGCTTTGTTATTATTGATAGAGTGTACAACGTAAAAGGTGAAACATATGAACCCCTTTATTCTTATTTTATGTGTTGCTTTTCTCCTTAGCGGCTGTCAACTAACTCGTGTGGAAGGAGAGATAGATGATGTTGAAGTGAAGGTGGGCACTAAGGAAAGTAATGATTCTAATGGGACGTTTTGCCCTCCAGGACAAGCGAAAAAAGGTAGATGTTAAACTTGCCTAACAAAGCGTTCAAAGGGACAGTCAACGCTTGGCAGTTTTGGCTCTTATTTTGGCATTAGTGTTTATGTCACAATGGTTTAAGTTTGTGGTAGCGTTGTCTGCCCATTAACGCGGCGTTATGTTTTTTTGGGAGAAAAAGGTGACCATTTCAGAGGCAGTATCAGTAATTTCATTGGTTATATCGTTAATTGCGTTGTATTTCGCAGCAATCAAAGAGGTCTATCTTATTCGTATTGTCCTCAAGCGGGTTGACAACTCATTCAAATCATATGTTTCAATTATCAACCATAGCAAATTTCCAATAGACATCTCTGCTCTCGGTTATGTTAATGAAGAAGGTGAATTCAATTGGCTTGAGGGTTTTGCGTCAGCTCGTGAAGGGATGGATGTTGATGTTCCAGTTTCAGTGGGCGCAAGATCTGCTTATGAGGCATCAGTAAGAGATTATTACGTCAAAAATTTCCAAAGCAAAAATTTTGCATTTGTTGTTCAACTAGTCTGTGGAAGGACGTATTTTGCAAATAACGGGTTACCTTACCAAGTTGCGCTTAAATTCTGGCTTAGGTGTAAGTTATCTCACATCACAGGGGGATTACTTGGATTCGAAAAGAACTATGTCCATACTCGCAAATACGGTGACTAGCTTGTGAGCTAAAGAAACATAACAAATTGCTTAAGAGTGACGGCTAACCTTTGGCATTTTTGGTTTAGCTGGCTTTCGGGAATACGGTGGCTTTGCTTGGGTTTCGTGGTAGTTAGCCGCACCTTAGCAAGGCGTTAGGTTGCTTTGGGTTTGAACGGTTTGTAGTTTGGCGTCCAGCCACTTCAATAATATTGTTTTCGCTAGTGTCAGTGGTCATGTGGCTCGAACTTTTTTAGGTGAAGGTTTCCTTCTATTGACAAACATTTGTGTGAGTAGGCAGAGCGTCTTCTGTTTTAAGTGCTCTTGTCCAAGTTTATTCATTGGAAGCTCGTTATCTCAATTTGGTTAGCTTTTTTTGTTTCAGCGAACCACCGCAAAAATAGTGATGTGGTTGTTATTCAGCTTGGGTGGTTATTGCGGTGCAGTTAGCTTTGGTGTTTCATAGGTTAGTCTTATAGCTCCAGCGAGCAAAGCGTTCGTAATGAGCATACCTAACCATCAGCTCAAGACGGACAACCAACGCCTGGCGGTTTTGTGTCTGGTTATGTTTAGTGTTTACGGTGGTTTGTATGAGTTTTGTGGTATCGTTGGTAGCCGCTTAGCAAGGGCGTTAGGTTGCTTTGGGTTTGTACGGTTTTTTAGTTTGGCAGTCAGCCACTTCAATAATCGTATTTGTAGTGAATCTCAGCGGCCATGTGGCTCTAACTTTTTCAGGTGAAAGATTCATTTAATCGGCAAACTTGGCGTTAGTGGCTGAGTGTTTTCCGTTTTAAGTGCTTTTAACCAAGTTTGTTCGTTGAAAGTTCGTTATCTCAATTTGGTTAGCTTTTTGGCTTCAGCGAACCACCGCAAAAATAGTGATGTGGTAGCTATTCAGCTTGGGTGGTGATTGCGGTGCAGTTGGCTTTGGTGTTTCATGGGTTAGCCCTATAGCTTAAGCGAGCAAAAACATTCGTAATGAGCATACCTAACAATCAGCTCAAGACGGACAACCAACGCTTGGCGGTTTCGTGTCTGGTTATGTTTAGTGTTTACGGTGGTTTGTCTGAGTCTTGTGGTATTGTTGGTAGCCGCTTAGCAAGGGCGTTAGGTTGCTTTAAGATCATACGGTTTTTAGTTTGGTGCTCAGCCACTTCGAATCTTTCTTTGTCGTGAGTTTCAGTGGCCATGTGGCTCGAACTTTTTCAGGTGAAGGTTTCATTCAACTGCCAAGTTTTGACGTTAGTGATTGAGTGTTTTCTGTTTTTAAGTGCTTTTGTCCAAGCCTATTCACTGGAAGTTTGCTCTCTCAATTTGGTTAGCTTTTTGGCTTCAGTGCGCCACCGCAAAAATAGTGACGTGGTTGTTATTCGGCTTTGGTGGTTATTGCGGTGCAGTTAGCTTTTGTGTTTCATGGTTTAGTCTTATAGCCCCAGCGAACAGAGACATTCGTAATGAGCATACCTAACCATTAGCTCAAGACGGACAACCAACGCCTGGCGGTTTTGTTTCTGGTTGAGTTTGGTGTTTACGGTGGTTTGTCTGAGCTTTGTGGTATTGTTGGTAGCCGCTTAGCAAGGGCGTTATGTTCTAGGAGGAAATTCATGATTAGGGAAATTACAAAAGCCGATTTTGAGTCGTTTTGGCCGACATTTTCAGCGGTAATTCAGGCACAAGAAACTTATGCCTTTGACCCAAATATGACGCTAGAACAAGCCTTCACTTTATGGTGTGAATCTCCCCTGAAAGCTTTTGCTTTCGTAGAAAATGACGTTGTACTGGGCTCTTACTACATCAAGCCAAATGCAATGGGGCCAAGTAGCCATATATGTAATTGTGGATACATGGTTTCTAGCGAAGCTAGAGGTAAGGGCATTGCACGCCTTATGTGTGAACATTCTCAGGAAACAGCTCTAAGACTTGGCTTTGATGCGATGCAATTTAACAGCGTGGTCTCTACCAATGAAGTTGCGGTGAAGCTTTGGGAGAAGCTAGGGTTTCAAATCATAGGTACAATTCCCAAGGCATATAAGCATGCTCATTTAGGGTTAGTTGATAGCTACGTCATGTACAAATGGCTACGAACATAACAAGCAATTTAAGAGGGATTCACAACGCTCGGCATTTTTGCTTCTACTTCAAATTTAGTGTTTATGGCACAATGCTTTAGGTGTGGGTGGTGGCGTTGCTCACCCCTTAATTGGGCGTTATGGTGCTCGGAGGTAATATGTTAATTCAAAACGTATCAGTGGATGACATCGATGCTGTGCTGAATCTTGTCTCTGAAGTTTCAGCTTTAGATATTCTTCCTTTGTTTAGTGAAGAAGGTAAGCAACAGTTTAACGAACGAATTGTCCCAGATTTACGTACCGTGTTTAGCGGCAAAAACTTTTTGGCCATTAAGGTGGTCTCAAATGATAATTTGCTAGGCTTTGCTGCGTTACGTGACGGTAACTATCTCACCCACCTTTTCGTGTCAAAACAGGCTCAAGGCACGGGGTTAGGCCGTAAATTGCTTGAACACTTGTTGGAATCAAGTGATGCCAATGAAATCAGCTTGCGTTCATCAGTTAATGCAGTGGATTTTTACCACGGGCATGGCTTTGATAAAACAGGTGATGAAGCTGAGTTTAATGGGGTTCGTTTTGTCCCCATGTTGTTAGTACGCACATAACCAAGCGTTCAATTGGACAGTCAACGCTTGGCAGTTTTGGTTCACAGTTTGGCATTAGTGTTTATGTCACAATGGCTTAGTTTACGGTAGCGTTGTCTGCCCATTAACGCGGCGTTAGGTTGCTTTGGGGTTGTACGGCTTTTTAGTTTAGCGCTCAGCCACTTCGAATCCTTTTGTTGTCGCTAGTGTCAGTGGTCATGTGGCTCGAACATTTTCAGGTGAAAGTTTCTTTAACTGGCAAGCTTTGACGTTAGTGGTTGAGTGTTTTCTGGTTTTAAGTGCTCTTGGCCAATCTTGTTCGTTGAAAGTTAGCTATCTCCATCCGGTTAGTTTTTTGCTTCAGTGAACCACCGCAAAAAAAGTGATGTGATTGCTATTCAGTTTCGGTGGTAATTGCGGTGCAGTTGGCTTTGGTGTCTCGTGGCTTAGTCCTATAGCACCAACGAGCAAAGGCATTCAAAATGAGCATACCTAACAATCAGCTCAAGACGGACAACCAACGCNTGCTATTCAGTTTCGGTGGTAATTGCGGTGCAGTTGGCTTTGGTGTCTCGTGGCTTAGTCCTATAGCACCAACGAGCAAAGGCATTCAAAATGAGCATACCTAACAATCAGCTCAAGACGGACAACCAACGCTTGGCGGTTTTGTGTCTAGTTGGGTATCGTGTTTACGGTGGTTTGTTTGAGTTTTATGGTATTGTTGGTAGCCGCTTAGCAAGGGCGTTAGGTTGCTTGGGCTTGTACGGTTTTTTAGTTTGGCGTTTAGCCACTTTGAATCCTTTTGTTGTCGCTAGTTTCAGTGGTCATGTGGCTCGAACTTTTTCAGGTGAAGGTTTCATTCAACTGGCAAGTTTTGACGTTAGTGATTGAGTGTTTTCTGTTTTTAAGTGCGCTTGTCCACGTCTATTCATTGGAAGTTCGTTCTCTCAATTTGGTTAGCTTTTGGGCTTCAGTGAGCCACCGCAAAAATAGTGACGTGGTTGTTGTTTAGCTTCGGTGGGGATTGCGGTGCAGTTAGCTTTGGTGTTTCATGGGTGAGTCCTATAGCTTAAGCGAGCAAAAGCGTTTGTAATGAGCATACCTAACCATTAGCTCAAGACGGACAACCAACGCTTGGCGGTTTTGTGTCTGGTTATGTTTAGTGTTTACGGTGGTTTGTTGGAGTTTTGTGGTATGGTTGGTTGCCGCTTAGCAAGGGCGTTATGCGTAATCGATGGAGTACGGAGTATTAGATGGAAGTAGTAGAAGCGGAAAAATCGGATTTAGATTCATTCTTTGCGTATCTTGAAAATCAGNATGTTTCTTGCCGGAAGCAAGGTCTTGGTCAAAGACTCATTGATGCTGTTATAAATTTCTGTCAAGAAAAAGCTGAAATTGACTGGCTGGATCTTTGCGTATTATCAGAGAATTTTCCAGCAAAGAATCTCTACCTAAAAGCAGGGTTCAATGTTGTTGGAGAGTTCAAAGATCAATATAGAATCGACGGTTTTTCAGTCTCGGAAACAGCAATGACAAAGTGCGTCAAAAATTACGCATAACAAAGCGTTCAAAGGGACAGTCAACGCTTGGTAGTTTTGGCTCTCAGTTTGGCATTAGTGTTTATGTCACAATGGTTTAAGTATGTGGTGGCGTTGTCTGCCCATTAACGCGGCGTTATGCCACAGCAATCAAATATGGAGGAAAGGAAATGGATTTTAATTCACTACTATTATTTGTAGTCGCTTGTTTGGCTATCAATATGATACCGGGGCCAGACGTTATCTACATTGTTTCAAACACAATGAAAGGTAAGCTGGTTACAGGGTTTAAAGCTGCAATGGGGCTTGGTGTTGGTTACTTTGTTCATACATTAGCTGCATCTTTAGGTTTATCAGCAATTATCCTCAGCTCTGCGGTAGCTTTTAGTGCAGTAAAATGGCTAGGTGCTGCTTACCTAGTCTATTTAGGTGTTCAGTCGTTACTCTCTATGTGGCGAGGGGATAGCAAATTAGTGGTAAGTGAAAGCGTTGACAGCGACAAAAATGTATTTTTACAAGGTGTTATCGTTAGTGTTTTAAACCCTAAGGTAGCACTATTCTTCCTTTCATTCCTTCCTCAGTTTATTGATGCCTCAGCAGGTTCGGCTTCAATGCAATTATTGGTGCTTGGTTTGCTATTCAGCGTATTAGCTACAGTGTGTAATGTTTTGTATGCATCAGTGGGGAGTTGGGTCTTTAGTCGCCCAAATTCTCAGCGTTATTCACGAACACTGGAGGGATTTTCGGGTGTTTTACTTATTGGTCTAGCAAGTAAAGTCGCAATCAGTGACCGCTAGTGGCATAACAAAGCGTTCAAAGGGACAGTCAACGCTTGGCAGTTTTGGCTCTCATTTTGGCATTAGTGTTGCTGTTACAATGGTTTAAGTATGTGGTAGCGTTGTCTGCCCATTAACGCGGCGTTATAAGCTTCGAGGAAAATTATGGAAAGCATCATCAAACAAGCAATTGAATTGCGGAAACAGGATAAGTATCAAGAGTCGAGAGCTTTGCTAAAAACGCTGCTAAACGATGAAACTTATTCTGCTAAAGCTCACTTGCAAATTGCTTGGTCATACGACAACGAAGGTAAAGAGCAAGAAGCGATTACTCATTATCTGTCATCTCTTTCAGGTCTCTTATCGTCGGTAGAAAGGTTTGATGCTTTGTTCGGGCTAGCGAGTACCTATCGAAGCCTTGGCATGTATTCGGAGGCGTTAAGCTATTTTGAGCAAACTCTAGAAGAGTACCCTAGTTCTATTGAAGTTCAGCCTTTCTATGCCATGTGTCTTTACAATTTAGGACGTCATAAAGAGGCAACATCATTATTACTCGGTCTTTTAGTATCAACCACGAACAGTGATGCAATTAAAGAGTATCAACGAGCTATTTCTTTATACGCAGAAGATTTAGATAGAACGTGGTAAAACGAAACACGCTTATAACAAGCAATTTAAGAGGGATTCACAACGCTCGGCATTTTTGCTTCTACTTCAAATTTAGTGTTTATGGCACAATGCTTTAGGTTTGGGTGGAGGCGTTGTTCACCCCTTAACTGGGCGTTAGTTTGCAAGAGAAAAAACGCAGCTATATCGCAAGATCTAGTGGTAAAAGCTCAAAGTTGAAATTGTCATATCGGCGTTCAATTTCAGTGTTAACTAGCGTGGTGAAAATTCAAAATTGGCATCGTTTCAACGGTTGATTTGCTCTTTGGTGCGCCGACTTTTGGTTTACCTGAGTCGAACTTTTTTGCTGAAACTCTGCTCTTTGAGTTTGTTGGTACAAAAGCCGATCTACTCGCTGAAATAGCGTTTTCTATGGTGTTGTAAGTTCATGTGGTTTCAGCGGCGTTGTTGAAAGTCCGCATTGTGAGATTGGTTTTCCAAAAGCGCTTTTTGGTGTTGTAAGTTCGTTTTCTGCGGCGTTGTTTGTTCCACGTGGTTTCATTGAGTAGCCGCTTTGAGACTACGCCTGACTTAAGTGCATCAAAACACATAAAGTTTGTTGTTTACAAAGTTTAAAATAACGTAAAATCAACGCTTTGGGTTTGCAAACTAACAAGCTGCTCAAGAGGGATTCGCAACGCGTGGCATTTTTACTATGCGTTGATTTTAGTGATTAAGGTGGTTTACGGCGGCTTCGGTATTGCGTTGCTCACCCCTTAGCAGGGCGTTAGGTTGCTTTGGGTTTGTACGGTTTTTTAGTTTGGCAGTCAGCCACTTCAATAATCGTATTTGTAGTGAATCTCAGCGGCAATGTGGCTCGAACTTTTTCAGGTGAAGGTTTCTTCAACTGTCCAGCTTTGATGTTAGTGACTGAGTGTTTGTTGTTTTTAAGTGCTTTTGGTCAAGTTTGTTCGTTGAAAGTTCGCCATCTCAATTTGGTTAGCTTTTTTGCTTCAGTAAAACACCGCAAAAATGGCGACGTGGTTGTTATTCAGCTTCGGTGGTGATTGCGGTGCAGTTGGCTTCGGTGTTTCATGGGCTGGTCCTATAGCTCAGCGAACATAGATGCTCGTAATGAGCATACCTAACAATCAACTCAAGACGGACAACCAACGCTTGGCGGTTTTGTGTCTAGTTGGGTATCGTGTTTACGGTGGTTTGTTTGGGTTTTGTGGTATTGTTGGTAGCCGCTTAGTAAGGGCGTTATGTGTAATCGAAAGTAAGGAGGCTTTTATGGCGAATAAATATCGAGGTTCATGCCTTTGTGGTAGCGTGAAGTATGAGCTTTTAGGTGAGTTCCAGTCTTTCTTTTTATGTCATTGTACTCGTTGTCAAAAGGGTACAGGCTCGGCTCATGGTGCAAATTTGTTTGCTAAATCTGGCACCTTAACTTGGTTATACGGTGAAAATGATGTCAGAACGTATAGGCATCCAAATTCATTTCATGCAAAAAGCTTTTGTTCAAAATGCGGGTCTGCACTCCCAACGTTTGCAGAAAGTATTAACAGCGTAGTGGTTCCGGCAGGCAGCCTCGATAGTCCAGTTCCAATTCCGCCGACTGCTAAAATCTTTGTTGGTAGTAGTGCTAAATGGTCTATGAAATTGTGCGATGTACCAAGCTACGAAAAGCTTCCAGAACAAGCTAAGAGCTAAACACATAACAAGCAATTTAAGAGGGATTCACAACGCTCGGTATTTTTGCTTCTACTTCAAATTTAGTGTTTATGGCACAATGTTTTAGGTTGGGTGGTGGCGTTGTTCACCCCTTAATTGGGCGTTAGGTTGCTTTAGATTTGGTCGTTTTTTAGTTGGGCACTCAGCCACTTCGAATCTTTCTTTGTCGCTAGTTTTAGTGGTCATGTGGCTCAAACTCTGTCGGGTAAAAGTTTTATTCAATTGGCAAGCTTTGATGTCAGTGGCTGNGCTAGTTTTAGTGGTCATGTGGCTCAAACTCTGTCGGGTAAAAGTTTTATTCAATTGGCAAGCTTTGATGTCAGTGGCTGAGTGTTTTCCGTTTTAAGTGCTCTTGGTCAAGTTTGTTCGTTGAAAGTTCGTTATCTCAATTTGGTTAGCTTTTTTGCTTTAGCGAACCACCGCAAAAATAGTGACGTGGATGTTATTCAGCTTCGGTGGTTATTGCGGTGCAGTTGGCTTTGGTGTTTCATGGGTTAGTCCTATAGCTCAAGCTAGCTAAAGTGTTCGTAATGAGCATACCTAACCATCCGCTCAAGACTGACAACCAACGCTTGGTGGTTTTTTGTCTGGTTATGTTTAGTGTTTACGGTGGTTGGTTTAAGTTTTGTGGTATCGTTGGTCGCCGCTTAGCAAGGGCGTTAGGTTGCTTTAAGCTTGTGTGGTTTGTGGTATTGCAATCAGCCACTTCAATTGTCTTATTCGTCACAAATTTGAGCGGCTACGTGGCTCGAACTTTTTCAGGTGAAAGTTTCATTCAACTGGCAAGCTTGGATGTTAGTGGCTGAGTGTTTTTCGTTTTAAGTGCTTTTGGTCAAGTTTGTTCGTTGAAAGTTCGTTCTCTCAACTTGGTTAGCTTTTTTGCTTCAGTGAGCCACCGCAAAAATGGTGACGTGGTTGTTTTCAGCTTCAGTAGTGATTGCGGTGCAGTTGGCTTTGGTGCTTCATGGTTTAGTCCTATAGCTTAAGCGAGCAAAAGTGTTTGTAATGAGCATACCTAACCATCCGCTCAAGACGGACAACCAACGCCTGGCAGTTTTGTGTCTAGTTGGATATCGTGTTTACGGTGGTTTGTCTGAGTTTTGTGGTATTGTTGGTTGCCGCTTAGCAAGGGCGTTAGGTTGCTTTAAGACTGTACGTTTTTTAGTTTGGTGCTCAGCCACTTCGAATCTTTCTTTGTCGCTAGTTTTAGTGGTTATGTGGCTCAAACTTTGTCGGGTAAAATTTTATTCAATTGGCAAGCTTTGATGTCAGTGGCTGAGTGTTTTCCGTTTTAAGTGCTCTTGGTCAAGTTTGTTCGTTGAAAGTTCGTTATCTCAATTTGGTTAGCTTTTTGGCTTCAGCGAACCACCGCAAAAATAGTGACGTGGTTGTTCTTCAGCTTGCTGGATATTGCGGTGCAGTTAGCTTTGGTGTTTCATAGGTTGGTCTTATAGCTCCAGCGAGCAAAGACGTTCGTAATGAGCATACCTAACCATCCGCTCAAGACGGACAACCAACGCTTGGCGGTTTTGTGTCTGGTTATGTTTAGTGTTTACGGTGGTTTGCTGTAGTTTTGTGGTATCGTTGGTTGCCGCTTAGCAAGGGCGTTATGTTTCTTACGTGAATAGCATTATACGTTGGATTGAAGTTTTAATAGTAGGTGCTTGATGCTGCATGATTTTTTAACTTCAGGAGGAGCCTTCTTCTTGTTGGTAGTTCTTTCTGGGTTTCACTTTTACAGAAAGTGGCAAGGCAGAACGTACATCGGAATTAGCTTCATACTTACAGGGAGCTTGTCTTTTGTATGTATGGATGTCCATTTGGAAAACATTGTCGTATGGTTTCTATCTCTTGTACTGCTTTTGGCAAACGTAATCCTTCACATGACGCCTGACAAGAGAACATAACAAGGCGTTCAATTGGACAGTCAACGCTTGGCAGTTTTAGTTCACAGTGTAGCATTAGTGTTTATGTCACAATGGGTTAAGTACGTGGTAGCGTTGCCTGCCCATTAACGCGGCGTTAGTTTCCCAGTCGACATAATTAGTCCGTTGGGAATTTTTGTTTTTGGTGTAGCACGCGCATAACTCGAATGATATCACCTTCAACCCAGTAGGAAACAATCATCGAAATCTCAGGAATAATGAGCAATCGCCCTCTAATTCCGTCACGCTGGACTCCCATATGAGGTTGCTCTAAAAGGTTCTCAACTTTTGCTTCAATAATATCGTCGGTTTTGTCAGCAGCTTCGGGGTTGAAGTCGTAGAGAAACTCAAAGATCTTTTCGCGATCGTTGAGAGACTCTTCTTCCCACAAAATCATAATTTGCCTCGGTTACGGATTTTAGCTTTACGCTCGTCCATACGAGATTTAGCTGACTCATGGTCAATAAAAGTGGCTTTTCCTGAGTCAAACTTCTCAAAAGCTAAGTTAATTTGTTCAGTTAACCATGCGTCGTGAGATAAAGTCTTTCTCTGTTGGTCAGCCAGTTGCTCAGTCAGTTCACGACAAGCATCACTTAGTGTTCTGCCTTGGCTTTCAGCCATTTGTTGGGCTAGTCGCTTCGTTTCTTCATCAACACGAAATTGAATTCTAGTGTCCATGATGCACTCCATATTTTATGTGTGTACAAATGTTAGCACTAGGTTTGAAGTTGGGCAACTAACAAGCAATTTAAGAGGGATTCACAACGCTTGGCACTTTTGCTTCTACTTCAAATTTAGTGTTTATGGCACTATGCGTTAGGTTGGGTGGAGGCGTTGTTCACCCCTTAATTGGACGTTAGGTTGCTTTGGGTTTGAACGGTTTGTAGTTTGGCGTTCAGCCACTTCAATAATCTTGTTTGTCGCGAATCTCAGCGGCCATGTGGCTCGAACATTTTCAGGAGAAAGTTTCATTCAACTGGCAAGTTTTGATGTTAGTGGCCGAGTGTTTTCCGTTTTCAGTGCTCTTGGCCGAGCTTGTTCATTGAAAGTTCGTTATGTCAATTTGGTTGGCTTTTTTGCTTCAGTAAAACACCGCAAAAATGGTGACGTGGTTGTTGTTCGGCTTTGGTGGTTATTGCGGTGCAGTTGGCTTTGGTGTTTCATGGGTTAGTCCTATAGCACCAGCGAGCAAAGACACTCGTAATGAGCATACCTAACCNTTCAGTAAAACACCGCAAAAATGGTGACGTGGTTGTTGTTCGGCTTTGGTGGTTATTGCGGTGCAGTTGGCTTTGGTGTTTCATGGGTTAGTCCTATAGCACCAGCGAGCAAAGACACTCGTAATGAGCATACCTAACCATCCGCTCAAGACGGACAACCAACGCTTGGCGGTTTTGTGTCTGGTTATGTTTAGTGTTTACGGTGGTTTGCTGGAGTTTTGTGGTATTGTTGGTCGCCGCTTAGCAAGGGCGTTAGGCTCCAATTGTCTGATTGTATGAACTTGGTGGACTATAATCTTGTTGGGGTTGGTTAGTTGCAAGGTTGTTCAATGAAGACGTTTATAGGAGTATTAATCAATATTGTTGCTTTTGTAGCAATTTGGTTTGTCAGCGCATTTATTTCACTCGCTCTGGCTTTTAAAGGAGTGGATGGTTTAGCTGTTGGTGAATATCTTCGTCTGGGTTTTGCGTGGTTTATCTGTCCAGGAATTGGGAGTTATTTTGCTCTCAAAGTTACGCAAGGTTTCATTCGAGATCTAAACATAGATGCTGTAGCGTCATCATTCATTACATTACTAACAGTCATCTTTATTGCGTTAATGGCGTTCTCTATATTTTCTTATGGTGGTCGCTACGGTGGTTCAATAAGCGAAATGGTACAGTTATCAATGCAATTTTCAGCAGTTATAGCTGGGGCATTACTTGGAAAAACACACCTGAAATCTGGAGCCTAACAAAGCATTTAAGAGTGATTCGCAACGCTTGGCAGTTTCGCTTCGCTCAAGTATAGCCAAGCGTCACTCACACCTTAATGCGGCGTTAGGTTGCTTTAAGTTTGTACGGTTTTTAGTTTGGCGTTCAGCCACTTCGAATCCTTTTTTTGTCGCTAGTTTCAGCGGTCATGTGGCTCGATCGTTTTCAGTTGAAAGTTTCACTCAATTGGCAAGCTTTGGCGTCAATGGCTGAGTGTCTTCCGTTTTAAGTGCTCTTGCCCAAGTCTATTCATTGGTAGTTAGATATCTCAATTTGGTTAGCTTTTTTGCTTCAGCGAACCACCGCAAAAATAGTGACGTGGTTGTTCTTCAGCTTCGGTGGGGATTGCGGTGCAGTTGGCCTTGGTATTTCATGGGTTAGTCCTATAGCTTAAGCGAGCAAAAGCGCTTGTAATGAGCATACCTAACCATCAGCTCAAGACGGACAACCAACGCCAGGCGGTTTTGTGTCTGGTTATGTTTAGTGTTTACGGTGGTTTGCTGGAGTTTTGTGGTATCGTTGGTAGCCGCTTAGCAAGGGCGTTAGGTGCTTTGGCGGAAGGTAGGAATAATTATTGATAAAATATCTATACGGGAAGAGTCAATATTTAGAACACTTTGCTGAAACGGGCAAAGGGTTGTGGTTTCGAGACTTGTTTACTATGGATAAACTCGAGAATGACAACATTAGTGATGACGAGGCAAGAAAGTCTATCCAACTTGCTCCAGATGCTATTACTAAAATCGTTATTGCAGGTCGAGAATTCAAAGTTGTACCAGATAAGTCTATAACGTTTTCCCAAGCGCCAAGAAGATGTCATGTTCTGTGTTTAAGCGAAAAAGGCAATGATAAGGAGCTTTTTGAATTGTTTAAGGCAGATATATGTATTGGCATTAATGTAGCGAAACTTGTGGAGTTAATTGAAACAGCAAATAAACACTTAGGTTTAGAGGTTATTGCTGATTCAATTACTTACTATGAGCGTGATAATGAAATCCTTGATCTTTCTCAGGAGCAGTTGGTGTTTGTAAAACCATCCGACCCGTACAGCAGGGAGCATGAATTTCGTATTGCTGTATTTTGGCCTCAGGACGACTCATCTCAGCTAGCAACTGAATCATATGGAAAAATTAATGTTTTTCATGGTAGCGGAACATCTGATGACCATATTACGTTTAACTTTGAGAGCCCTTCATATGAAGAAGTGGTGTACTCAGTTACACGCACCTAACAAGGCGTTTAAGAGGGATTCTCAACGCTTGGCATTTTCAGTTTGATTCAGTTTTAGTGTTTACGGCACAATGGTTTAGGCTAGGTGGTGGCGTTGTTCACCCCTTAACGCGGCGTTATGTAACTACAAGGAGAGTAAATTGAGTATTGTAGCAACTATAATGGGGCATCTTATTACAGCATGTTCTGCACTTCTAGCTATACACGGTGAGACATGGGATCACAGTAGGAAGGGAATAAAGAAACTCACGAAGATAGGTTTGATAGCAGCTATATTGGCTGTAACTGGTCTAACTTTGTCGATTTATCAGTCTATTGATAAACATAACAAAGAACAAGCATATCAAACCCACGCACTGGAAGAGATGAAAAAAGGTTGGAGTCTACTCTTTCTTCCATTTGAAGCACTTTATTTTCAGATCCATAGTAAAAAAATAGAAAATGGAGACTACGTTAAATTTGCCCAAACTCTTTTGGTTGACAATTCCATGTTAGAGCAGTTTGATAACCTAGACTTTAAAGAAATGCACAAGTTTCAAAAGCTTGGCACTTTAGGTAGCATGGTTTGTAGTCAAACTATTTCCGGTATGGGTATTATAAAAGAGCAAGAAAACAAATATTCTGATTTTATTAGCTTAGAAATAAAGCAGGATATTGAAAATATACAGAAATCGAGTGCGTTTTCAGAGCTAATTAGACATGGTGGTTGTCCTTCAATATTTGGCCAAGCAGGTAATAACCCCGATAAATATAATGGGGTGTTTAATACAGATTCAATGAGGGATTACATAAAGCAGATATTAGAGTTTGAGAAATACTTTAAATAGTTACATAACAAAGCATTTAAGAGTGATTCGCAACGCTTGGCGTTTTCGCTTCGCTCAAGTATAGCCAAGCGTCGCTCACACCTTAATGCGGCGTTATGTGCTTCAGGCCTTTTAAAAGGGAAGTTTTATGTTTCGAGTTGTCTATGAATGGCGTGTGCCAGTTGAGAAAATGGATGATTTTCAAGATGTGTGGCGCTCGGCGACAGAATCAATCCATGATTCAGTTGCAGGTGCGCTCGGTAGCTTTATGCTTCGCTCCTATGACGTACCTGAAAAGGTTCTGACCATTGCTAAGTGGAACACGCGTGAAGACTGGGAGTTGTTTTGGGGAAATCGTAACCCAGAAAAAATGCGACAGATGCGTAAAATTGCTGAACGTGTTTCGGTTGAGGCATTCGACGAAATAGAAGACAGAACTAAATAGCGGAAGCGGCACATAACAAAGCATTCAAGAGTGACTCGCAACGCTTGGCATTTTTAATTCCATAGTTGAATATAGTGTTTACGGTGGTAAGGTTAAGTTTTGTGGTTGCGTCACTCACACCTTAATGCGGCGTTAGGTTGCTTTGGGCTTGTGCGTTTTTTAAGTTTGGCAGTCAGCCACTTCAATAACCTTGTTTGTCGCTAGTTTCAGCGGCTATGTGGCTCGAACTTTTTCAGGTGAAGGTTTCATTCAGCTGGCAAGTTTTGATGTTAGTGGCTGAGAGTCTTCCGTTTTAAGTGCTTTTGGCCAAGTTTGTTCGTTGAAAGTTCGTTATCTCAATTTGGTTAGCTTTTTTGCTTTAGCGAACCACCGCAAAAATAGTGACGTGGATGTTATTCAGCCTCGGTGGTTGTTGCGGTGCAGTTAGCTTTGGTGTTTCATAGCTCAGTCTTATAGCACCAGCGAGCAGAGACTTCGTAATAAGCATACCTAACCATCCGCTCAAGACGGACAACCAACGCTTGGCGGTTTTGTGTCTAGTTGGGTATCGTGTTTACGGTAGTTTGTTTGAGTTTTGTGGTATTGTTGGTAGCCGCTTAGCAAGGGCGTTATGTTTAGGAGTCATATGGACTGGAATCTTATCATTAGCACTACAAGTACATGTGTCATTATGTTCATTGTTTTGCAGCCAATTTATCATCACAAAAAAAAGCGCTTCAAGTGGTTGCAGGCTTACTATTTCTGTACTTCGGTTTAGGCGTCTACAATTTCAATTATGGTTATACCCGTGGTGACATTACTTCTTTTTCTATGTTTTCAGCTGCGCAGTTGAGTTTTTTAGCTCAACTGCGCTATAGCCGCCAAATCAAAGCTACACATGGCTTTTATTCACGATTGTACTACAGGCGCTTTCCCATAAAGGGAATCTACATAAAGCATCCAGATATCGACAGAGCTCATTCTGAACCAGATACAATAATGACAATTCTTGCCTTTCTAGGGTTCGTTTTAGGATTTTTAGTCGTACTGTTTATGGAAATAGCATCGAGGTCGTAAAAACATAACAAGCAATTTAAGAGGGATTCACAACGCTTGGCACTTTTGCTTCTACTTCAATTTTGGTGTTTATGGCACAATGTTTCAGGTTGGGTGGTTGCGTTGCTCACCCCTTAACAGGGCGTTATGGTGCAGCAAGGCTTAGTTCTTAATTGGCTTGTTGGTTCAGCGTTTGCTGCGAGCTTAATGGCCATTCTTACATTTCGATTAGGATAAAAATCTTTATCTCTGGTGAAAAGCCGCTTTGAGCTTTTCGTGAAGGCTAATCTGCCGTTTGCGTCTGGCTGCCAAGTGACTTGGGGTCAGCGGCAATTAGCTGGTACTTGGCTTTATCGAGGCGGCTCTTCTTTGTTTTAGTTGGCTGTATCGTTGTTGTTAGGTTTCTTCTTTGGGCTCCAATTGGTTGCTGCATATTGGTTTGTTTGGGTTCGTGGTTGCAAAGCGCTCAAGCGTTACATTGATTGTAGTGGTTATCTTAAGTTTCCATAACCAAGCGTTTAATCGGACAACCAACGCTTGGCAGTTTTGGCTCACGGTTTGGCTTTTGTGTTTATGGCACAATGGCTTAGGTTTATGGTAGCGTTGTTTGCCCATTAACGCGGCGTTAAGTGTATATTTTGTTCGTAGGGAAAATTTAAATATGAATATATTGGTGACACCACCAGAAATGCATTTTGATAAAGGGCTTGGTATATCAGCGTGGCGCTTTAGGGATGCTGCCAAAGTGTTGCTCGATTCTGATAATAGTAAAGATCTCCTGTCACCAATCGGCTACTTGCAACGTCACGCCTTAGAGTTGTATTTAAAATCATTAATTTACATACTCCACAAAAAGTACAAAATCCCATTTGGGGGGGATTTTAGCTTGGATAGCCCAGCTATCTTCGCCAATGGCAAATGGCGACCTATGTCGAATACTCATAACTTGGATGACTTATATAGTTATTTTAAGTCAATCTATGATTCTAACTTTGAGAATCTGCCAAAAACAACCGACTGGACCTTATCAGATACCCTTGGTAAACAAATAAAGTTAATTAGTGGTTATGATCCTAAGAGTACGTACTTTCGATATCCTAAAGTAGCTAGTGCTAGCCAAGACCAGAAAAAATCCACAATTCAGCCGATGGATATTGAATCAGCCTTAAAAGATGCAAAGTCGGGTGTAGGTAAACCAATTAAATGTGCAGTTATGTTAGACGCAAATGATAATGTAGTTCAGACCTATAATCTTGCTCCTGAGGTTCTTGAAGATGTTCGAATTGCTCTATCTGAAGCAATGGAATACATAAATAACTTGCATTGTGCGTTTCTTGGCGAGTTGACCAAGTGGTCGTAAATACACTTAACAAAGCATTTAAGAGTGATTCGCAACGCTTGGCAGTTTCGCTTCGCTCAAGTATAGCCAAGCGCCGCTCACACCTTAATGCGGCGTTAGGTTGCTTTAAGTTTTTACGGTTTTTATTATTCTTCGAATCTTTCTTTGTCGCTAGTTTCAGTGTTTATGTGGCTCGAACTTTTTCAGGTGGAAAGTTTCATTCAACTGGCAAGTTTTGACGTTAGTGATTGAGTGTTTTCTGTTTTTAAGTGCTCTTGTCCAAGTTTACTCATTGAAAGTACGCTCTCTCAATTTGGTTAGCTTTTTGGCTTCAGCGAGCCACCGCAAAAACAGTGACGTGGTTATTATCCAGCTTTGGTGGTTGTTGCGGTGCATTGAGCTTTGTAGTTTCATGGCTTAGTCCTATAGCTCAAGCCAGCAAAGGTGTTTGTAGTGAGCATACCTAACCATCCGCTCAAGACGGACAACCAACGCTTGGCGGTTTTGTGTCTGATTATGTTTCGTGTTTACGGTGGTTTGTTTGAGTTTTATGGTATTGTTGGTAGCCGCTTAGCAAGGGCGTTAGCCAAAAGGAGGCATAATGACAGCGCCAGCAATAACAATGAAACAGCTTTTAGTTGGTACTGAAAAGTATAAAGCCAATATTCGTCCCTGGACGCAAACCCTAAATCGAGTTGATTGGTTCTTACTAATCTCCGGAGAGCTATATCCATTAAAATATACATTTGCACTGGCTGCTAATTGTCCACCGGCAACATACACAACAAACCAGATGAAAGCTGTTCTCAAAAAGCTTCCGGTGGAGTTTATTAGTATCAAAGAACAGAAAGAAGCCAGAAACTCGTTTTATGATCAGGTGAAATCTTCTTTATCTGACACAGCTAAGCGTCAAAAAAGGCTAAATGTAGCAGAGAAAATGCCTACCATGAGACTGACGTATCAAGCAGAGTTTGTTAGAAACCCTGATGTTGTAGCGGAGGTTCTTGAACGAGCAAAAGGTAACTGTGAGTGTTGTGGTGAGCGAGCTCCTTTTATACGCTCCAAAGATGGAACGCCTTACTTAGAGGTTCATCATAAGGTATTTCTTTCCAAAGGGGGTGAAGACTCTGTGGAAAATGCAGAAGCTCTATGTCCAAATTGTCATCGTAAAAAGCATTTTGGCTAACAAACTGTTTAAGAGTGATTCGCAACGCTTGGCATTTTTGCTATGCGTTGTATTTAGTGTTTAAGGTGGTATGTGGCGGCATTGGTATTGCGTTGCTCACACCTTAATGGCTTTGGTATTTCATGGGTTAGTCCTATAGCTCAAGCTAGCTAAAGTGTTCGTAATGAGCATACCTAACCATTCGCTCAAGACGGACAACCAACGCTTTGCGATTTTGTGTCTGGTTGGGTGTGGTGTTTAGGGTGGTTTGCTGTAGTTTTGTGGTATCGTTGGTCGCCGCTTAGCAAGGGCGTTAGCCATACAAGGAATGATTATGAAAATTGAGCTAGATTCGAACCCGAAAATTAGCGATATTGAGGAAATTCGCTCACATCTTAGGAAATTCAATGATGAGCATCTCGAAGGTATAGTTGAGCAACCAGTTGCGATCTATGTTTACAACGATGAACAAGAAAAAATAGCAGGTATTACCGCAGAAATTTGGGGCAATTGGCTCCATGTCAAGCTGTTGTGGGTCGCAGAATCGTTGCGTGGAAGCAGCATGGGAATGCGTCTACTCAAGCAACTTGAAGAGCATGCCATGTCACAAGGTTGCCTATATGCTCAGGTCGAGACATTTAGTTTTCAAGCTCGTCCATTTTATGAAAAGAATGGCTATTTTTGCCAAATGACGTTAGAAAACTACCCAGTATCTACAGCCGTACATTACTTGGTCAAAAATTTGCGGTGAAAGTATGGCTAACAAAGTGTTCAAAGGGACAGTCAACGCTTGGCAGCTTTTGCTCTCAGTCTAGCATTGGTGTTTATGTCACAATGGCTTAGGTTTGCGGTAGCGTTGTCTGCCCATTAACGCGGCGTTAGCTACTTAGAGTGACAATTTAAATGGATGTGCAAAATTGGAAAGAGTTATAGGGATTCTAAAAGGAATTACGATTGTTAAGTTTTGGGCTATTACAACCCTTATTTCTATCGTGATGACCTGCCTAGCGTATAAAATCACTGGAATCATTATAGTTGAGGGCTATCAAGAGAAGTATCAAGCTTTGGATGAAAGCATCAAAAGTCTTGTCTCTATCGAAAGCTTTTGGATAGATATGATGATTTCAGGTTGCATCCCGATGTTCTTACTATTTAGTATTCAGTTCTGCTTGCTCAAGGTTGAATCTGCGGGAAACTTCAAAAATACTTTATATACTCTTTTGCCTTTTGTTCGTTACCTAAACTGGTTAGCAAACAAGCCATTATACGTAATTCTTGCAACTGCATCTGCGTTGCTTGGAGCAGTGTTGTACTTATGTGTGCAAGGGGGAAGCCGCTACTATATTGGTCTTTTAATTCCTCTACCGATATTTGCGCTGACTTTCATGTTGCGTCACGCAGCCAGTCAGATTGCGGCAGGGAAAGGTTTTACAAGCTTTACATATAAATACTGCGTTCAAATCAGTACATTTTGTGCGTTCCTATCATTCTGCGGCTGGGTGTATGTCAACATACTAACTCCCGTATCGGAGCTTACAATTTTGTGGGATATTTTGGAGCGTAGCTAACAAGTGCTTAAAGTCGGACTGCCAACCTATGGCATTTTTGGTTCGGTATGGCTTATGTGATTACGGTGGTTTGTTTAGGTGTTAAGCATTGGCAGCCGCTTAAGCAGGCGTTATATTTCTGGGGGCTACATGAGTAAAATTCGAGAGCAAGCTAAGGATACTTTGTATGCATGCCCTTGTTGTGGGTACGCGACTATTGGAAAGCCTGCTGAGTATGAAATATGTGAAATCTGTTTTTGGGAAGATGATGGGCAGNCCTATGGCATTTTTGGTTCGGTATGGCTTATGTGATTACGGTGGGTTGTTTAGGTGTTAAGCATTGGCAGCCGCTTAAGCAGGCGTTATATTTCTGGGGGCTACATGAGTAAAATTCGAGAGCAAGCTAAGGATACTTTGTATGCATGCCCTTGTTGTGGGTACGCGACTATTGGAAAGCCTGCTGAGTATGAAATATGTGAAATCTGTTTTTGGGAAGATGATGGGCAGGATGATCCAGATTCTGAAAAATTTCTAGGTGGGCCTAACGGTGTTTCATTGAGTGAAGCAAGATTTAACTTCTTGGTGTTTGGAGCAGCTGAACAAAAGGATTTGCGACATTGTCGATCTCCTAGTAAAACCGATACAAATTTACGAAACTACTATTTAGAATATCGAGTGGTCTCAAGGAACAAAGTATAACCAAGCATTTAAGAGTGATTCCCAACGCTTGGCATTTTTCATTCCGTCGTTGGGCTTAGTGTTTACGGTGGTGTGGTTAAATTTCTGTCTCTTATACACATCTGACGCTGCCCNACGGTGTTTCATTGAGTGAAGCAAGATTTAACTTCTTGGTGTTTGGAGCAGCTGAACAAAAGGATTTGCGACATTGTCGATCTCCTAGTAAAACCGATACAAATTTACGAAACTACTATTTAGAATATCGAGTGGTCTCAAGGAACAAAGTATAACCAAGCATTTAAGAGTGATTCCCAACGCTTGGCATTTTTCATTCCGTCGTTGGGCTTAGTGTTTACGGTGGTGTGGTTAAATTTTGTGGTAACGTTGCTCACACCTTAATGCGGCGTTATGCTTTTCGGGAGGATATATGGAAGTTTTGTTGTACAGCGCACAAGGCTCGAACAGCTCTGAAAGGGTCGAGTGGGTACTCAACTTCAAAAGAATACCTTACAAAAGAGTTGAAGTAAGCTCCGACGAACTAACGACAACATATCTAGATATAAACCCCTTTGGTTATGTTCCATCACTTTCAGTCGACGGTTCGGTGTTTTCTGAATCAATGGCAATTATAGAGTATCTGGAAGAGCGATTTCCCAATCCAACCTTACTTGGCAAAAGCCTTCACGAAAAAACTCACATCCGTAGAGTTTGTGAGTATGTAAACTCCAGCATTCACTCACCTCAAAACAGAACCGTACTAAGGTTCATGCGTCCAGAGTTAAATGAAACGTCAAAACGTGAGCTTCGAGGGGGTTGGATTATGCAGTGCCTAGAAAAGCTAAGTGCTTCTATCTGTCACGAATCAGGGTTTGCAGTGGGCAATGGCTTTAGCCTAGCCGATATATTTGTCGCTTCAATCTATAAGAAAGCGTTGCAACATGGTTGTGTCGAACACGAGTTTTACAATCAGCACCTGCTGTACATAAGGGCAAATGAGAGTGTCGTGGTTTCAGAACCACAAGCATAACAAAGCGTTTAAGAGGGATTCTCAACGCTTGGCAGTTTTGGTTCAAAGTTTACTTTTGTGTTTATGGCACAATAGATTAAGTTGGGTGGCATTGCGTTGTTCACCCCTTAACGCGGCGTTAGGTTGCTTTAAGTTTGCACTGTTTTTTAGTTTGGCAGTCAGCCACTTCAATAATCTTGTTTGTCGCGAATCTCAGCGGCCATGTGGCTCAAACGTTTTCAGGTGAAAGTTTCTTCAACTGGTAAGCTTTGACGTGAGTGGCTGAGTGTTTTCTGTTTTTAAGTGCTCTTGTCCAAGTCTATTCATTGGAAGTTTGTCATCTCAATTTGGTTAGCTTTTTTGCTTCAGTGAGCCACCGCAAAAATAGTGATGTGGTTGTTATTCAACTTCGGTGGTTGTTGCGGTGCATTTAGCTTTGGTGTTTCATGGTTTAGTCCTATAGCTTAAGCGAGAAAAAGCGTTTGTAATGAGCATACCTAACCATCCGCTCAAGACGGACAACCAACGCTTAGCGGTTTTGTATCTGGTTTTGCTCAGTGTTTACGGTGGTTGGTTTGAGTTTTGTGGTATTGTTGGTTGCCGCTTAGCAAGGGCGTTANGAGAAAAAGCGTTTGTAATGAGCATACCTAACCATCCGCTCAAGACGGACAACCAACGCTTAGCGGTTTTGTATCTGGTTTTGCTCAGTGTTTACGGTGGTTGGTTTGAGTTTTGTGGTATTGTTGGTTGCCGCTTAGCAAGGGCGTTAGGTTGCTTTAGATTTGGTCGTTTTTTAGTTGGGCACTCAGCCACTTCGAATCTTTCTTTGTCGCTAGTTTTAGTGGTCATGTGGCTCAAACTCTGTCGGGTAAAAGTTTTATTCAATTGGCAAGCTTTGACGTGAGTGGCTGAGGCTTTTCCGTTTTAAGTGCTTTTGGCCAAGTTTGTTCGTTGAAAGTTCGCTATCTCTATCCGGTTAGTTTTTTTGCTTCAGTGAACCACCGCAAAAAAGTGATGATTGCTATTCAGTTTCGGTGGTTATTGCGGTGCAATTGGCTTTGGTGTTTCATGGGTTAGTCCTATGGCTCAAGCTAGCTAAAGTGTTCGTAATAAGCATACCTAACCATCCGCTCAAGACGGACAACCAACGCTTGGCGATTTTGTGTCTGGCTGTGTTCAGTGTTTACGGTGGTTTGTTTGAGTTTTGTGGTATCGTTGGTAGCCGCTTAGCAAGGGCGTTATGTGCCAGAAGGAGTACAAATGAAATTTGAGTTTTTCTCTGATACGGAAAACTTTGCATTCAAGGTTGATGAACCAACACAGTGCTCAGTTTGTTTTAAAGTAGGCATATGGTTCGACGCTGGAATGTACCCAGGGCAAAATGGCATCGATTGTATATGTGATTCTTGTTTGTCTTCTGGCGCTTTGATAGAACTAGATATTGAACCTAACGATTGCGCTGAGAGTGATACAGAAGACTCAAAGACGGTCACCTATAAAACTCCATCCTTACCATGTTGGCAAGAGCATGAGTGGCCATTTATTAGTGGCCAGTATCCAGTTTTTGAGCGAATAGCTTCAAAAGAGGACTTCACAGATAAACAAGAATTCATTGAAGCTTATATTCCGGAAGATACCGATGCAGACTTTTATTGGTTATGGGCAACGTTACCGAATGAAAGGCTTAAGAATTACAAAGAGGCTGGTAATGTCTCAGTATATTTGTTTAGTCTTGGTAAACGGAAATATTGGTTTTTCGATTGTAACTAGCACATAACAAAGCGTTTAAGACAGATTCCCAACGCTTGGTATTTTTCATTCCATCGTTGGTTTTTGTGTTTACGGTGGTATGGTCAGATTTCGTGTTGGCGTTGCTCACTACTTAACGCGGCGTTAAATTGCAATCGAGGGTGGTGAAATATCAAATTAGAAACATATGATGTGTTTGGTGGTGAGTCGGCTTCTGGTAACCCTTGTGGTGTATTAGAGCTTGATAGTTGGCTTTCTGATGAAGAGTTACAGAAAATAACTTGTGAAGCAGGACTTCCTGTTACCTCTTTTGTCATCCCAATTAATGGACAGTTTCACATTCGTTGGTTTGCGCTGGATGGGGAAATTAACCTGTGTGGGCATGGTAGCTTAGGGGCTGGTGCTGCAATCATCTCTAAGTACAAACTCGATAGTGTACTTTTCATTAGCAAATACGGAGACCTCTCAATTGCCAAAAAGAATGGTGCGTATACTCTTGAGATGCCTAGCTGGAAAAGTGAACCATGTGCTGTTCCGCCAGAAATAGCGGATTTGGCAGCTGATGCTATTGACGTATTTTCAACTCGAGACTTAGTTATAGTCTTGCCCTCAATAGAATCTGTAAGAGATTTTAAGCCTGATGATATGCGCTTTAAACAGCTTGGTAATTACCATGCTTTAATCGTGACTGCAGCAAATGGCGAAAATGGGTACGTATTAAGATATTTTGCGCCCAAAATTGGTATATCTGAAGATCTAGCGACAGGCTCTGCTCAATGTTCTTTAGCTCCATACTGGTTTGACAGGCTTGACTCAGATTCACTTCAGGTACACCAACTTTCGTCGTCAGGTGGCTATTTTAACGTAAGGCGTATTTCAGGTGGCTCAATCGTGTTATCAGCAAATGCAAAGCTACGGAAAATAGCAATTTAACAAACTGTTCAAGAGGGATTCGCAACGCGTGGCATTTTTACTATGCGTTAGTTTTAGTGGTTAAGGTGGTATGCGGCAGCTCTGGTATTACGTTGCTCACCCCTTAACAGGGCGTTATAACTCTTGGTGCTTCAAATCAGCCAATCTATTTCTTCTAAAAACACTGGTTGTTTATACAGTTATGTGTAATTATATGCAGTGTGTAGCAATTCAATTAGGAGCAATAATGACTAGATTTGAAAAAGCAGAGAAAATAGTTACTCTGTCTATCGCTGTTATAAGTCTTTTGTTGACTTTAAATCTCTATATCAAGAATTGGCAAGATTCTCAGCCAACTTTTTATTCATCGTACTCGATTTCTCCGGAAGCAAAAGATCCTCAACAAGGCAAGACCAATAGAGTGAGAATGGATGTGTTTGTTTCGAATACAGGAAAGGAAGAGATAGAGATTCCCCCAGTAATCTCCATTACTGTATTTGATACTGTTACTAGGGAAGAACGCAGTATAAGAGCAAGTTTATTGAGTGAAAAAGGTGAAGAATTACCGCACATAATTCCAACCACTTTGAAACAAGGCAGTAACAGGGTGTATCGAACAACATATGAAGACATCCAGTTCTTTTTTGGGCCGCATATATCAACCATCGTTCAGATGTGGTCCGGAGATGACCTTTACATTGCGCCGACGGAGCCTCCTAAAAATCCAGAGGGCATTAAAGTAATCCTTGATAGTGAAATATTTCATACGAACTTAGGGGATATAAAGTCTTCTCCCGCTAAGTTTTATAAGGTAGGTAAGTTATAACAAAGCATTTAAGAGTGATTCCCAACGCATGGCATTTTTCATTCCATCGTTGGGTTTAGTGTTTACGTTGGTCTGGTTTAGTTAAGAGGTAGCGTTGCTCACACCTTAATGCGGCGTTAGGTTGCTTTAGATTTGGTCGTTTTTTAGTTGGGCACTCAGCCACTTCGAATCTTTCTTTGTCGCTAGTTTTAGTGGTCATGTGGCTCAAACTCTGTCGGGTAAAAGTTTTATTCAATTGGCAAGCTTTGATGTCAGTGGCTGNGCTAGTTTTAGTGGTCATGTGGCTCAAACTCTGTCGGGTAAAAGTTTTATTCAATTGGCAAGCTTTGATGTCAGTGGCTGAGTGTTTTCCGTTTTAAGTGCTCTTGGTCAAGTTTGTTCGTTGAAAGTTCGTTATCTCAATTTGGTTAGTTTTTTTGCTTCAGCGAACCACCGCAAAAATAGTGACGTGGTTGTTATTCAGCTTCGGTGGTTATTGCGGTGCAGTTGGCTTTGGTGTTTCCTGGGTTAGTCCTATGGCTCAAGCTAGCTAAAGTATTCGTAACAAGCATACCTAACAATCAGCTCAAGACGGACAACCAACGCTTGGCGATTTTGTGTCTGGTTATGTTTAGTGTTTACGGTGGTTTGCTGTAGTTTTGTGGTATCGTTGGTAGCCGCTTAGCAAGGGCGTTAGGTCGCTTGAAGTTTGTACGGTTTTTATTATTGTACTCAGCCACTTCGAATCTTTCTTTGTCGCTAGTTTCAGTGTTTATGTGGCTCGAACTTTTTCAGGTGGAAGGTTTCATTCAACTGGCAAGTTTTGACGTTAGTGATTGAGTGTTTTCTGTTTTTAAGTGCTCTTGCCCAAGTTTACTCATTGAAAGTACGCTCTCTCAATTTGGTTAGCTTTTTGGATTTAGCGAGCCACCGCAAAAACAGTGACGTGGTTATTATCCAGCTTTGGTGGTTATTGCGGTGCATTGAGCTTTGTAGTTTCATGGCTTAGTCCTATAGCTCAAGCCAGCAAAGGTGTTTGTAGTGAGCATACCTAACAATCCGCTCAAGACGGACAACCAACGCTTGGCGGTTTTGTCTTTGGTGGTTTTTAGTGTTTACGGTGGTTTGTCTGAGTTTTGTGGTATCGTTGGTTGCCGCTTAGCAAGGGCGTTAGGTTGCTTTAAGATTATACGGTTTTTAGTTTGGTGCTCAGCCACTTCGAATCTTTCTTTGTCGTGAGTTTCAGTGGCCATGTGGCTCGAACTTTTTCAGGTGAAGGTTTCATTCACTGGCAAGCTTTGATGTTAGTGGCTGAGTGCTTTCTGTTTTTAAGTGCGTTTGGTCAAGTTTGTTCGTTGCAAGTTCGTAATCTCTATTTGGTTAGCTTTCTTGCTTCAGCGAACCACCGCAAAAAACAGTGACGTGGTTATTATCCAGCTTTGGTGGTTGTTGCGGTGCAGTTGGCTTTGGTGTTTCATGGGTTAGTCCTATAGCACCAGCGAGCAAAGCGTTCGTAATGAGCATACCTAACCATCCGCTCAAGAAGGACAACCAACGCTTGGCGGTTTTGTGTCTGGTTATGTTTAGTGTTTACGGTGGTTGGTTTAAGTTTTGTGGTATCGTTGGTCGCCGCTTAGCAAGGGCGTTATAACCAAAAGGATTTCGAAGTTGAATCAGCATAAATACATAAAACTTTTAGAGTTCGCAGTTAAGCAAAAATCAAGTTATTGCATGCAAGACGGTTTGAAAGCGGCGAATATGACAGAAAATGAGTTTCTTAATATCCGAGATAGCTTATTTATAAATGCTCAGATGAGCGCTCCACCTCCAACAATGAGTCAGGTTTATGACTGGAGGCTTCGTCCAGAAGCCGTGTTTGGTTATCTAGGATTCAAGCAGTATGAACATGCGCAAAAATCATCAAAAACTGCTATGTATGTAGCATCAGCGTCACTCATTATTGCAGTATTGACTTTGGCTGTTACAACTTTGGGGATTTGGTTATAACAAAGCGTTTAAGACGGATTCCCAACGCTTGGCATTTTAGGTTTGATTCAGCTTTAGTGTTTACGGCACAATGGTTTAGGTAGGGTGGTCTGCGTTGCTCACCACTTAACGCGGCGTTAGGTTGCTTGGGCTTGTACGTTTTTTTAGTTTGGCGTTTAGCCACTTTGAATCCTTTTGTTGTCACTAGTGTCAGTGGTCATGTGGCTCGAACTTTTTTAGGTGAAAGCTTTCTTCAATTAGCTAACTCTGGCTTGGATGACTGAGTGTTTTCTGTTTTCAGCGCTCCTGCCCAAGTTTATTCATTGGAAGCTCGTTATCTCAATGTGGTTAGATTTTTTGTTTCAGTGAACCACCGCAAAAATAGTGACGTGGTTACTATTCCCGTTTCGGTGGTTATTGCGGTGCAGTTGGCTTTGGTGTTTCATGGCTTAGTCTTATAGCACCAACGAGCAAAGGCACTCGAAATAAGCATACCTAACCATCCGCTCAAGACGGACAACCAACGCTTGGCGGTTTTGTGTCTGATTGTGTTCAGTGTTTACGGTGGTTTGCTGGAGTTTTGTGGTATYGTTGGTAGCCGCTTAGCAAGGGCGTTAGGTTGCTTTAAGCTTGTGTGGTTTGTGGTATTGCAATCAGCCACTTCAATTGTCTTATTCGTCACAAATTTGAGCGGCTACGTGGCTCGAACTTTTTCAGGTGAAGGTTTCATTCAACTGCCNCGCTTAGCAAGGGCGTTAGGTTGCTTTAAGCTTGTGTGGTTTGTGGTATTGCAATCAGCCACTTCAATTGTCTTATTCGTCACAAATTTGAGCGGCTACGTGGCTCGAACTTTTTCAGGTGAAGGTTTCATTCAACTGCCAAGTTTTGATGTCAGTGGCTGAGTGTTTTCTGTTTTAAGTGCTCTTGCCCGAGTTTATTCATTGGCAGCTCGTTATCTCGATGTGGTTAGCTTTTTTGCTTCAGTAAACCACCGCAAAAAATAGTGATGTGGTTRCTATTCAGYTTCGGTGGTKRTTGCGGTGCAGYTRGCYTTGGTGTTTCATGGGTGAGTCCTATAGCTTAAGCGAGCAAAAGCGTTTGTAATGGGCATACCTAACAATCCGCTCAAGACGGACAACCAACGCTTGGCGGTTTTGTGTCTGGTTATGTTTAGTGTTTACGGTGGTTTGTCTGAGCTTTGNTTTCATGGGTGAGTCCTATAGCTTAAGCGAGCAAAAGCGTTTGTAATGGGCATACCTAACAATCCGCTCAAGACGGACAACCAACGCTTGGCGGTTTTGTGTCTGGTTATGTTTAGTGTTTACGGTGGTTTGTCTGAGCTTTGTGGTATCGTTGGTTGCCGCTTAGCAAGGGCGTTAAATTCTTGAGGGTTTATGAGAGCATTTCGAAATGTATCAAAAGGGTTGCAGGGTAGCCTGAAATCACTTTATTCCGCTCTAGACAATAAAACGAACGAGAGCATTGAGGATTGGCAATGTGTTGCAATCACAGTGTTCGACCATTGGTTAACACGAGAAGAGTTTGAGCAATATTTTACTAATCGTTCGTTAGACCAACAAGCTGATATCGACCTACGTTGGCATTTGTTTTATCGTTTTCTAGCGAAGGACGTTTCGTGTTATCAGTACAAATATAGATCTGTTAGTCGGTTGATATTTAAGGAGCCAAGAAACAGCTCTTTGTTTGTCCGCCGTTTATCTAGGTTTTCAGTTACAGATGTTGATGCTTTGCAGCTCGTAATTCCAGAATATCGGGCTGTTTTCGTACAAGGTTATGACGATACATGTTCTCTTTACTTTGAGTGTCGAGAGTCTGTAAAGCCTCTACTCTATGAAATTAGAAAGTTGGGCATGTATACGTTAGAACGAATTTAACAAGCAATTTAAGAGGGATTCCCCACGCTTGGCATTTTTGGTTTGGGTCAAGTCCGGTGTTTACGGCGCTCAAATTGAGTGCTGTGGTAGCGTGGCTCCACCCCTTAATTGGGCGTTAGGTTGCTTTAAGTTTTTACGGTTTTTATTATTGTACTCAGCCACTTTGAATCTTTCTTTGTCGCTAGTATCTGCGGCTATGTGGCTCGAACTTTTTCAGGTGAAGGTTTCATTTAATTGGCAAGTTTTGGCGTCAGCGGCTGAGTGTTTTCCGTTTTCAGTGCTCTTGGCTGAGCTTGTTCATTGAAAGTTCGTAATCTCAATTTGGTTAGCTTTTTTGCTTCAGTGAACCACCGCAAAAATATATTTCATGGGTGAGTCCTATAGCTTAAGCGAGCAAAAGCGTTTGTAATGGGCATACCTAACAATCCGCTCAAGACGGACAACCAACGCTTGGCGGTTTTGTGTCTGGTTATGTTTAGTGTTTACGGTGGTTTGTCTGAGCTTTGTGGTATTGTTGGTTGCCGCTTAGCAAGGGCGTTATGCAAATTACAAATAAGGATAATTAGCATGTCAGAAAGTGAAAAAATTGAATTGGTTGATGCCTATATAAGTCGTTACAACGCGTTTGATGTGATTGGGATGTTAGAGCTTCTTAGTGATAATATCGTTTTCGAAAACGAATCAAATGGTGAGATAACGGCGCGTACAGTAGGTAAGGTAGATTTTGAAAATTTAGCTTCCCAGTCAGCAAAAATGTTTAGTGCTCGCCAGCAAGTTGTAACGGATATACAGCTAAGTGATAGTACAGCAACAGTCAGTATCGATTATACGGGTACTTTGGCAATCGATCTCCCCAATGGTCTCAAGGAAGGCCAGGAATTAGCTATGAAAGGTAAGACATACTTTAAGTTTCAAAATGGTAAAATACATCACATTAAAGACGTGAGCTAAATTTGCATAACAAAGCGTTCAATGGGACAGTCAACGCTTGGCATCTTTATCTCACATTTTTGTTTTTGTGTTGATGTCACAATGGTTTAAGTTTGTGGTAGCGTTGTCTGCCCATTAACGCGGCGTTATGCCTTTTGGGAGAAAATATGCAGTTTTACAAAGCAGATGAGTATCAGGAATCTTGTGAAGAGCTTTATCGTAAGTATACACTTCAGATAGCCGCTTTACTTCCGCGCGCAACAATTGAGCATATTGGTGCTTCTTCTATTCCTAATGCTGTATCTAAGGGAGACCTAGACATACTTGTTGGTGTTAACGTTAACGAGCTAGAAAAAGCAGTGAAGTTACTTTCTACTTTAGGTTTTAACGAAAAATCCAATACGTTAAGAACACAAGAGCTTTGCATGCTGGAGAATAGCTCAGGTGAAGATGTAGCTTTCCAAGTCGTAGTGAATGGCTCAGAATTTGACGTCTTTGTGGTTTTTAGGGACAAGCTTCGTGAAAGCCCTGAGTTAGTTCAACAATACAATGAACTCAAGATGTCTTGTACAGGCTGGGCTCACGAAGAGTATCGTCGAAAAAAGTCAGCTTTTATTGAGCGCGTTTTAGGACAGGCATAACAATCAGCTCAAGACGGACAACCAACGCTTGGCGGTTTTGTGTCTAGTTGAGTACTGTGTTTACGGTGGTTTGTTGTAGTTTTACGGTATGGTTGGTAGCCGCTTAGCAAGGGCGTTAGCTGTTTTCTGAAGTCTAACGGTTTATTGTGCTCGTAAACGGATACACAGAATATATGGGGCGTTCATGGAAGGTGTTGTAGTCGAAAAAAGTATGATGGGTGAGATTGTATATCTACACTATTGTAAAAAAGAGTCGGTAAATAATCCTTTAGTCATCATCTGTCATGGGTGGAACAATGATAAATATGAAGGTTCTAATCTAGCTTTAAATTTAGCTCTTCAGGGTTACTCTGTTATCTGCTTTGATGCAGATAAACACGGCGAAAGAGATGATGATAATGCTCAAAATGTTAGTAGTCATTCGAGCTTTATTAAGAGAATGACGGGGGTTATCAAGCAGAATTCAGATGACATAAATACACTCATTGATCACTATCAGGAAGATATTCGGATTGATCGTTCGAGGATCGCGGTTGTGGGTATCTCTATGGGCGCAATGTCCACATTTTATTCTTTGACTCAAAATCAAATGATTAAAGTTGCAGTACCAATTCTCGGCTCTCCTGATTTTGTCGGTTTGGAGAAGTTCGCCTTACAAGCAGATTCGGTGAATAAGATTCTTAGTGATGATGAGAAGTTAGCTATTAGGCATATGGCAGAGATTGATCCATGCTTGTACCTTATAGAAAATGAAAGTCGCCCTATGTTGATTATAAATGGCGAGAAAGACGATTGGGTTCCTGCCCATTTTGCGAAGGACTTTTATGAAAAAGTGAAGAGTAAATACGATAAAAATAATACTGAAATTGAGTTCAATTTAGCTGATGAATCGCATTATTTCTCCAACGACATGAGAGATCATACGATAAAATGGTTAAATAATAATTTGTAGGCTAAAAAGTATATCTGTAGCAATAAACAGCTAACAAAGCATTTAAGAGTGATTCGCAACGCTTGGCAGTTTCGCTTCGCTCAAGTATAGCCAAGCGTCGCTCACACCTTAATGCGGCGTTATGTGTAATAAAGAGGTTTTATGAAAAAGTTTTTTAAAGTTTTTGCGATACTAGTTGCTCTAACTGTTGTTTTAATTGGGGGGCTACTGTTTTGGGCTGCCTCTCAAACAAGTGAGGTCACTGCTGAAGCGACTCCATTTATTGAAGAAAGCGTGCCTTTAATTTCAACATGGGAAATATCGCAGTTTGAACATCTATTTAGTATTGAAGGGCGTTCAGCGTTAAATAGTGATGAAGGTCAAAAAGTAATAGAGTATCTATCTAAAATAGGTGGTTTAAAATCCTTCGACTCCCCAACCTTTGTCAAATCTAAATCTTCTGTTGCTACTAGTGGTGAAAGTAAAGAAATAGCGATATTTACAGTTGAAGCAAAATTTGAAAATGGTGCGGGTTTGTTTACGTTCGTTCTTTCTAAAGTAGACTCAGAATACAAAATTGACCGCATAAATCTGAATTCGAATGCATTTTTGGATTTATAGTCAAAATTACACATAACAAGGCGTTTAAGGCAGATTCCCAACGCTTGGCATTTTGCATTCTAAATTGGGTTAAGTGTTTCAGGTGCAATAGTTTAGGTTGGGTAGATGGCGTTGCTCACTACTTAACGCGGCGTTATGGCGCTTTAAGGATCTGCGGAAAATAATCAGAAAGGAATTCGGAAAAATGATATGTAATTTTTACACTTGTGACAAAGAAGTCGACGAAAATAGCCATGATGGAGAAGGTTCAATTGATATCTATCGTGCATTTAGGCGTAAAGATTTCGATGGTGCTTGGGATTTCGCTATCCGTGTAGTTATGCCACCAGGAAGTTCTATGGGTGAGCATACTCACGGAGACGATGAAGAAATGTATATCATTTTGAAAGGTGAAGGCACTATGACCATCGAAGGTGAGGAAAGATAAGTGACTTCAGGAGATATGATAGTTAATAAACGTTTTGGCACTCATGGCCTGGTTAATACATCGGCTAATGAAATTGAGTTACTTATCATTCAAGCAAGTCTAAAATAAATCACCATAACAAAGCGTTCAAGAGGGACTCTCAACGCTCGGCGGTTTTGGTTCAAAGTTTGGTTTATGTGTTTACGGCACAACGGCTTAAGTTGGGTGGAATGCGTTGTCGCCCCTTAACGCGGCGTTAGGTTGCTTTAAGCCTGTACGGTTTATAGTTTTGCAGTCAGCCACTTCAATAACCTTGTTTGTCGCGAATCTCAGTGGTCATGTGGCTCGAACTTTTTCAGGTTAAGGTTTCATTCAACTGGCAAGCTTTGATGTTAGCGATTGAGTACTGCCTGTTTTTTAAGTGCTCTTGTCCAAGTCTATTCATTGGAAGTTCGTTATCTCAATCTGGTTGGTTTTTTGCTTCAGCGAACCACCGCAAAAATAGTGACGTGGTTGTTTTCAGCTTCAGTAGTGATTGCGGTGCAGTTGGCTTTGGTGTTTCATGGTTTAGTCCTATAGCTTAAGCGAGCAAAAGCGTTTGTAATGAGCATACCTAACCATCCGCTCAAGACGGACAACCAACGCTTGGCGGTTTCGTGTCTAGTTGAGATTGGTGTTTACGGTGGTTTGTTTGAGTTTTATGGTATTGTTGGTAGCCGCTTAGCAAGGGCGTTATACAAATTACAAATCATCACGCTTCAAGGAGGAAGTATGACAGAAACCACTATTATATCTTTAGCCATTCTCGGGGGAGTTTTCCTTCTAATGGCGATTACGTTAATCAAACATGGAACGGCGCATGCAATTAAGTTGTGGTCAGTAATGGGCTCTCTAACTGGAGTTGCCTTTGGTGCAATGACTACTTATTATTTTACAAAACAAGCTACTCAGGGCCAAATAGATGCTCTGCAAGCTCAAGTTGTTAGTAAAGATGATGAGTTAAACTATGTTGTAGAAAAAGCGAAAAACATAAGTAGCCTTCTAGTCGAAGCTCGTTTTCTAAAGCCCATCCCTTCAAGGCTAGAGTCAAAAGGCTATTTCCCACTCTATTCTGTTGGTGATGAGTTGTTAAAGGCTGAACTAGATAACCCGATAAGCAGTAATTGGTTAACAGGTAAACCGTCTTGGAAAGAACAGTTAAATACAGATGCTACTTATATGTCTGCCAACTACATAAGTGCTATTGAAAAAATCCAATCTGAACTCAACAGTATCGAAATGATTACTGATGACAAAAAGTAATTTGTATAACAAAGCATTTAAGAGTGATTCCCAACGCTTGGCATTTTCGATGTCATCGTTGGGTTTTGTGTTTACGGTGGTATGGTTTAGGTCAGGTGTGGTGGCGTTGCTCACACCTTAATGCGGCGTTAGGTTGCTTTGGGTTTGAACGGTTTATAGTTTGGCGTTCAGCCACTTCAATAATCTCGTTTATCGCGAATTTCAGCAGCTATGTGGCTCTAACTTTTTCAGGTGAAAGATTCATTTAATCGGCAAACTTGGCGTTAGTGGCTGAGTGTTTTCCGTTTTAAGTGCTCTTATCCAAGTCTATTCATTGGAAGTTTGTCATCTCAATTTNGTTTATCGCGAATTTCAGCAGCTATGTGGCTCTAACTTTTTCAGGTGAAAGATTCATTTAATCGGCAAACTTGGCGTTAGTGGCTGAGTGTTTTCCGTTTTAAGTGCTCTTATCCAAGTCTATTCATTGGAAGTTTGTCATCTCAATTTGGTTAGCTTTTTTGCTTCAGTGAACCACCGCAAAAATAGTGATGTGGTTGTCATTCAGCTTGGGTGGTTGTTGCGGTGCAGTTGGCTTTGGTGTTTCATGGTTTAGTCCTATAGCTTAAGCGAGAAAAAGCGTTTGTAATGAGCATACCTAACCATCCGCTCAAGACGGACAACCAACGCTTAGCGGTTTTGTATCTGGTTGTGCTCAGTGTTTACGGTGGTTTGTTTGAGTTTTGTGGTATGGTTGGTTGCCGCTTAGCAAGGGCGTTATGCGTAATCGATGGAGTACGGAGTATTAGATGGAAGTAGTAGAAGCGGAAAAATCGGATTTAGATTCATTCTTTGCGTATCTTGAAAATCAGCTGTCTGAAAATGGTAATGGCGAAGTTCCTCTTTTCCAGCCCATGTCCAGAGAGCAAAGTGAAATTCCAGAAGCAACAAAAGATAAGTTTATCCAAGGCTTTTCCCATCAGTTTGGCGATTTAGGTTGGAGAAAGCTCTGGGTTGTAAAAGACACCTCTGGAAGTATCAAAGGTCATATTGATCTTCGCCACCACAGTGATGAAAGCCGTTCTCATCGAGTTCTACTTGGTATGGGCGTAGATGTTTCTTGCCGGAAGCAAGGTCTTGGTCAAAGACTCATTGATGCTGTTATAAATTTCTGTCAAGAAAAAGCTGAAATTGACTGGCTGGATCTTTGCGTATTATCAGAGAATTTTCCAGCAAAGAATCTCTACCTAAAAGCAGGGTTCNATGTTTCTTGCCGGAAGCAAGGTCTTGGTCAAAGACTCATTGATGCTGTTATAAATTTCTGTCAAGAAAAAGCTGAAATTGACTGGCTGGATCTTTGCGTATTATCAGAGAATTTTCCAGCAAAGAATCTCTACCTAAAAGCAGGGTTCRATGTTGTTGGAGAGTTCAAAGATCAATATAGAATCGACGGTTTTTCAGTCTCGGAAACAGCAATGACAAAGTGCGTCAAAAATTACGCATAACAAAGCGTTCAAAGGGACAGTCAACGCTTGGCAGTTTTGGCTCTAGTGTTTATGTAAAAATAGTTTAAGTATGTGGTGGCGTTGTCTGCCCATTAACGCGGCGTTAGGTTGCCAATGGATATTTGCTTGCGACCTGATGTTTATTTTATTCAGTCATGTATCGTTTTATGAGGTGAAAATGAGTCAAACAATGAAATTAGATCTAGACATTGGTAATCGACATATTGTCATCCAACGTCGTTATGAGGCCTTGGGAGCAATCAATGATTTGCTAATAGCGATTTGGTTTTTAGTTGGTAGTTTTTTCTTTTTGAATGAGTCTCTTGTTGAAAGTGGTACTTGGTTGTTTGTTGTAGGTAGTGCCCAGCTAATCATTAAACCACTAATAAAGCTTACAAGTTTAGTTCATGTTGGAAGGGTATCGAAGTCGTCAACCTAACCATCAGCTCAAGACGGACAACCAACGCTTGGCGGTTTTGTGTCTAGTTGGGTATCGTGTTTACGGTGGTTTATCTGAGTTTTGTGTATTGTTGGTCGCCGCTTAGCAAGGGCGTTAGCTGGCAGGAGGTTATATGGAAATTAATGCCGACTTTGAGAAGATGAGCTTTCATGATGTATCTATCAATGATGTTTCCAGAACTGACTCCAAGATCACCATTGTTCTCAGTGGTATTTTTATCAGCAAAGAGCACCCAAGTTCCAATGGAAAAGATCTAATTGTTCAAAATGGGGTGATGACTCTATACAACGTGTCCAATGAAAAAAGCCTCACTTGGCTGAATGATGTGGCAGCCGTCAGTCACAAAACCCCAGAGTACCCGATTGACGAAATCATGAATGCGAAGTTTGATGGGAGTACATTCCACTTTGATGGCTTTAAGGAAACGATGCCTTGGCATGAGTGGTTTATTCAGGCGACAAGTTTCAACTTGGTAGCTTTCGATGTTGTGGAAACAACCAGCTAACAAGCAATTTAAGAGGGATTCACAACGCTTGGCACTTTTGCTTCTACTTCAAATTTAGTGTTTATGGCACAATGTTTAGGTTAGGTGGCGGCGTTGTTCACCCCTTAATTGGGCGTTATGTGCCAGAAGGAGTACAAATGAAATTTGAGTTTTTCTCCGATACGGAGAACTTTGCATTCAAGGTTGACGAGCCAACACAGTGCTCAGTTTGTTTTAAAGTAGGCATTTGGTTCGACGCTGGAATGTACCCAGGGCAAACTGACATCGAGTGTATTTGTGATTCTTGTTTGTCTTCTGGCGCTTTGATAGAACTAGATATTGAACCTTACGATTGCGCTGAGAGTGATACAGAAGACTCAAAGACTATTACCTATAAAACTCCATCCTTACCTTGTTGGCAAGACCATGAGTGGCCATTAATTAGTGGCCAGTATCCAGTTTTTGAGCGAATAGCTTCAAAAGAGGACTTTCACAGATAAACAAGAATTCATTGAAGCTCATATTCCAGAAGATATCGATGTAGACTTTGATTGGTTATGGGCAACGTTGCCGAATGAAAGGCTTAAGAATTACACAGAGGCAGGTAATGTATCAGTATATTTGTTTAGTCTTGGTAAACGGAAATATTGGTTATTCGATTGTAACTAGCACATAACAAAGCATTTAAGAGTGATTCGCAACGCTTGGCAGTTTCGCTTCGCTCAAGTATAGCCAAGCGTCGCTCACACCTTAATGCGGCGTTATGTGATATGCCTAAATCGCGATATTGCTCGTATAAGTTTCCAATCAAATTGTATCTTAGTTTCATATGGTTAGGTTAGATAAGACCGACACCGAAGTGAAACGAACAAGATGACAGAATCTCAAAATAAATGGTTTAAAAACTGGGCAAATAAACGACAAAAAGGTGCTGCTTACTACATAATCACTCAAACTTTAATCATTAGCGGGGGGCTCTTTCTCGGGAAATTTGCTGGTTTTGCTCTTTTTACTAACCAGAACCGATGGGGAGAGTTTCTCACTGAGTTGCCTACGACGGTGATGTTGTTATTAGCAATTGGCATTCCGTTTAATGTTATCTCTTGGTTTCTAGGAGAGTGGCGGTATAGAAAACTATCAGGTAAGCAAAATATCACATAACAAAGCGTTTAAGACAGATTCGCAACGCTCGGCATTTTCGGTTTGCTTTGAATTTAGTGCTTACGGCACAATAGTTTAAGTTTGGTGGTCTGCGTTGCTCACTACTTAACGCGGCGTTAGGTTGCTTTAAGTTTGTTCGTTGTAAGTTCGCTATCTCCATCCGGTTAGTTTTTTTGCTTCAGTGAACCACCGCAAAAATAGTGATTTAGTTGTTATTTGGCTTGGGGGGTTATTGCGGTGCAGCTAGCTTTGGTGTTTGATAGTTTAGTCCTATAGCTCAAGCTAGCAAAGGTGTTCGTAATGAGCATACCTAACAATCTACTTAAGACGGACAACCAACGCTTGACGGTTTTGTGTCTGGTTATGTTTAGTGTTTACGGTGGTTTGTTGGAGTTTTGTGGTATTGTTGGTAGCCGCTTAGCAAGGGCGTTAGGTTGCTTTGGATTTGTACGGTTTTTAGTTTAGCGCTCAGCCACTTCAATAATCTTGTTTGTCTCTAATCTCGGCGGTCATGTGGCTCGAACTTGTTCAGGTGAAAGTTTCTTCAACTGTCCAGCTTTGACGTTATTGGCTGAGGGTTTTCCGTTTTCAGTGCTCTTGGCCGGGTTTATTCATTGGAAGTTCGTAATCTCAATTTGGTTATCTTTTTTGTTTCAGTGAACCACCGCAAAAAACAGTGACGTGGTTATTATCCAGCTTTGGTGGTTGTTGCGGTGCAGTTAGCTTTGTTGCTTCATGGTTTAGCCCTATAGCTCAAGCTAGCAAAGGTGTTCGTAATGAGCATACCTAACAATCTACTTAAGACGGACAACCAACGCTTGGTGATTTTGTGTCTGGTTTAGTACTGTGTTTAAGGTGGTTTGCTGGAGCTTTGTGGTATGGTTGGTTGCCGCTTAGCAAGGGCGTTATGTGTTTTCATTGATATACAACTCAAATGTACAAAATAGCGCAAGCTTGCAGAACGTTATACCAATATGTGTTAGCCTTTATTTTCATTAAGTTAGTTGAATAGGTGTAATGAAATTATGTGGCGTAGTGGGACTTCAAAAACAACTCAGATTGGTTACATAAATAAAAACAACCAAAAAAATCATGGTACACGTGGAATTAAAGGCACAGATCACAATGCTACATCCTATAAAGTAGAGTGTTTGAATAGTGGTTGTGGTCAGGTCTATGGTGCTAATGGTACGGATATTTTTCATAGAAAATGTCCAACTTGTCAAAATGGCAGACCGGGTATTGAGTACTAGTCACCACAACACATAACAAAGCATTTAAGAGTGATTCTCAACGCTTGGCATTTTTCATTCCATCGTTGAGTTCAGTGTTTACGGTGGTATGGTTGGGTTTCGTGGTCGCGTTGTTCACACCTTAATGCGGCGTTAGGTTGCTTCAAGCTTGTGTGTTTGTATTTTTGAATCAGCCACTTCGAATCTTTCTTTGTCGCTAGTTTCAGTGGTCATGTGGCTCGAACTTTTTCAGGTGAAGGTTTCATTCAACTGGCAAGTTTTGACGTTAGTGATTGAGTGTTTTCTGTTTTTAAGTGCTCTTGGCTATGTTTGTTCGCTGAAAGTTCGTTATCTCAATTTGGTTAGCTTTTTTGCTTCAGCGAACCACCGCAAAAATAGTGATTTAGTTGTTATTCGGTTTGGGTGGTTATTGCGGTGCAGCTAGCTTTGGTGTTTGATAGTTTAGTCCTATATCTCAAGCGAGCAAAGATGTTCGTGATGAGCATACCTAACAATCATCTCAAGACGGACAACCAACGCTTGGCGTTTTTGTGTCTGGTTGAGTTTGGTGTTTACGATGGTTTGTCTGAGCTTTGTGGTATTGTTGGTAGCCGCTTAGCAAGGGCGTTAGGTCTCCCGATTAAAAACTCTTTAGCCGAGAGACCTTTGTTTGGCTTAGTTACTTGCTATTTGTAGCGCTTAATTAGTTAATCTTCTTGTGTGTTTGGGATTTGAACTTCTCGATGGTTCTAACGTTCTTTTAAAAAGAGGATTGTTATTCACCAGTTCGGCGTTGATTATTGCTATGCCACCCCAGACGAATCGCCATTGATAGAGACTTTCCATATCTTCAATGACATAGGCTTCTTTTTTCATAAGCTTTCGTATGTCCTTTGCCATGACTTCTCCTCCAATTAAGCTAGGGGCTCTTAGTTCATAGCCATCATCGTCGTAATCAGTAAAGTGAGAGAAATACCCAATTGTATTTGTTGCCTTATCTATATCAAATTGGTAATAGCAGTTCAGGTCATCATTTGGTTGACGAGCGGCACATGCAAGTCGACGAGCTTCGAAGTTAGCTTTCATTGCTCGAACGGTGTAATCCTTTTGCAAGTGGTCGAGGCTTCTAAACCCATGTGCTTTCGCACGGAGTTCCATGTGCTGACATAAGCTGAGACTTTTATCTAACTGGCGGGCTTTTTTGGCTTCGCGTGATACTACTTTTAATAGATTACGTGGGAGATTCATGGGAAATCCTCTAAATCAATAACGCTCAGTTATACATTGCCCACAAATGCACTGTGCATTAGTAACTTAGAGAAAGAAAGCGTAGCGTCCATTACAGACTTTACCTTTTGTGGGCAAGCAAGCTCCTACGAGAGCTTCGATAAATTAACCATGATTAGAGTTAAGAGTCAAGTTCTAGACCTAACAAAGCGTTTAAGACAGATTCGCAACGCTTAACATTTTTGGTTTGAATTGACTTTAGTGTTTACGGCTCAATGGATTAGGCAGGGTGGTAACGTCGCTCACTACTTAACGCGGCGTTATGTTTCTTGCGTGAATAGCATTATACGTTGGATTGAAGTTTTAATAGTAGGGGCATGATGCTAAATGATTTTTTAACTTCAGGTGGAGCCTTCTTCTTGTTGGTAGTTCTTTCTGGGTTTCACTTTTACAGAAAGTGGCAAGGCAGAGCGTACATCGAAATTAGCTTCATACTTACAGGGAGTTTGTCTTTTGTATGTATGGATGTTCATTTGGAAAACACTGTCGTATGGTTTCTATCTCTTGTACTGCTTTTGGCAAACGTAATCCTTCACATGGCGCCTGACAAGAGAACATAACAAAGCGTTCAATTGGACAACCAACGCTTGGCAGTCCTAGCTCATGGTTTGGCATCAGTGTTTATGACACAATGTTTTATGTTTGTGGCAGCGTTGTTTGCCCATTAACGCGGCGTTATAGCTACTGGAGGGGTGGTGGTAGTTTTAGATGAAGAACACATGTCATGGCTTCTTTTCCAACACACAAACGATATGTATTTGTCGGTGGTATGTGGAACTGTCGGCATGTTTACCATAGAGATTCAATTAACTCATTCGGAAGCATCAAGTTATAAATCAACGGGCAAATCATATATCGATCAACTTGCTAGTAGTATCCGTGCGAAACCGGAGTATTTTGCACCGAGGAAAGTAGCTAATTTCAGAACTAACTTTAACGTCACTGAGGCTTTATCTGAATGGCGAAGTTCGTAGAGTTGTAGCTATAACAAATTGTTCAACAGCGACTCAAAACGCGTGCCATTTTCGCTTCGCTCAATAGTATGGCACACTAGTTTCTCGCGCGTTAACAAGGCGTTATGCTCTAGGAGGTAATTTTGCCTGATCTATTGAAGAAAGTAGTTCTAATCAACCTCACTGCGGCGTTGATCGTAGTCGCTCTGTCGCAATTTGTATCTTTCTTTGCGACGACAAGACTCGTCGATTTTCTTTTCTTTGTAGTTATTGTCATTTGGTTTTTAGCGAAGCTCATGTGGGAAGGTGGGGTTCATAGCAAAACAACCCGTCTTGATGACTCTCGAACAGATAAAGTGTACAAAATGGTAGAAGGGCATGATTTTAATAAAGACGAACAAGAACACTACCGAATGAACTATCAAACGGGTTTAGTGTTCTTCGTTGCAGGTTTGCCGGCTTTTATCGCTTGTTTAGTTCTGCAATTTCTTTGAGCGCGATCATAACAAAGCGTTCAAAGGGACATCCAACGCTTGGCAGTTTTTACACATAGTTTGGTGTTTGTGTTTATGTCACAATAGGTTAGTTGTGTGGTAGCGTTGCTGCCCATTAACGCGGCGTTAGGCTTACCTAGTCTTGCGACAGTAGTACAATTATGGGGCTATAGTTGTTCTCAGTATTGGGTTTGTAGGGAAACTGCTATGCAAAGAATATTGCTTCTACTTCTATTGGTACTAGCACCATTATCCATTGCTTCAGAATCAATTTACGAAAGTTTTCTTCTAGTTCAGATCGAGGAATATAAGCCGAATAGTGTTAAACGTACAATAGAAAGTCGTAACATCATTGCGTCTTGGGTTGTTCGGAAAACAGATGAAATTCAACACCCTTTTATGTGTTCAACGCTGCTGGCCGGCTATCTAGATTCAGAGAAAGCGAAGCGTCAAAATATTACTCGGTTACGAAAAATGCTGTCTGAATCAGAAGGTGTCACAAAACTATTTACTAACAGTGACAGTACGGCTCTTATGCTCGACTCAAGTCGCAAAAAAGTAGAACTGAAAATTAAAAATATTGATCAGTTTAGCTACAAAGTTAACTGTTTAGAGATTTTGCCTAACTCAGATATTAAAAAATACTTTGATTTTGGTGATGAATAAGAAGCCTAACAAAGCGTTCAAAGGGACAGCCAACGCTTGGCAGCTTTGGCTCACATTTTGGCATTAGTGTTTATGCCACAATGGGTTAAGTTTGTGGTAGCGTTGTCTGCCCATTAACGCGGCGTTAGGTTGCTTTGGGCTTGTGCGGTTTTTTAGTTTGGCAATCAGCCACTTCAATAAACTTGTTTATCGCGAATCTTAGTGGCCATGTGGCTCGAACTTATTCAGGTGAAGGTTTCATTCAACTGGTCAGCTTTGACGTTAGTGATTGAGTGTTTTCTATTTTTAAGTGCACCTGCCCAAGTTTATTCATTGGAAGCTCGTTATCACAATTTGGTTAGCTTTTTTTGCTTCAGTGAACCACCGCAAAAAATAGTGATGTGGTTACTATTCAGCTTCGGTGGCGATTGCGGTGCAGTTGGCTTTGGTGTTTTATGGGGGAGTCCTATAGCACCAACGAGCAAAGGGAGTCGAAATAAGCATACCTAACCATCCGCTCAAGACGGACAACCAACGCTTGGCGGTTTTGTGTCTAGTTGGGTATCGTGTTTACGGTGGTTTGTTTGAGTTTTGTGGTATTGTTGGTAGCCGCTTAGCAAGGGCGTTATGTGCAAGGAGGCAATATGACCAAGGTTTACCTATTTGACTGGGGTGACACGCTTATGATCGATTTCCCAGAACACAGCGGAAAAATGTGTGACTGGGTGACGGTTCAGGCTGTCGATGGGGCTCTTGAAGTTCTTAGAAAGCTATCAATAAACAATAAGGTCTACGTAGCCACAAATGCTTCAGATTCATCAGAAGCTGATATCAAGGCTGCATTTGACCGAGTTGGTTTGTCTCAATATATCTCAGGTTACTTCTGTAAAGCGAACCTTGGTATTGGTAAGGGAACGCCAGGGTTTTTCGACAAGATAATCGGGGTGTTAGGCATAGAGCCTAAATCAGTTGTGATGGTTGGGGATACATACGATAAAGACATTGCGCCAGCAATCACAGCGGGCATTAATGTAATCTGGTTTAATCCCACAAAACAAAGTGTTAGTGCTGTCCACAATGTAAAGCAAGTCTGTCATTTGTTGGAAATTTGCACATAACCAAGCATTTAAGAGTGATTCGCAACGCTTGGCAGTTTCGCTTCGCTCAAGTATGGCCAAGCGTCGCTCACACCTTAATGCGGCGTTAGTTTACCAATCAAGATCATCACCCTAGTTTTTATTTCGGGTGATGTCTTCGCTACAGGTGGTTTTGTGGGAGTTGTGATTGACCAAGTACAGCCACAACTAAAATAAAACCATCTTCTTTTGTAAAGTAAGCTGTGTGTTTTCCTACCGGAAAATAGAAACCGCTTGGATAAATCTCATCGCAACTGCGACCTACGGCTGGATTGTCGGCAAGCATTTGAAACCCAGTTAGCAATGTATCTTTATAGTTGTTCCACTGCATTTCAGAAAAGTTGTTGACGGTATAGCTTTTAATTTTCCGTAAATGAGCCTGAGCCAATTTACTTAGTTTGTATTTATTCTTTTGCATAGTGGGTTACAAGGCGCTTAGGAAATCTTCACCATCAACTACATTGCCTTGTGCTAAATCTTGTTTAGCTGACTCGAAACAATGTTTAAGGTAATCAGCTTTCATTGCTTCTAGTTCTTCATAGTCTTTGATAGACATTACCACTACGGCATCTTTACTGTTTTTGCTAATCTTTACTGGCTCACGTTGGGCGCTTAGAAGCAGCTCACCAAAGTTACGCTTTGCATCATTTGCTGTTAGTGTGTGCATACTCAATCTCCAAATTTAGAATTACAGTAAGATTATAGTTTGTCGCACAAAATGGTCAATATAATTAAATCGTGCGATTTGTGCGAAAGGTAAACTAACAAAGCGTTTAAGGCAGATTCGCAACGCTCGGCATTTTCGGTTTGAATCAGCTTTAGTGATTAAGGCACAATAGTTTAGGTTGGGCGGCAGCGTCGCTCACTACTTAACGCGGCGTTAGTTGAATAGGGAAAATCCGTGAATATTTTTGAAGCATTTCTTAATGTGCTTGCGCAAGTCTGGTATCTAGTGCCTTTATTGCTCATTGTTAGCGTTTTCAAAAGTAGGTGGCTAAAAGGTGTATTCGGTGAGTTTCTCGTGAACCGTCTTTTGTCCAAATTACCAGAGTCTGATTACACACTAATAAAAGACGTAACGTTGCCGACTAACGATGGTACAACTCAAGTCGACCATATTGTGGTTTCTAGATATGGCATCTTCGTCGTTGAAACTAAGAATATGAAAGGTTGGATATTTGGTTCAGCTCGCCAGAAACAGTGGACACAAAAGATTTACCGTCATTCCTCTAAATTTCAGAACCCACTGCATCAGAATTACAAGCACATAAAAGCTCTGGAAACCTTGCTAGGTTGCAGTGAAGAACACTTGCATTCGGTTATTGTTTTCATCGGCGACAGTACCTTTAAAACCGAAATGCCTCCAAACGTTACCTACGCTCGAGGAAGTATTCGATACATTCAGCAATTTAACGATGTAGTGTTCTCTGACAATGATTATGCTCGGTTAACAGAGTCTATAAACCGGTTAAAGTTAAAGCGCGGAGTCATTACGGATTTAAAGCATCGTAAACATGTCAAAGGAGTTGTTGCATCCCAAGTTAGCTCAAATCAGTGCCCCCGTTGCGGCTCTGAAATGGTGTTGCGTGAAACCAAGCGTGGTGAAAATATAGGTAAACAGTTTTGGGGTTGTTCAACTTTTCCCAAGTGTAGAGCGGTGAAACAATTCAACTAACAAACTGTTTAAGAGTGATTCGCAACGCGTGGCATTTTCATCATGCGTTGGTTTTAGTGATTAAGGTGGTATGCGGTGGCATTGGTATTGCGTTGCTCACACCTTAACAGGGCGTTATGGCGCTAGGTAAGTTGTATTCAATCAGTTGCTATAATTGATTTGTATCCAAGGATAGGACATGAATCATGAAAAAGTCAGAAGCAATGCAACGAGCGAGAAGTATATATGGTGTTGACTTTCGAAGTCGCAATACTCACTT
>NZ_JAKEUU010000014.1:0-38032 GCF_022398215.1 Vibrio sp. Isolate24
AATAACAGCTTTCCGAATTAAGAATTTGCTTGGCGACCATAGCGTTGTGGACCCACCTGATTCCATGCCGAACTCAGAAGTGAAACGCAATAGCGCCGATGGTAGTGTGGGGCTTCCCCATGTGAGAGTAGGACATCGCCAGGCTTTAAATATCGTTATTCGTTTAAACGGGTAACAACATCGTCAGTGTACTAATCTGACGATGACAATTTGTGGAGAGATGGCTGAGTGGTTGAAAGCACCGGTCTTGAAAACCGGCATACGTTAATAGCGTATCTAGGGTTCAAATCCCTATCTCTCCGCCACTATTAAGAAGCCCGTTGCTAGCGCAACGGGCTTTTTGCATTCCGAGAATTAAAAATACATTATCCTGATACATACTGTTTCTCAACAAAGAGTAGCCTCTGGAGGCGCAAATACTGCCTCTATATCTTGCTTCTGAAGATACAAAAAAGCCGACATTAAATGTCGGCTAAATAAAAGCGAGTAAAAAGATTAAGCGCGGTTGGCGACTTTATCCTTAAGTTCTTTCTTCTCTGCATCTGAGATGAATGCCAGCTCTAATCCGTTGAACTGTGCCTGACGAATTTCATCTTGTGATAGGCCGGCTTGAGGCGCTGCTACTTCGTATTCGTATGGTAGCTCAATGCCTTCTACCGCTGGATCATCAGTATTTAGACAGGCTAGCACGCCGTGATCCAGGAATTGTTTAATAGGGTGGTTGGCTAGTGACTCTACCGTACTTGTCTGGAAGTTAGAGGTTAGGCATGACTCAATACCAATGCGGTTTTCTGCTAGGTAATCCATTAGCTTAGGGTCGTGAATAGCTTTGACTCCATGACCAATACGAGTGGCTCCCAGCTCTTGAATTGCTTGCCACATGCTTTCGGCACCAGCAGCTTCGCCAGCATGAACTGTCACATTCAGACCCGCATCCTTTACTTGAGTGAAGTGTTTAACAAAGCGATCGCCAGGCTGACCCAATTCATCTCCAGCTAAGTCAACAGCAACGATTTTATCTCTTTGAGTCAGAATCGCATCTAATTCTTGCTGACAAGCGTCAGTACCAAAGGTACGGCTCATGATGCCAATCAGGTTTGCTTTGATACCAAAATCACGTATACCAGCTTCCACGCCATCGACAACCGCTTCGACCACGCCTGCAACAGGCAATTTGTGTTTCATTGCCATGTAATATGGAGAGAAGCGTAGCTCCGCATAATCGATCTGTGCATTCAGTGCGTCTTCAACGTTTTCGTAAGCAACGCGGCGACAGGCATCCAGGTCACCAAGAACTGCCACTCCCCAATCGAGCTTTGAAAGGAAGGCTACCAAAGATGGTTCTGCTTCAACTATCTGTACATGCGGAGTGAGTGATTCGACATCATACGCTGGAAGTGCGACGCCAAACTGTTGACCAAGCTCTAAGATTGTCTTGGTGCGGATATTTCCGTCAAGGTGACGGTGCAAGTCTGTAAGTGGTAAGTTCTTGGTTATCATTATTGTAATTCCAGTTGTCTGAATTGCACTAAGTATAAGAATCAATGCCAGAAGTGTCAGTAAGCATTGCGTGTAAAACCGACTAATAGTGCTGATATTTATTTCATGTTCACTAGATCTGTTGGCCACTCTTCGAACGGTACCGGGTGGCTAAATAAGAATCCTTGACCTTGTGGGCAGTTAAGAGAGACGAGCATTTGTGCCTGCTCTGCGGTTTCGATGCCTTCAGCGACAAGATCAACTTTCATTCCTTGAGTCATATTGATGATGGCAGCGACAATGGAAGTGTCGAGGTGCTCTTTTTCCATTTTCTGGACGAAAGTGCGATCGATTTTGAGGCAATCAAAGGGCAGCTTGTGTAGATATGCCAATGAGCTGTATCCGGTACCAAAGTCGTCGATAGCAATGTGAATACCAAGGTCACGTATAGATTGCATGTTATGAATAATCACCGGATCATTATCCACAATACGCGACTCTGTGATTTCCAACGTCAAGTTGTCGGCATTTAAACCTGATGACGTAAGTATTGAACGCAGTGATTCCCCTAAATCGGGGTTAGAGAGCTGTTTCACTGATAAGTTGACATGGAGGTGAAAATTCTTATCCCATTTGCCTTCTTCCATACCTTTCACGGTATCTTCACAGGCCTGAGTAAGTATTTGCTCACCAATTAAGCCAATTAAGCCACTCTCTTCTGCAATAGGAATGAAATCCAGAGGGGATATCAAGCCAGAGGTAGGAGATAGCCAGCGAGCCAGTGCTTCCGCGCCAATTACCTCGCCCGTGTTGAGATTGACGATTGGCTGATAAAATGGCACAAACTCGTTATGTTCTAGAGCATCCTTAATTTTGGCTTGCATCAGCGTGCGTTTGCGCGAAATATCGGCCATTTCAGGCTTGTAGTGACTGACCTGATTAAGGTCTTGCTTGGCGGTACTTAAGGCTATACTACCGTTGCGCAGCCATAGCGTCATACTGTTGTGTTCGCTCTCGGTTACAACACCGATCGCTACACTGACCACCACACTTTCCTGTTCCATGACGAAAGGTGCGGCAAACATTTGTTGAATTCTATGTGTAGCAAATGTGATTTGCTCACTATTGAGATGGTCAGTGAAGTAGATTGCAAACTCATCCCCACCAATTCTGGCCATGTAGCAGTCTTCATCAAACAGGGCTTTAAGTCTTTCTGCGATAATAACGAGTAGCTGATCTCCCTTGTAATGACCTAAGCTATCGTTAATATCACGAAATTTGTTGATCCCAATAAGCAGTAAGCAGCCATTCATTTTTGGCAATCCATCACAGGTATCGATAAAGCCTTCTCGGCTATAGAGTTTAGTCAGTGAATCAAATAACAATTGAGAGCGAAGGGCACGAAAAGACGCTTTGAGGTTGTTGGCCATTTCGTTAAAGGCGAACACTAACATGTTGGTTTCATAGATATACCCCGGTTTTGGCATGGTGCTATCCCAGTCACCTTTAGCCAAATGCTTGGCCGCAGCGGCTGTAGAAGTAATTGGGGTCACTATGCGATTAAAAGCGACTAGGCCAATCACGATGCCGATAAAGCTGGCAATGACACCAATGATCCAACTGTCTCTTTGACTTTCGGGCAATTGACCAAGTAGATCGGATTCAGATATAGCGACGCCGATGTACCACTTGAGGCCGAATTCATCGGTATAGGGCGTGATGTGATTGAAATAGCGTTTTCCATTAACATCCAAGCTGAAGCGATTGGTTTTTGGCGAGGAATGGAATTGGTGATTAAATGCATGTTCTGCACTTTTTTTGACGATGGGATTTGAGCTTTCTGTTGCGAGTAGACGTTGGCCTTTATCACTTAATGGCGTTCCCCAAGAGACCACATTTCCCCCAGTTGAGTGAGCAACGAGCCTGCGTTCTTGATCAAATAGATAAATTGCTGCGCTGGTTTTTTCTTGTTGTTTCTTTAGGAACGTGTTGAAAGTGCCAATTTTGATATCGGCAACCACGACCCCCTGAAAACGTTGTTGCTGAAATACCGGAGTTAAGGCTGACAGGGTAATCTCTTGACGTTCATCGGCATTAGCATAAATTGACGACCACATAGGGACGCGGCTTTTTGCAACTGGCGCATACCAAGGGCGAATGCGAGGATCATAGCCTTCAAAGACTGAACGAATATCGTCACTGACAACTTGTCCTCGGTATATAACCAATTTTTGTTCTGTGCGATCATCTTGAATCATCAAGGTGTAATTTTGGTTGGCTTCTTTGCGAAAACCAATGTATTCAGCGCCTTCGCCACCGAAGCCAATCACATCAAGTTGAGGGATTGAACGATACAAGTCATGGAAGCTAGTGAGAAGAAATTTCTCAATTACAGAGGTGTTCCCTTTCTCGTACAATTGGTTGAAGCCTATGTTGTGACTGAGGGATAAACTGGCCTGAAATGGTCGACTCAAAAAGTTATCTAGCTCTAGAGTAACGTTATCGGTGAGCGCAGTCAGTTGCTTGTCACTGATGTCCAAGACCATTTCTTCATAACTGCGCTTTTGCACAGTGACGATAACGCCAATTGTAAAGAGAAAAATCATTACAAAAGGGAGAACGACTGCGGTTCTTAATGTGATTTGCGTAGTTGACGACATGCTGTCCTTAAATACTTGAAACTAAAATCCGTATAGCAGGTTTGAGTCCGCAAGCAAACAGCCATAGTGCACTGGTGCTGACCCATAAAGCCCTAAAATGCTTACCAATTGTACAATGCGACAGGCTTTATGGAATACATTAATTGAGCTAGGTATTAATAAAGCTCTTTTAGTTTTCGGGTTAACGTGTTTCTTCCCCAACCGAGAACTTTGGCTGCATCTTGCTTGTGGCCGTTGGTATGCTCTAAGGCTGCTTCCAAAAGTATACGTTCAAATTCAGGAAGTGCGTAGGTCAGCAATTCGGTATCCCCTTGAGAGAGAGACTGTCTTGCCCAGCTAGAAAGCTGCTGCTGCCAGCTCACATCTGTATCGAAGTGAGCGTTGGATTTCTCTTCCAATAATTCAGCTGGGAGATCAGCTGGGAGGATTTCACTCCCGCTTGCCATCACAGTGAGCCAGCGACAGATGTTCTCCAACTGCCTGACATTGCCTGGCCAGTTAAGCCTATTGAGCGCTTCAATTGCAGAAGGGTGAAGCGTTTTGACATCCACCCCTAGCTCCTCTGCGGCCAAGGCAAGAAAATGTAGAGTGAGTTTTTCAATGTCTTGTTTGCGCTCACGCAATGCTGGAATTTGAATACGTATAACGTTTAGGCGATGAAATAGATCTTCACGGAAATCGCCTTGATGCACTAATCTCTCTAGGTTTTGGTGAGTCGCAGCGACAATTCGGACATCCACTTTGATCGGAGAGTGACCACCAACGCGATAAAACTGGCCATCAGCAAGTACCCGTAGTAATCGAGTTTGAATGTCGAGTGGCATGTCACCAATTTCATCAAGGAACAATGTGCCCCCGTTCGCTTGTTCAAAGCGCCCTTGTCGGATGCTATTGGCTCCCGTAAATGCCCCTTTTTCATGCCCAAACAATTCAGACTCAATCAGGTCCTTGGGTATTGCCGCCATGTTAAGCGCAATAAATGGCTTGCTGGCCCTCGGGCTGTGTCGGTGTAGTGCATGAGCGACCAATTCTTTACCCGTTCCTGATTCACCGTTAATTAGGACTGAAATGGATGAACGAGATAACCGACCTATCGCACGAAAGACTTCCTGCATCGCAGGGGCTTCACCAATGATTTCTGGTGTATTGTAATCATTGGAATCTGAACTCGCTTGGTCGCGCTTTTGCTCCTGACTGTGCGCAATAGCACGTTCTACTAGTGTGAGCGTTTCATCGACATCAAAGGGCTTTGGCAGGTATTCAAAGGCGCCTTTTTGATAGGCATTGACGGCGGCATCTAAATCGGAGTGTGCAGTCATGATGATCACCGGTAATTCGGGTGAACGGTCATGTACTTGTCTTAGTAGTTCGATGCCATCGATACCCGGCATACGAATGTCGGAGACCAGCACATCGGGCGTTTCACGTTCCAGTGCCAGTAAGACACTTTCAGCGTCGGAAAATGTATCGCACTTAATATTTGCTGACGAAAGGGTTTTCTCCATGACCCAACGGATGGAGCTATCATCATCGACCACCCAAACGTATCCTTTACTCATAACGAACTTATCCTTTCAGCAATGCAACTTACGTAAATTTAAATAGGCAGATATATGGTGAATGTGGTTCTGCCTGGCCAGCTTTCGACATCAATTTTGCCTTGATGCTGGTCTATTAGGTTCTGAGCGATTGATAAGCCCAGTCCTGTACCGCCTTCTCTTCCACTGACCATTGGATAGAAAAGGGTGTCTTGTAATTCTGCGGGGATGCCCGGCCCGTTGTCGATGATCTCTACCCGCGCAGCCAGCTTGCAGCGCTGACCATGAATATTGGTTTGATGCACTGTTCTGGTGCGAATGATGATATTGCCATTGTTCTGCTTCTGCAGAATTTGCCCAGCATTACTGACAATATTTAAAAGCGCTTGCTCAATCTGATCCGAATCCATTAAGAATTCCGGCAAACTAGGGTCGTAGTCACGCTCGATGGTGACGGACTGATCGACTTCTAACTCGACTAGTTGACGTACTTTCTCCAATATCAGGTGGAGATTTTCTTGTTGTTTTTTGCCCGGCTTTTGTGGACCAAGCAGGCGATCGACTAAGGAACGTAATCGGTCCGCCTGTTCGATGATGATTTGGGTGTATTCCGTCAGGGATTGATCTGGCAGCATGCGTTCGAGTAACTGCGCCGCGCCGCGCAAGCCACCTAGCGGGTTTTTTATTTCATGAGCGAGCCCACGCACCAGTAGTTTGGCTGCTTGCTGTTGTGCGTGTTGATTCAATTCTTGCGATAAACGTCGTTGTTGACCAATCTTGCGCATTTCGACCAACAGCATGAGTTCTTTTTGCCAAGAGATCGGGCTGACCGTTACTTCGAGCATAAGCGGCTTACCATCTACCACAAAGGTGACGTCACTGTCGGTAATGCTTTGGCCGCTTTGTAGCGGCTGAGACAGTAGTGCTAAGTCCATAGAAGCGTGCTGGATGAGCTTGGACAACGGCTGGTCAACGATGCGTTTGGCACTTTGTGAAAACAACTGCTCCGCAGCTGGATTAGCATAACGGACTTGCAGTGATTCATTCATGATCAGTACAGATGTGACCTGATGATTGAGTATGATGTTATCGAGTTCGCTGCTCACTGTCGTCCCTCATCCTTGACCTTAAAATGTGCAATGCACCATTTTGGTGCGGATACATTCCAAGTATGGCGCAATAACTCATGCAGAAGAAGTAAAAAGTCCATATATCATCGCTTTTAAGCACCATCATTGCTGATTGCACCGTCATGAACTGAATAATGCAATAAGCTTGCCGAGCATAAGATATTGAATAAAAAGATTTTTGTTAGTGGGTTAGATATAAAAAAGGCTCACGTTATCGGTGAGCCTTTCTAAGGAAGGAGTTAATCGACGGAGCGATTACACAGAGTAGTAAAGTTCAAACTCAAGTGGGTGAGTTGTCATGTTTACTTGCTCTACGTCCTGAGACTTAAGGCCGATGTAAGAATCGATAAAGTCGTCAGAGAATACGCCGCCAGCTGTTAGGAACTCACGGTCTGCATCTAGTGAATCTAGTGCATCTTTCAGTGAGTAAGCCACTGTTGGGATTTCTGCTGCTTCTTCTGCCGGTAGATCGTATAAGTCTTTATCCATTGCTTCACCTGGGTGGATTTTGTTCTTAATACCGTCAAGACCAGCCATTAGCATTGCTGCAAAACATAGGTATGGGTTAGCAGATGGATCACCGAAGCGAACTTCGATGCGACGTGCTTTCGGGCTTGGTACAACAGGGATACGAATAGAAGCACTACGGTTACGAGCGGAGTAAGCTAGCATTACAGGCGCTTCGAAACCAGGAACAAGACGCTTGTATGAGTTAGTCGACGCGTTTGCGAATGCGTTGATTGCACGAGCGTGTTTGATGATACCGCCAATGTAGTAAAGTGCCGTTTCAGATAGACCGCCGTACTTGTCACCCGCGAACAGGTTAACACCGTCTTTCGCTAGAGATTGGTGCACGTGCATACCAGAGCCGTTGTCACCAACTAGTGGTTTCGGCATGAAGGTCGCTGTCTTACCAAATGCGTGAGCAACGTTATGAACCACGTACTTGTAGATTTGGATTTCGTCTGCTTTTGAAGTCAGTGTGTTGAAACGAGTCGCGATTTCGTTCTGACCTGCAGTCGCTACTTCGTGGTGGTGCGCTTCTACAACTAGACCCATTTCTTCCATGATTAGACACATAGCAGAACGGATGTCTTGAGATGAATCGACAGGAGCTACTGGGAAGTAACCACCTTTCACGCCAGGGCGGTGACCTTTGTTGCCTTCTTCGTAATCAGAACCTGTGTTCCATGCTGCTTCCACGTCGTCTATCTTAAAGAAAGAACCTGACATATCAGTCGCGAACTTCACGTCGTCGAATAGGAAGAACTCTGGCTCAGGACCGATAAGTACGGTATCAGCCACGCCTGTAGAGCGCATGTAATCTTCAGCGCGTTTAGCGATAGAGCGTGGGTCACGATCGTAACCTTGCATCGTTGCAGGCTCAAGGATGTCACAGCGGATGTTTAGAGTTGCATCTTCAGTAAATGGGTCGAGTACAGCAGAGGATGCATCTGGCATCATAACCATATCTGACTCGTTGATGCCTTTCCAGCCAGCAACTGAAGAACCATCGAACATCTTACCTTCTTCGAAGAAGTCTGCATCGATTTGGTGAGCAGGGATAGAGATATGTTGCTCTTTACCTTTTGTGTCGGTAAAGCGTAGGTCAACAAACTTAACTTCGTTTTCTTGGATCAGCGATAGAACGTTTTCAACTGACATCTTGGATAACCTCCAGTGTTATTAAAGCGGGTTAGCTCGATTGGTTTAACAAATCCAGCATTGATTAATTTCATTTCAATCGTATTAATCGATGCTGATTTAAATAAAGCCAAAACCGTGCCAAAAAAATTATTCCATTAATTTCAAGCAATTAATTGTTTAAGTGTCAGATTGGTGCAAAGTTCTGCACCAAAATGAACTAAGAATGCACCTTTGTGGTGCAACGTGCATGTGTTGCACCAATATGTAACAAAAGCGTATTCCATTCAGCCGCTATTCGTCATCTATGTCAACGCATAATTTCGTATATTCAGAGCGATATTGAGTTCGATCAAAGCACATTCATCAGAAAACCAGCGTATCAGATCACATATTTCTGGGTTTTTCGCTAAAATCTGGTACATTATGGCCGTTTTTTTAATCAAGTAAGCTCGCTTCATTCATCGACTATGTTTGAAGCGAGCTTCTACTATCGAGTGAATCAAATCCATGGCTACTCCACAGATTGATAAATTGAGAAATATCGCGATCATCGCGCACGTTGACCACGGTAAAACAACACTGGTTGATAAACTGCTACAGCAATCAGGCACTTTAGAGTCTCGCGGTGAAGCTGAAGAGCGAGTCATGGACTCGAACGACATCGAAAAAGAGCGCGGCATTACCATTCTTGCTAAAAACACAGCAATTAACTGGAATGACTACCGCATCAACATCGTAGATACTCCGGGACACGCGGACTTCGGTGGTGAAGTTGAGCGTATTATGTCAATGGTAGACTCAGTGCTGCTGATTGTTGACGCTGTTGATGGCCCTATGCCTCAGACTCGCTTCGTAACACAGAAAGCATTTGCTCACGGTCTTAAGCCAATTGTTGTTATCAACAAGATTGACCGTCCTGGCGCTCGTCCTGATTGGGTTATGGATCAAGTATTCGACCTATTCGATAACCTAGGTGCCACTGACGAACAGCTAGACTTCAAAGTGGTTTACGCATCAGCGCTTAACGGTTGGGCTTCTCTAGAAGAAGGCGAAACTGGCGAAGATATGGAACCGCTATTCGAAACCATCGTTGAAGAAGTGACAGCACCGCAAGTTGACCTAGACGGTCCACTACAGATGCAAGTTTCTCAGCTAGATTACAGCTCTTATGTTGGTGTTATCGGTGTTGCTCGTGTCACTCGTGGTAGCGTTAAGCCTAACCAACAGGTTACTGTTATCGGTGCGGACGGTAAGACTCGTAACGGTAAAGTCGGCACTGTAATGGGTTACCTAGGTCTTGAACGTCACGAAGTTGACCAAGCTAACGCAGGTGACATCGTTGCAATCACAGGTCTTGGTGAGCTGAAAATTTCCGATACTATCTGTGCACAAAACCAAGTTGAAGCGTTACCAGCACTTTCTGTTGATGAGCCAACGGTAACCATGACGTTCCAAGTAAACACGTCTCCGTTTGCTGGTAAAGAAGGTAAATTCGTAACGTCACGTAACATCCTTGAGCGTCTAGAAAAAGAGCTAGTACACAACGTAGCACTGCGCGTTGAGCAACTCGATGATCCAGACAAATTCCGCGTATCAGGCCGTGGTGAACTCCACCTATCTATCCTGATCGAAAACATGCGCCGTGAAGGTTTCGAGCTAGCGGTTTCTCGTCCTGAAGTTATCATCAAAGAAGAAGATGGTCAGTTAATGGAACCGTACGAAACGGTAACTATCGATGTGATGGAAGAGCACCAAGGCGGCATCATGGAGAACATCGGCCTACGTAAAGGTGAGCTGACTGACATGTCTCCAGATGGCAAAGGTCGTGTACGTATGGACTTCATCATGCCTTCTCGTGGTCTGATTGGTTTCCAAACTGAATTCATGACGCTAACATCGGGTTCTGGTCTTCTTTACCACACATTCGATCACTACGGTCCACACAAAGGCGGCGAGATCGGTCAACGTATCAACGGCGTATTAATCTCTAACGGTATGGGTAAAGCGCTAACCAACGCACTATTCAACCTACAAGAGCGTGGCCGTATGTTCATCGGTCACGGTGTAGAAGTATACGAAGGCATGGTTGTTGGTATTCACAGCCGTGACAATGACCTAACAGTAAACGTACTGAAAGGTAAGCAGCTAACCAACGTTCGTGCTTCTGGTACTGATGATGCGCAGGTCCTTACTCCGCCAATCATCATGACGCTTGAGCAAGCACTTGAGTTCATCGATGATGACGAGCTAGTAGAAGTAACTCCTGAAAGTATCCGTATCCGTAAGAAGTTCCTAACGGAAAGTGATCGTAAGCGTGAAGCGCGTAACGCTAAGTAATTTCACTTAGTCGTTCTTTAAGCTTTAAAGCCCTGAGTTGATACAACTTAGGGCTTTTTGTTATTACAGAGCAGTAAAAATGAAACCCATTATCGTTACTGGTGGTCCGGGGGCGGGTAAAACGACCTTAATTGAAGCGTTAGCTGAATATGGTTATGCCAATCACGTACGTTGATTGAGCAGCAGAGCCAACAACCAGAAGGGGTATTGCCTTGGACTGATCTACCTGAGTTTGCCCGTTTATGCTTAGATCTGATGGTGGAGCAAAAACTCACCGCTCAGCAATCGCAAGTCGCTTTTATGGATCGGGCTATTGCTGATATTGTTGCCTATCTTAAAGTGGGTGGCTGTAAAGTGGAGCAAGAGTTTCTAGCTCAAAGTGCTGGGTACCATAGTCAGGTGTTGAGTTGTCGACCTGAAGCCTCGATTTACGTTCAAGATGATGTGCGTCCTCATAGCTTTGAAGAGGCCATCGACATTTACGACATGCTAGTTAAAACCTATTCTGAGCTGGGTTATCAAGTGATAGAAGTGCCATGGGGAACCGTAAAAGAACGGGTAGCCTTTATTCGTCAGGTCACTGGTTTAGTGACTGAGGTGACAAACTAATACCTCCTCACTTGGAGGAGGTGTGAAAGGGCTACTTTTGATTGAGCTTTTTCAGGAACTTGTCTGATTCTGCGATCGCTGCATTCATGTCGTTGATCGCGTACTGGATATCTTGTTCTAAACTTGCGAATTCGCCTTGCAAAGACCCAATCGCACTCGCATTAAGGTTGTGCTTCAAGTAAAGCGTATTGTCACGCAATGTATTGAGCACTGGCGTCATTTTATCTTCTGCACGCTTCATTGCACTTAACATCGCCTTGTATGAACGCTGTGTTTCTTTCAGTTTCTGCTCACTGGTGCGACGAAGTTTGTCGCTGGTATAGAGATCCAGTTCGCTTTGCCATTCTGTAAAGAGTGCGCCTGATACGTCCTCAATTGCGGCAATGCGATCACTCACTTCTTGCGCGGCTTGCTCGCTGTCTTGGTATTTAGCGTTGATTTTATTGTAGACGGCTTCTAGTTCACCACCGTTGAAGTTGGTCAGTGTTGACAGTGCTTCTAGTGCGCTGGTGAATTCTTGCTGGGCTTCTTGTTGTGACTGCTTGGCATCTTCAACACGATCTACCATGATATCGCGTTTGTGATAGCCTACTTGTTCCATAGCTGAGTAATAGGCAGATTGGCAGCCCGAAAGGGCAAAAATGGAGAGCATCAGCACCAGTAAGTACGGCATGATCGTGTCCTTTCCTTTAAAATGATGATGTTAGGATGGCGTAGTTGATAAGGAGATACAAGTTGAATATCGAACAACTGAGTAAGCAGAGCCTAAATTTCGGGCGCTATCTGTTCATTCGCATGGGACATGACAGAGTAAACGTTAATGCGGGGTATTTGGCTTACATTACCTTATTATCGATCGTCCCTATGTTGACGGTGTTGCTGTCAGTACTGTCTTCTTTTTCTGTCTTTGCCAATGCCGGTGACGTGATTCAAGATTTTGTTATTACTCATTTTGTTCCCGCAGCAGGGGACGCAGTTAAATTGGCTTTGTTTGAGTTTGTTTCCAACACTGGAAAGATGACCGCTGTAGGTGGTTTGTTTTTGTTTATTGCAGCGTTAATGTTGATTTCTAACATCGATAAAAATCTTAATTATATCTGGCGAGTACAACGTAAGCGCCGAGCGGTGTTCTCCTTTTCTATGTATTGGATGGTACTGACTCTTGGTCCCATTTTGGTCGGTGCGAGTATCGCTGCAACGTCTTATGTGACGTCCCTTAAAATTCTTGACAGCGAAGCCATTTCTGGCGCTTATGATTTGCTACTGCGTTGGCTGCCTTTCTTATTGTCCTTTTTTGCTTTTATGGGCTTATATCTCTTAGTGCCAAACAAGAAGGTCTATGTGTCTCATGCAGTAGTTGGGGCGATTGTCGCAGCACTATTGTTTGAAGCGAGTAAGAAAGGCTTTGCCGCGTACATCACTCAATTTCCTTCTTATCAATTGATTTATGGCGCGCTAGCGGCCATTCCAATCTTGTTTGTGTGGGTGTATTTGTGCTGGCTGATTGTATTGGTTGGCGCTGAGGTAACGGCAGCGTTAGGTGAGCGAGAGCAGTGGAGTGAGGACCAAGAAATGGTACACTCTGCGCAAACGATGCAACCTCAGCAACAAGGAGTGGATAGTGATAGCGCTGATACAAAGAGTGAGTGAAGCCGCGGTACGTGTTGATGGTGAAGTGGTTGGCGAAATCGACCAAGGTCTACTTGTCCTGCTTGGTGTAGAAAAGGACGATGATGAAGCCAAAGCCAAGCGTCTGATGGAGCGTGTAACAACTTACCGAGTATTTGGTGACGATGATGGGAAAATGAACCTCAACGTGAAACAGGTTGATGGTAAAGTGCTGGTGGTGTCTCAGTTCACTTTACCTGCGGATACGAAGAAAGGTACCCGTGCGGGCTTTTCTCGCGGTGCACATCCCGAAGACGCTGAGCGTTTATACCACTATTTTGCTGACCAATGCGCACAGGTTCTACCAACTGAACGGGGGCGTTTTGCGGCGGATATGAAAGTATCTTTGACCAATGATGGCCCGGTGACCTTCTGGTTGCAGGTATAATGAGAAAGATAGGCTAGAAGGGTAACGTACAATTGTTACCGTTAAAAAAGGATTTTTATGTTTAAGCTGATCACGCCAAAAACGGAAAACCAACTCAACAAATATTATCATTTTCGCTGGCAGATGCTGCGCGAACCTTGGCGGATGCCGTTAGGCTCCGAGCGTGATGAATACGATCCTATGAGCCACCATCGTATGATTGTCGATGGTCGTGGTCGACCTATGGCGATTGGTCGACTTTATATCACGCCAGATAACGAAGCGCAGATTCGTTATATGGCGGTCAAAGGCAACCGTCGTAGTAAAGGCATGGGGTCGTTGGTACTGGTGGCTCTGGAGTCACTGGCGAGGCAAGAAGGGGCAAAACGTCTGGTGTGTAACGCACGTGAAGACGCAATTTCGTTCTACGAAAAGAATGACTTTGAGCGCCGAGGTGAACTGACCGATGAACGTGGCCCAGTACGACACCAACAGATGGTGAAAAAACTTGATCCAATGGCGAATGTTCTGCGCAAGCCTGAATGGTGTACTGAGCTGCAAGAGCGCTGGGAACATCAGATCCCGATCAGCGACAAGATGGGCATCAAGATCAATCAGTATACTGGCTATCAATTTGAGTGTTGTTCTCAACTCAATCCGAACTTAAACCCACATAATACGATGTTTGCGGGCTCAGCGTTTACTCTTGCGACATTGACGGGGTGGGGGATGACATGGCTGCTGATGAAAGAGCGAGGTTTGAGTGGTGATATTGTGCTGGCTGATAGCCAGATCCGTTATCGTCACCCAGTGACTCAAAACCCGGTTGCTTCAACGTCTTTGGATGGGATCAGTGGCGACTTAGACCGCCTTGCCTCAGGCCGAAAGGCACGTATTGTCATTCATGTCACTATTCACAGTGGTGATACGGAAGCAGTGGAATTTATCGGCACTTATATGCTGCTACCGAATTATAAATCGATGTTGGATTTGCCTGCGTCTTCATCTTCAGAAGAATAATTTTCTTCGCTGGCGGGTAAGGTAGATTCGACCTGCTCGCCACACACATCCTTAATTATATTGGTACGAGTGAATATATCGGACCACAATCTTTGGCAGTGATGCTTACTGGTAAAAATGAGTGTGCCAAATTGAGGTTTCATCAGATCAATTTGTCCCGCAAGCTCTGCGCTTTCCCCCTCTGAAGAGACTTTAATTCGACCACGATCAACGTCTACTGTCACTTTATCAAGGGGCCAAAGCTGAAGGTGATTGGTTGCTCCATCTACGGTTTTTGCTTCCAAGGCACCATCATGCAGATAAGCATTGATTGAACCTGTTAAGCTGTGCGCCAGCATGGCGTAGTCACCTGAGAGCCCACTCAGTTCCAATTCGACTTCTGCCAAGCCCGCCAGTTTAAACGGCAGCTGTGCTTGTAGAAGTGGTTGATTGACCTGAAACCCATCGGTATGCAATGAAAGCTGCCAAGGTGCACTGGCTGATTGCCTTTGCCATTGTCCACTTGCTTCAATATAGCCCTGATCCAACGGCACGAACGCGCGTTGTAAAGTAATGTCTCCCTGCTGTGCTGTGGCGGTGAGTAAGGCTTGTGTCGTCATCAGTTGCTCAATGCTGGCGTTGTTAACACTGACTTCTAGATGACCGTTGTACAATCCTACCTGATTTTGATGAATCAAGGTGAGATTCTCTCCTTCGATATTCAAACCGGACACTTGCCAATAGGGTGAGCGTTCTACTTGTATCAGTTGTGCATTTTCGATGTCGAGATCAGCGATACTCAATGAGTGAAGTGGCTTCGACACATCGGAGAGTGTGCGGAGAAGCTGGTCTGTTTGTTCTAGCCATTTTACTCCGGAAACCTTGAGTTGATTCAAGGCTACTTTGTTTGGTGTGATCTTGCCGTTGAACTGGATTCTTCCTTGTTTGAAATCGGCATCAAACTCATCTACGGCGATTTGGTTAGCACTCAAGCCTAACCTTGCAGTTGGCGAAATGAGGCGAATTTGTTCGAAATCGGCACTTTCAGCATCAAAGGAGATGTAGCCATTCTCCTGTAACCAAAGCGGACGGTCGAGATAGAGATTTTCGAGGGATGCATCGAGCTGATTAAATTGCCACCCAGCATAGTGGATGTTGCTGCTGAGAAGATCGAGGCTATTTATGTGGTACACCGGTAGATTGAGAGATTTCAAGCGCGAGAGCAATTTTTCTGCTGAGGTGCTTGACGGCATTTCAAGCTTATTGACGGTGACATTGATCAATGACCAGCCTTGAGAAAATTGTTCAGCTTGACCTGAGATGTCAGCGCCGTGCCATTGGAAAGAGGCGCCATAGATGGTGCTGTCTTGGGCTTGATATTGAGCGTCGATCAGCAGGTTATCTAGAGCTTCTCCTTTAATATAAAGCTGTTGGGCGGAAAGCTGAACATCCCCATAGGGTAAGTATTGCTGTGCACTGCTCCATTGAGGTTGTGTGACTTGAAGGTTGACATCGCGGGCAGACCAGCCGGGAGCGGTGATATCGACGTGTTGTAGAGCCAGCTGTTCTAAGTTAACCGATTGTAGCAAGGGCGAATTGAAATCAGTCAGGTCGACAGTGGCCCCCTCAATCAAAACTGAATCCAAGCTGGCTTTATTGTTTTTCCACAGTGATGGGCTTAGCCAAAGTGTCAGTTTAGGAATGTGCAGTGCGTTTGATTCAGCACCGATTTCAACATCTTCTAATGTCAGTTGATACGGAGGTGTGTAGGATGCGCGTTGAGTAGTGATGGTATAGGGGGTTAGATTTTGTAGCATCCCGTTGACTACTTGGCTCGCATAGCTAGTGTTGAGCAGAACGAACAGGGCCAGTAGCGGTAAGCTGATCAGGCTGACAATTGCAATGGCAGTTAGCAGCAATGCTTTCTTCAAAATCTCGACCTTTCCTCTAAGTAATGTTGCTAGCTTGGAACATTTTTTCTTTTCAGGCAACAAAAAGCCCCTCCCAAGAGGGGCTTAGCTAAGCAATTGGTGGCGATATCACTAATCTAGCTGAGGTCCAGCGGCAACCAGTGACTTACCTTCAGCGTTATCGGTGTACTTATCGAAGTTGTTGATAAAGCGCTGTGCCAAATCCTTGGCTTTGCTTTCCCACTGCAGCGGGTCTGTGTAGGTATCGCGAGGATCTAGGATTGTTGGGTCAACGTCATGTAACGCAGTTGGAACTTCCAAGTTGAAGATAGGAATATGCTTCGTTTCCGCTTTCTCAATCGAGCCATCTAAGATCGCATCAATGATGCCACGGGTATCTTGAATAGAGATACGTTTACCACTGCCGTTCCAGCCGGTATTGACGAGGTAAGCTTCTGCTCCTGCCGCTTCCATACGTTTCACCAGTACCTCAGCGTATTTGGTTGGATGCAAGGTCAAGAATGCCGCGCCGAAACACGCTGAGAAGGTTGGAGTGGGTTCGGTAATGCCACGCTCTGTACCAGCTAGTTTTGCAGTAAAGCCCGATAGGAAGTGATACTTGGTTTGTTCTGGCGTCAATTTTGATACCGGAGGTAGCACGCCGAACGCATCTGCAGATAAGAAAATCACCTTATTTGCATGACCGGCTTTCGATACTGGTTTAACAATGTTTTCAATATGTTCGATGGGGTAAGACACACGCGTGTTTTCTGTTTTTGAGCCGTCATCGAAGTCAATGGAGCCATCACTGCGTACTGTTACGTTTTCAAGCAAAGCATCACGACGAATTGCATTGTAGATGTCCGGTTCGGCTTCTTTCGATAGCTTGATGGTCTTGGCGTAACACCCTCCTTCGAAGTTGAAGATACCATCGTCATCCCAACCGTGCTCATCATCACCGATCAGCTCGCGCTTAGGATCAGTAGAGAGTGTGGTTTTACCTGTCCCTGATAGGCCAAAGAAGACTGCAACATCACCATTCTCTTTACACTTGTTGGCGCTGCAGTGCATAGAAGCAATGCCTTTGAGCGGGAGGAAGTAGTTCATCATAGCGAACATACCTTTCTTCATCTCACCGCCGTACCAAGTGCCACCGATCAATTGCATGCGCTCAGTCAGGTTGAAAACTGTGAAGTTTTCAGAGTTCAGACCGTGTTCTTGCCATTTCTGGTTGGTGCACTTCGCGCCATTCATGACGACGAAGTCAGGCTCGAATGTTGCTAACTCTTCCTCACTTGGGCGAATGAACATGTTCTTAACGAAGTGTGCTTGCCAAGCGACTTCAGTAATAACTCGGATGCTGAGGCGTGTATCTGGGTTGGCACCGCAGTAACCGTCAATCACAAAGACACGTTTACCTGAGAGTTGGTTAGTTACTTGTTCTTTGAGATCGTTCCAGATTTCTTGAGTGATGGGTTTGTTGTCGTTTTTGACTTTATCAGAAGTCCACCACATGTGCTCTTCTGTTGTTGCGTCTTTAACGATGTACTTATCTTTTGGTGAGCGTCCAGTAAAGATACCCGTGTCCACGGCGACTGCACCGAGCTCTGTGACTACCCCTTTCTCGTAGCCTTCCAGATCTGCGCGCGTTTCTTCTTCGAACAGCATTTCGTAACTTGGATTGCGGACAACCTCTTTTACGTTGTGAAGCCCGTGTTTGGTAAGATCAATTGTTGCAGCCTTTGCATGTTCCATAACGGTCATAGGTGCTCCTTGTAGGAATATTTTGTAGGGATTTTGTAATAATGTTTTGATGGTTATCTGCTCACCATGCTAGCAACGGGTCTCTGTGAAAACAGGGATATAGCTCAAAATTTATCCATGATTTCTATGGGGTTTTAAGCGACTCATCACATATTGGCCGAGATAGTGTATCGTGCACGCAAAGGATTGCGCTAGAGCAAGAAGGATTATTAATTGACTAAAATTAAGTGGTTGTTTTATTACGTTAAAGTCTAATGTTAACGGGGCTTTGATCACAAAAAGGCCAGCGATATGCTGGCCTTTTGACTGGTAAATTACGTGCTTCTTAAATTATAAAAATTAATGCAACGTTTTGTTGCCCGAATCAGTCTGATCGAACAGCTCTGCAACTTGAGCTTCATCAAACGTGTAATTCGTGCCGCAGTAATCACAATGTAAAGAAATTGAGCCAACCTCTGCCAAAATGTCATTGATTTCTGAGCGCTCGATAGTGACGATCGCGGCACCGCTGCGCTCGCGTGAACAGCCGCAGTGGAATGTCACTGGCTGTGGTTCAAACAGACGAACTTTCTCTTGGTTGTATAGACGGTAAAGCAGATCGTTGGCTTCAAGTGTGAATAGCTCTTCGTCTTTAACGGTATCTGTCAGTTGCTCTAGATGTTCAAAATCTTCAGGCGTTCCAGTACCATCTGGCATAACTTGGATCAGCATGCCAGCAGCATGCTGTTGACCTTGGTGTTCACCGAGGCGCAACCAAATACGAGTCTTTAATTGCTCTGAGTTGGCGAAGTAGCTTTCAAGAATTTCAGATAAGTTGTCACCATCTAGGCCAACAATACCTTGATAACGTTCACCTTTCTTAGGATCGATAGTGATGACTAAGTGACCTTTGCCCATCATGTCATGAATGCTAGCGTCGTCAGCTATATCACCTTCCCAGCGCGCGACACCGCGAACTTTCTGGTCATTATCACCATTAATGACAGCCAGAGAAACTGGGCCATCGCCTTGCAGCTGCATAGTAATAGAGCCTTCGAACTTTAAGGTTGCAGTCAGCAGGGTTGTAGATACTAATAGCTCACCCAGTAGCTTCTGAAGTGGGGCTGGGTATTCCTTGCTGGAGATAATACGTTGGTAAGCGTCGTCCAATTGTACCAACTCGCCACGTACAGACAGGTCTTCAAAAAGGTAGCGATTTAAAACATTGTTTGCCATGTAAGCATTTCCTCGTACGTATGGTACTGATATCAGGCCAGTTTGGGCTGATACTTATTGATGTTTGAATTTGATGATGTCGCGACGCTGCTTTTTGTCAGGGCGACGATCTGGGCTTGGGTTATGGGCGTGAAGTTTGCGACGGGAGGCATTTTCTTCACGTTTAGCAAGGCTGTCTACCGTCTCTGTATAAAGAGTCTGAGCTTCCGGTGCGCCACGACGCTGATCGGAAATCTTTTCAATGATGACGGTTTTTTCCTCATGCCCCTGACGAAGCGTAATCATTGCGCCAAGCTCTACAGCTTTACTCGGCTTGCTGCGCTGGCCATTATAGTGAACTTTGCCGCCGTCGACCATATTTCGAGCAATGGAGCGAGTTTTGTAAAAACGTGCTGCCCATAGCCATTTATCAAGTCTAACTGCTTCAGTTTGGGAACCCATAGTGGATACTCGCCTCTAACTGTGGTGAATCTTGTGCCAAATTATTGGTGTAACAATGGTGATGAAGCGCGCATTTTTCAAGGTATGTGGTAAAATTCCGCCGCTTTACATGTTAATCAGGCCGTTAGCTATTTAGCCTATTTCATATTTTGGTAGAATGCTTGGTTCAAATAAAAACTCTAATTATAGAGTACTTTGCTTGGTAAACAGTACCTTGCATGGCTTCGTCAGCTGGTGATCAAAAGGATTGTGAGTGAACATACGTGGTGTAATTCGACAGGACAGTTTCATAAAAAATCAGGACCGCCTGAGCTCAATGGCAACAGTGTTATTGTTAGGGCTGAGTGCTTGGGTGGCTGGTGCGATGATCTGGAAACCGATGGAATCGCAATCTGTGACGCCATGGCAGCCGACATTGGTTTCGGGCAGTGTGAGTAAAGGTTCAGGTTTGAACATTGCTGATCTGCAAAATAGTCACCTGTTTGGCCGTTACCAAGCACAACAAGCCCCTGTTGTGAAAAAGCCAGTGGTGACAGAAGCCCCCAAAAGTCGCTTGAATGTAATTTTGGTTGGTGTTGTGACGAGTACCGAACCGGATAAAAACCTTGCAGTAGTTGCCAGTAGAGGTCAACAGGCCACTTATGGTATTGGTGAAGCACTGGAAGGAACTCGAGCGACGGTTGTACAGGTGTTGTATGACCGAATTATCGTCGATAACTCAGGTCGCAATGAAACAGTCATGTTAGAAGGGCTAAAATACACCAAAGATCCGCAGCCACAACCAAAGACCAAATCAATAAAAGCAGACGTTTCCGCCGATAAGCTGGAAGAAATTCGTTCTGTTATTCGCAAAGATGCCAAACAAATTTTCCAATATGTTCGCATGTCTCAAATAAAAAGAGACGGTGAAGTTATTGGTTATCGCTTAACCCCAGGTAAAGAGAAAGAACTATTCGAATCGGTTGGCTTACAGTCAGGGGATATAGCAACACAAATCAATGGCCAAGATCTCAGTAACCCTGCAGCGATGGGGGAGATCTTCAAAAATATGTCTCAACTTACCGAACTTAATTTAACGGTAGAGAGAGATGGCCAGCCTTATGAAATTTATATTGAATTATAAGAATGATGCAGATGCGTGAATCATTCCGAGGAGTAGAGAGTGAACCATTGGCTTAAAAAAAGCGCTTGGCTTTTAGCAGGAAGCTTGTTGACGTCACCTGCCGTTGTATTCGCGAATGAATACAGTGCGAGCTTTAAAGGCACAGATATTCAAGAGTTCATCAACATTGTTGGTCGGAATCTGGAAAAAACCATCATCGTTGACCCGTCAGTACGTGGCAAGATTGATGTTCGTAGTTACGATATGTTATCAGAAGAGCAGTACTACAGCTTTTTCTTAAATGTGCTCGAAGTCTATGGCTACGCTGTTGTTGAAATGGATAACGGTGTTATCAAAGTCATCAAGTCGAAAGACGCCAAAACATCAGCGATCCCTGTTGTCGGTGATGGTTCCGTTCAAGGTGACGAAGTGGTCACTCGTGTCGTAGCGGTTCGTAATGTTTCGGTACGTGAATTGTCCCCTTTGCTGCGTCAATTGAATGATAATGCAGGGGCGGGTAATGTGGTTCACTACGATCCTGCCAATATCATCTTGATTACCGGCCGTGCAGCGGTCGTTAACCGATTAGCCGACATCATCAAACGTGTTGACCAAGCCGGTGACAAAGAAATCGAAGTGGTTGAGTTAGACAATGCTTCAGCGGCCGAAATGGTGCGAATTGTTGAAGCGTTGAACAAGACTAATGACGCGAAAAGCACACCAGCCTTTCTTCAGCCAAAGCTGGTGGCCGATGACCGTACTAACTCCATCCTTATCTCCGGTGATCCTCAAGTTCGCCAGCGGTTGCGTAAGTTGATTAAGCAGCTGGATGTCGAGATGGCGACCAAAGGCAACAACCGTGTGGTGTACCTCAAGTACGCTAAAGCAGAAGACCTCGTTGATGTACTCAAAGGGGTGTCGGATAACCTTCAAGCCGAAAAGTCCTCTGGCACTAAGCAATCCTCCAGTGCCCAGCGCGGCGAAGTGATGATTTCAGCTCACCCTGGCACCAATGCGCTTGTTCTGACCGCGCCGCCAGATATTATGAATGCGCTGCAAGATGTCATTTCTCAATTGGATATTCGCCGTGCGCAGGTGCTGATTGAAGCCCTGATTGTTGAAATGACAGAAGGTGACGGTATTAACTTAGGTGTCCAGTGGGGCTCGCTCGAAACTGGTGCGATGATTCAGTACGGTAATACCGGCACACCCATTGGCCAAGTGATGGTTGGCCTCGAAGAAGCCGAAGATCAGACAAGTACAGAGTATTACACTGATAATAACGGTAATCGAGTACCGTATGATGTGACTGAACCTGGTGATTATTCCACGCTAGCTTCCGCGCTTTCTGGCGTTAACGGTGCGGCACTTAGTGTAGTAATGGGAGATTGGACCGCACTGATCAGCGCAGTATCAAGCGACACCAACTCTAACATTCTGTCTTCTCCGAGCATTACCGTTATGGACAATGGCGAAGCGTCTTTCATTGTCGGTGAAGAGGTACCTGTCATCACGGGTTCAGCCGCTGGTTCGAACAACGATAACCCATTCCAGACGGTGGATCGTAAAGAAGTCGGTATTAAGCTGAAAGTTGTACCTCAAATCAATGAAGGCAACTCAGTCCAGCTCACCATTGAGCAAGAAGTGTCTAACGTGCTGCCTGCAACCAGTAATGCTGCGGTGGATGTCAGTTTTGCTAAACGTCAGCTTAATACCTCGGTTATGGTAGAAGATGGCCAAATGATTGTTCTGGGTGGCCTGATTGATGAGCGTGCGCAAGAAAGTGAGTCTAAAGTACCGCTGCTTGGTGATATCCCGTATCTTGGCCGCTTGTTTAAGTCGACCAGTTCACAAATGCAAAAATCTAATCTGATGGTCTTCATCAAGCCAACCATCATTCGTGATGGTATGACGGCTGACGGTATTACTCAGCGTAAGTACAACTTTATTCGTGCTGAGCAGCTTTACAAAGCAGATCAAGGCCTTAAGCTGATGGAAGATGCTCGAACACCGGTACTGCCTAAGTTTGGTGAAGAGATCAGTCACCCAGCAGAGATTCAAGCCTTCCTTGACCAAATGGAAACTCAGTGATGGATGAAATAGCCACATTTCGTCGCTTACCATTCAGCTTTGCTAATCGCTTCAAATTGGTTCTTGAGCCAACAGAACAGGGACTCACTCTCTACTATGTTGCGCCATTGGCATTTGAAGCCTTGATTGAAGTGAAGCGCGTGGTGGGTGAACAGTTTGAGTTGCGTGAAGTGTCCAAAGATGACTTTGACTACAAACTGACGGAAGCCTATCAGCGTGACTCCTCAGAAGCCCGTCAGCTAATGGAAGATCTTGGCGCAGATAATGATGACTTTTTCTCGTTAGCGGAAGATCTCCCACAGGATGAAGACTTGCTCGAGTCGGATGACGATGCACCAATCATCAAACTGATCAATGCCATGCTCGGTGAAGCGATCAAAGAAGGGGCGTCGGATATTCACATCGAGACCTTCGAAAAAGCGCTTTCCATTCGCTTCCGAGTGGATGGTGTGTTGCGCGATGTCCTATCACCAAGTCGTAAGCTTGCACCGTTATTAGTTTCTCGTGTTAAGGTCATGGCCAAGCTGGATATTGCGGAAAAACGAGTGCCTCAAGATGGCCGTATTTCACTGCGTATTGGCGGGCGAGCTGTTGATGTGCGTGTGTCCACCATGCCGTCTTCTCATGGTGAACGTGTGGTTATGCGTTTGCTTGACAAGAACGCCACTCGACTGGACTTACACAGTCTAGGCATGACGCCGGCTAACCATGAAAACTTCCGTAGCATGATTGAGCGTCCTCACGGCATCATCTTGGTCACTGGTCCTACGGGTTCAGGTAAATCGACCACCTTGTATGCTGGCCTTCAGGAGCTCAACAGCAATGAACGCAATATCCTGACTGTTGAAGACCCGATTGAATTCGATATTGATGGTATCGGTCAGACACAGGTCAACCCCAAAGTAGACATGACCTTTGCTCGTGGCCTGCGCGCTATATTACGTCAGGATCCAGATGTTGTGATGGTCGGTGAGATCCGTGACCTAGAAACAGCGCAGATTGCTGTTCAAGCTTCTTTGACCGGTCACCTAGTAATGTCGACCTTGCACACTAATACGGCAGTGGGGGCGATTACTCGCTTGCGTGATATGGGGATTGAACCATTCCTGATTTCTTCTTCATTGCTTGGCGTGCTCGCACAGCGCTTAGTTCGAACACTGTGTCCAGACTGTAAAGTGCCTTACGAGGCGGATAATGAAACCAAAAAGTTGTTTGAACTGTCGAGCGATGATGAGCTGACACTATACAAAGCCAACGGCTGTGAACACTGTAACCACAAAGGCTACCGTGGGCGTACCGGTATTCATGAACTCCTAGTCGTGGATGAGCAGGTGCAGGAAAAAATTCACAGCGAAGCGGGAGAGCAAGCGATAGAAAAAGCCATCCGTGAGTACACACCAAGCATTCGTGAAGATGGTTTGAGCAAAGTGCGTCTGGGTATTACGTCTCTCGAAGAAGTGATTCGGGTGACTAAGGAAGGCTAATGGCTGCGTTTGAATATAAAGCCCTCAATAAGAAAGGCAAAACCCAGAAAGGGGTAATTGAAGGTGATAACGCTCGTCAGGTCCGAGCTAGGCTCAAAGAACAAGGGCTGATGCCCGTTGAAGTGAGTGAAACACGCCAGAAAGCGAAAAAGCAAACGGAACAGGCAGGGTTGACGTTCAAACGCGGTATCAGTACGCCTGATTTAGCATTGATCACTCGTCAGCTGGCGACTTTGGTGCAATCTGGCATGCCTTTGGAAGAGTGCCTTAAAGCCGTATCGGAGCAGTCGGAGAAACCGCGTATTCGCACTATGTTATTGGCGGTACGTTCTAAAGTTACCGAAGGTTACACCTTGTCGGACAGTCTGGCGGATTTTCCGCACATCTTTGATGATTTGTTCCGTTCTATGGTGTCTGCTGGTGAGAAATCGGGCCACTTAGATGCGGTGCTAGAGCGCCTAGCTGATTACGCTGAAAATCGCCAGAAAATGCGTTCCAAGTTGCAGCAGGCAATGATTTACCCTGTTGTGTTGGTGGTGTTTGCGATTGGTATTGTCGCCTTTTTGCTCGCGGCAGTAGTACCGAAAATTGTAGGTCAGTTTGTGCAGATGGGGCAGGAATTGCCTCAATCGACACAATTTCTACTCGCGTCTAGTGAATTCATTCAGAATTGGGGGATTCAGATTTTGGTGGCTTTGACTGCCGTTGTATATCTGTTTAAGTTTGCCCTTAGCAAACCGAATTTGCGTCTGAGCTGGGATCGAAAAATCGTTCATATGCCTATGATTGGCAAAATCTCCCGCGGCCTCAATACATCGCGTTTTGCGCGCACGTTGTCGATTTGTACTTCCAGTGCGATTCCGATTTTAGATGGCATGAAAGTGGCAGTGGATGTGATGTCTAATCATTATGTTAAACAGCAGGTGCTGAGTGCGACAGATAATGTTCGTGAAGGGGCAAGCCTGCGTAAGTCACTTGAGCAAACCAAACTCTTCCCGCCGATGATGCTGCATATGATCGCCAGTGGTGAGCAAAGTGGTGAATTGGAAAGCATGCTGACTCGCGCGGCTGATAACCAAGATGCTAACTTTGAATCAACGGTCAATATCGCCTTAGGTATTTTCACTCCAGCATTAATAGCACTGATGGCTGGCTTAGTACTGTTTATCGTAATGGCGACCCTGATGCCAATTTTAGAAATGAACAACTTAATGAGTGGATAGTCATACTGAGAGCAGTTTAATCTCTCGCTATGAATTTTTATTTGGAGAATATAATGAAAAGAAAAATGAACAAGCAGTCTGGCTTTACGCTTTTAGAGGTGATGGTTGTTGTCGTCATCTTAGGTATTTTAGCGAGCTTTGTTGTTCCTAACCTTTTAGGTAATAAAGAAAAAGCGGACCAACAGAAAGCCATCACTGACATTGTTGCCCTAGAAAATGCACTGGATATGTACAAGCTAGACAATAGCGTTTACCCAAGCACTGACCAAGGTTTGGAAGCGTTAGTTAATAAGCCGTCCAGCCCAGAACCACGCAACTACCGCGATGGTGGTTACATTAAACGTCTGCCTACTGACCCTTGGGGCAATGATTACCAATACCTGAGCCCAGGTGACAACGGCAATATCGATATTTTCACTCTTGGTGCCGATGGCCAAGAAGGCGGTGAAGGTGTCAATGCTGACATCGGTAACTGGAATATTCAGGACTTTCAATAAGGCAGAGGCGGCATAAGCCGCCCTCTTTTTCCCATGCGTCAAAGTTATCCGACTCTTTCTCGAACCGGCTTTACCCTGCTAGAAATCTTACTGGTTCTGGTATTGGTTTCACTCGCTTCGGTTGCAGTGATTTCCACCTTACCGACCAGTTCAAAAGATGTGGCAGAAAAGCAGGCGAAATCCCTTTTTCAGCGCGTTTTGTTGCTGAATGAAGAAGCGATGCTCAGTGGTCGTGATTTCGGTTTACGTGTTGATGAAAAAAAGTCGGCCTACTACCTAATGTCTTTGGAAAGTAAAGGTTGGCAGAAACTCAATATCGACCAAATTCCTTATGAGACAAAGCTGAACGAATCAGTGGCTATCACTCTCACATTAGGTGGAGGGGCGTGGGCAGATGATGATCGCTTGTTTAAGCCGGGCAGTCTGTTTGATGAAGAGATGTTTGCTGAACATAAAGAAGAAAAAAAGCTGCGCCCACCACAGGTGTCTATTGTCTCTAGTGGTGAAGTGACACCATTTTCTATTGCCATTTATCCCCAGCAAGGTGATCAAGAGCAGGATGCTTGGAAAGTCGTGGCAAAAGAAAATGGCGAAGTGGTGCTATTGGCTCCGGGAGAAAGCGAAGATGAAAGCTAAGCGGGGCATGACACTGCTGGAAGTGTTGGTGGCGCTTGCGATATTCGCAACGGCAGCGATTGCAACCATTCGTTCTGTTAGCCAGCACATTAACACGCTGAATTACTTGGAAGAAAAAACATTCGCGGCGCTGGTTGCTGATAACCAGATGGCGAAAGTCATGCTAGCAGGCAGTAAACCGAGTAAGAAAAAAGGCAAAGAAGAATTGGCAGGGCGAGAATGGTTTTGGTCAGTAGAGCCGGTGGAGACTGCAGGAGATATATTGCAGGCGTTTGATGTCAAGGTTGCCACCAGCGAGAAAAGTTCGCCAGTAGTCACGGTGAGAAGTTATGTGCCGAAATAAGCAGTCAGCTTTCCAAAGCGGTTTTACTTTAATTGAAGTTTTGGTCGCCATTGCTATCTTTGCCAGTTTGAGCGTCGGTGCTTATCAGGTACTCAATCAAGTTCAGCGCAGCAATGCATTGTCGCTTGAGCGAAGTGAACGATTGAAAACACTGCAACGGGCTCTGGTATTTATGGACGGTGATTTTCGCCAGATGGCATTACGTCAGACTCGCACCAATGGCGAAGAATCGAATGGCCTATTGCTGCACTGGAAAGAGTATCTGCTTGATTCCGATGCGAAAGGGATAATGTTTACTCGCTTAGGTTGGCACAATCCTCAGCAGCAATTTCCCCGTGGCGAAATCAGCAAGGTAGGTTACCGAATCAAGGATGATGTGCTCGAGCGTGTCTGGTGGCGCTATGCGGATACGCCCGCAGGGCAAGCGGGAATAACGATGCCACTGATCGACAAAGTGGAAAAGTTTAATGTGAAGTTCTTTGACGGCTCAGATTGGAAGAAAGAGTGGGATCAAAAAGCCATGCTGCCTCAGGCTGTAGCCGTTGAACTTGAGCTGGAAGATTACGGCAAAATTGAACGCATTTATATGACAGCGGGTGGTGGCATAGGTGGTGCTGAGGAGAAAAGCGATGACAGCTAAGCGTCCTCAGCGCGGTGTTGCTCTGATTGTAATTTTACTGCTCCTTGCCGTTATGGTCAGTATTGCCGCCAGTATGGCCGACCGTTTGTTCAGCCAGTTTAAGCGCGCTGGCAGCCAAATCAATTATCAACAAGCGTACTGGTATAGCTTGGGGGTTGAAGCACTAGCAAAATATGGAATTGAGCAAAGCTATAAAGACAACGACGACAGTATTAATTTGTCGCAGCCTTGGGCTCAAGAGCTGGACAGTATGCCGCTGGACTATGGCACGGTAAGCGGTAAGTTATATGATGCTCAGGCATGTTTTAATATCAATGCGTTGTCTGAGTTGGAGCAAACCGCAGGGTCTGCGCAGTTACCTTTTCTCGTGGAGAAGTTTCAGAACCTACTAGAAGAGCTGCAAGTGGATAATTATGAAGCAGAAACCGTTGCACAATCGCTGTGGGAATTTGTAGACAGTAATGATTCCGTTAATTCATCGTCTGGTGTCGAAGACAGCCATTACGAGGGGCTGTCTCCCGCTTATTTGAGTGCCAATACCTTGCTGGCTGACAGCAGCGAGCTGCGAGCGGTGAATCAGGTGAGTGGTGAAGTGATGGAAAAAGTCAGCCCAATGATCTGTGCGTTGCCGACCACGGACTTTCGCCTCAATGTGAACACCATTATGCCGGAACATGCCGCTTTGTTGGCGGCGATGTTCTATCCGAACCTGAGTACATCTCAGGCCAAACAGATTTTGGAAAACCGTGGCCCCGATGGCTGGGCATCTACGGATGACTTTTTCGCTGAATCCGACCTGAGTGGTTTGAGTGAGGATGTTAAAAAGCAAGTCAAAGGTTACTTGAGCGTCGATAGCGTCTATTTCGAGCTGGACGCTGAGGTGCTAGTGGATAAATCCAGGGTGCGAATTCGCAGCCTGTTGTTTAGTAATAATCGAGAAACTGCAACGGTAATACGCCGTCGCTTTGGAGGGATCGGTGAACGAGTTTCTAGTCGTTCGGCTGAGCAAAAGTAAAACAGCAGCGATTCAATGGCTGGTTTGGTCAGAAAGCCAAAAGGAAGTGATAGCGAGCGGCGAACTGCAAGATCATCAGGATTTAGCTGAGCTTGCCAATTACGCTGAAGGGCGTCAGGTCGTTGTTTTGGTGTCAGCCGCTAATTTGGTTCTGACTCAACTAGACGTTCCTGCAGGTGCCAATCGTCAATTTGACTCTATGCTGCCATTTATGTTGGAAGATGATGTGGCTCAGGATGTTGATGAGCTGCACTTTACTGTATTAGCCAAAGAAGCTGGTCAGGCCTATGTCTGTGGGATTGACTATCACTGGTTGGAATCCATCTTGGCAGATATGCAGCAGTTGGGTCTTGTGGTGCGTAAAGTCATGCCAGATGCGTTGGCATTGCCACTTGATGACAACTGCGGTTTGAGTGCGGTGGAGCTTGATGGTCAATGGCTGGTCAAGAAAGGTCAGTTTAGTGGAGTGAGTGTTGAACCTGCTTGGCTGCCTCTTCTCGTTCAATCTGATTGGGTAAAGCAGGGGGAAGACTACCTACCACTGCAAGCATTTTCACCATTACCAGAACTGCCTTATGCCGATGGACAAGAATGGCGTAATGAAGAGCCGCAATTAGTGATGCAGTTGCTTGCTGAGCAAGCGGTAAAGAGCAAAACTAATCTGCTGTCTGGTGAGTTCAAGCCTAAATCTTCCTTGGGTCGTCACTTGAAAGTGTGGCGCAAAGCCGCGATTGCTGCAGGTGTATTGATTGCGGTCTTAAGCGTGGATAGCTGGCTGCAGATTCAGAGTGCAGAAACACAAGCCAATGCCTATCGTCAGGAAAGTGAGCGTATTTTCCGCCAAATGACGAATAAGAATAAAATTCCGACCGTCACCTATCTCAAGCGTGAAATGGAGCGAGAGGAAAGCAGGCTGTCCGGTGGTGGTAGTGGTGACTCGGTACTTGAGTGGATGGTGAAGATGCCACAAGTGATGAAGCAGGTCCCAGGCCTTAAGCTGACCAGCTTCAAATATGACAGTACTCGTGGCGAAGTAAGGCTTCAAGCGCAAAGCAACGACTTTCAGACATTTGAAAAAGCGCGTGAGCTGATGTCGAGTCAGTTTACGGTTGAGCAAGGGCAACTGAGCAAATCGGGCGCTCTCGTTAATGGCACCTTTGTGCTTAAGCGTTTATAGGGGAGCCGTGATGAAACAGTTAATGACTTCACTGCAAACGTGGTGGATGGGGACGAGCCAGCGTGAACAACGCTTGCTTATTGCGTGTGCTATTTTACTTCTCCTTGGCGTGATTTACTGGGGCGTGCTGCAACCTGTCAGCCAACGAGCAGAAATGGCGACGAACCGAATTCAAAGCGAAAGACAGCTACTGAGTTGGGTGAAAGACAAAGCCGATAATATTAGCCAGCTGCGTGCTAAGGGGGGGGTCGCTTCCTCGGATTTGCCGCTTAACCAGTCGATTTCTTCTACGGCAGCTCGTTTTGGTGCTGAGTTGGTGCGAGTGCAACCAAGAGGGGAAGAGCTTCAGGTATGGATTCAACCGATGCCGTTTAATCGTTTGGTGGAATGGATGACTTTCCTCAAAGAAAAGCATGCTGTTTCTGCGACCTTTATTGACATTGATAAAGCTGAGCAAGAAGGTATGGTTGAAATCAAGCGCTTACAGTTTGTGAAAGGGTAAGATTAAGTGAGAAAAGTTATTTTACTCAGTTTGGCTTTGATTATGGTGTTTATCACCAGTGCGATAGTCCATATTCCTGCTCAGGTGGTGTTGAGCTACGCACCATTACCACAACAGTTGGTGATCAATGGTGTCTCAGGGACGGTCTGGGAAGGAAGAGCCGCCAGTGTAATTTGGCAAAAACAGAAGCTAGGTTCATTGCATTGGCAACTGGCACCGTTGAAACTGTTAACGGGCAAAGCTGAAGCGCAAGTTCGTTTTGGTCGTGGTAGTGATATGCAGATCACAGGCCGTGGTATCGTGGGATACAGCACTTCTGGGCCTTATGCGGAAAACTTGATTGCGTCTTTGCCGGTTGAAAAAATTCTTGAGTTCACGCCTCCGATGCCGATTCCCGTTGAGCTGACGGGACAGGTCGAACTGAGTATTAAATCTATGGTTTATGCGTTGCCTTACTGCCAAATGGGAGAAGGCTCGCTGGTGTGGAATACCGACAAAGTGGTGACTCCACTTGATGAGCTGTATGTTGGACCTGTGGTTGTGGACTTTAGCTGTCAGGACAGTTTGATCACATTGAAGGGTGACCAGAACAGTGAGCAAGTCAGCAGCGCTGCAGAAGTAGTGCTTGAGGCAAACCGTAACTATCAGGCATCAGCTTGGTTTAAGCCGGAAGGGAAATTTCCCAGCTCACTGGCTGAGCAGTTAAAATGGTTACCATCGCCAGATGGAGAAGGGCGCTACCAATTTACCTATCAGGGGCGCCTGTAAACACAGAGACATAATAAAAGAGCGGCGTCATGTCGCTCTTTTTACTTGGCTTACTTTCCTTGAGTAGGGAAACTGATTTGGGCGCGTAAACCGCCACCACTGCGATTATTAATGATCACGCTGCCGTTGTGCTGACTGGCAATACGTTTGACAATCGCTAGCCCAAGCCCTGTGCCTTCACTACCTCGCGCGGCATCGCCACGGGTGAAAGGTTCAAACAGCTTCGCTATCTGGCTTTGTTTAATACCTGGGCCGTTATCTTCGACACAAACCCATACCAGCTTGTTATCAGCGGTGACACCAGTGCTGACTTTGACCCAGCCATTTCCATAACGGATGGCATTAACAACCAGATTACTCACTGCACGCTTGATGGCGATCGGGCTGCCGCTGGTCAATTTTATCGGATGCTGAAGCTCGGTTTCTATTTGGATTTCATAGCCGCCCTCAGAAGTGGCGATATCATTGGCGATTTCATTCAGATCAACGTCGATAAACGATTCTTTATTGACCGGTTTGAGGTAGTCCATAAACTGGCTGATGATTTCATTACACTCTTCTGTGTCGCTGATTATGCCTTCCGCTAAATAACTATCCTCTGGTGACATCATCTCAGTCGCGAGGCGGATGCGTGTCAGTGGTGTCCTTAAATCATGACTGATACCCGCCATCAGTAGTGCACGGTCTTCTTCCAATGCTTGAATACCTTTCGACATTTGGTTAAAGGCTCGGGTGACGGAGCGGATTTCTGATGTGCCTTTTTCTGGTAAGGGGGGAGGGATTTCGCCACGGCCAACGCCTTTAGCCGCCTTTTCCAAGGCGATCAAAGGCCGGTTTTGTAAACGAATGAATAACCAGCCTCCTGCAACGATCAATAATGCCATCACCAAGCTGTTATGAAATAAGGGAGCGAAATCTTCTTCCTGTAATTCAGACAGTGGAATGCGCAGCAGCGAGCCGGGTAGAGAGTCAATTTTCATCCATAGAATGTAGCTGTCGGAACCGAGCATCATGCGCACATCGGTGGCTGAGCCGAGCTCTTTACTCATTTCCTCGCTCATCAAGTCGATGCTCACCGCATGGTAGTACTCATCTGCTATTGGGCTGTCATCAGCATGAATGGTTACGCCTAATTGTTCCAGCACACGTCGACGTAGAGGGGCATCCATAGGTAGGCCATCTTTAAATGCGGCCGAGTCATCAAGCATCAGGTTGATTTCATGACCGAGGATCTTGTTGAACTGCTGCAGGCTTGGCATCAGCGCATAGTTAAACACGGCGTAATAAGAGTAAACCTGACTGGCTATCAGTAGGGTGAGAAAAATGAAAATAGACTGGGTAAACGAGCTGCGAATACGCATATATTCGACCTTGTGAACGGTGAAAGCAAAGAGTGCGAGACATTGTCTCGCACTCTTATTGAATTAGTTATTAAGCTTCTTTGCCATCTGGCACAAATACGTAGCCTAGCCCCCACACGGTCTGGATATAGCGGGGTTTGCTAGGGTCCACTTCAAGCATACGGCGCAGACGGGAGATTTGAACGTCAATCGAACGCTCCATGGCAGAATATTCACGACCACGAGCCATATTCATCAACTTATCGCGTGACATCGGCTCACGGGCGTTAGTGACCAGCGCTTTCAACACAGCAAACTCACCGGAAGTGAGAGGCATGGCTTCATCTCCACGGAACATCTCACGTGTGCCTAGATTAAGGCTGAATTCACCAAATTCGACAATCGACTCCTCCGCACTCGGTGCCCCAGGCAGCTCTGTGGTTTGGCGGCGTAAGACAGCTTTGATGCGAGCAAGTAGCTCACGAGGGTTGAACGGCTTTGGCAAATAGTCATCGGCACCGACTTCTAAGCCGACGATACGATCAATTTCATCCCCTTTTGCGGTGAGCATTAGGATGGGTAATGAGCTATTTGCATTTCTCAGTCGACGGCAAATGGATAGGCCATCTTCACCTGGCAGCATTAAATCAAGCACCATCAAGTGGAAGTTTTCACGGGTTAACAGGCGGTCCATCTGTTCACTGTTAGCAACACTGCGTACTTGGAATCCTTGTTCAGACAAGTAACGCTCTAGCAATGCACGCAGGCGTGCATCGTCATCAACGACTAAGATCTTGTGATTTTCTTGCATGTAATGATTCCACCTATTAAATAAGCTTAGCGCTTTGACAGAGCCGCTGTTCAGCCCTTTTTCACAAGTCAGAATGTAACATTGTTCTGAGGAAAGTGGCGCAAAGAATTGTTAACGATTATTACCTTTTTCACTTCTTTTTAGCTAATGTATACGCCATATTCAATTCACTAGCGTCAGAAATATGAAAACAAACCTAATCACACGCGAAGGCTTTGATCGACTTAAAAAAGAACTCGATTTTTTATGGAAAGAAGAACGCCCAGAGGTGACTAAAAAAGTGACGTGGGCGGCGAGCTTAGGTGATCGATCTGAGAATGCGGATATCAAGTTAGAAGTATGAAAAACATACTAAACATTCCTAACCCACTAATTAAATAGTACACGGTAATAGTATGCGTACTATTGCCGTGTACTATTTTCACGTCAACAAAACACAATTAACACGGCCAAGGTACGATAGAATCGCTCGGTGATCACAGACAACTACAACGACGCGTAACAAGCTTTTGGACAGAAGCTCGTTAGAGTAAACCGTCCATAATCCCGCTGTCGGATAACTACTCGTATCCCACCACAGCCGTCGGCAGTGGTCTTTCTACAAGGAATTAGACAAAATCATTCACCCGCAAGCCGTAGTGCAAGACGGACTATATGCAGAGTTTTCCACAGAATATGCAGTTTCACGCTTAACCCAGAATTGGTTCCCCCTCAAAAAACTTGTTGCAACAATAAATGATGGTGCTCGAAAAATACTACGCCCTGAAGCAGCCTGGTATGCAGATTTACCATAGATTGATACTTCCGTGCACAATTTTTGTACTAGCAACAACACGTTGTTGAAAATCTTATCTCTTTTTGATATGGTAAACTTGTTTACTATGTTGTGTTTAATATTAAGTACAGGACGGTCAGAATGATTTTTGAAGAACGTATTAGCATTGAAGCCTCGCCTCAAGACATATATTCGCTATATACCGACGTGGAAAATTGGAATCAATGGGATAAAGAAGTTAAATGCTCTCATCTAACGGGAGCTTTTGAAGTAGGTTCGGAAGGAATTCTGAAGCCAAGTAGTGGGCCGAAGTCAAAGATATTAGTTACAGATATTGTACCAAACCAGTCTTTCACCGTAACGAGTAAACTCCCATTTTGCCTATTATCATTTGAACATGAACTGCTGGTGAAAGGGAAAGTCACCGAAGTCATACATAGAGTTAAGTTTTCAGGTTTGACAAGCTTTTTATTCGGAAAGCTCATTGGCAACCAAATACATAAGGGACTCCCATCCACTCTTCAAGGATTGAAAAAAAGAGCTGAGAATAATGTTTAATAATGAACTTCCTTCGGACAGCGTAGGACTACAGTTTTGGGCTGCTTACACTAGGTGGCACTCAAAGGCACTAAAAATACTTAAACCTCTTAATATTAATCATACTCAGTTTGTAATACTCGCCTCAGTACTATGGTGTAAAGAGAACAATAAATTACCAACACAAGCAGAAATTGTACATATTACTGGTTTAGATAAAATGACAATATCCAAATCCATTAGGGGCTTGGTGGCGAAAGAGTTGATAATCAAAGATAAAGACAGTCGTGATTCACGTAGCTTTTCACTCAAACTTACGCAAACTGGAGAGTCTTTAACCAAAACGGCTTTAACGCTAATCGAAAAGTTAGATCAACAATATTTCGGGGGCCTAAAAGATAAGGAGGCGCTGTTTATTTCTCTTCTTCAAGAAATTAGAAAGTGAATATTTATGCAAAACGCACCTTTATCAGTATAGGCCTTATTTTGAAAGAAATTGGGAGTTCTCTGGCACCGTTTCTCAACCGCCAGAAATAAGAAAAAGTACGGTGATTTCAGTGGCACGATCTGCCAATGAGTAAATGTGTTAACAAGGAAAGGGGCATTTTCGAGCTAGAAAGTGTCCTGAGTAAAAATTCAGCCTAAGAAGGCTCTGAACAAAAAATGAGGTTTGAACATGATTCTTTAACGGTACTAATTCAGACAGTTACTCACTTTTTTGACTTAGTGTTTGCCCAGATTTATTTGTCGCCTTCTCATGTTCTACTGTCGCTACTTTACAACATATTGCAACGAGCGTTCTTATGAAGATAAAACATGATCTATTCATTACTATTGAGTGGAAAAGTAAAAGTCATATATTGTTCTAATTGACTCGCCACCTTATTTCTCCCTGAAGATTTTGCCTTATATAAGTTTTGATCGGCATTTTCCAGCATCTGCTTAATGCTACGACTACTATCAAAGGCCGCGACACCAATACTAATGGTCAGATTTTTAACCTCCTCAAAGCAATAAAGTTCGATGCTTCTCCTTAACTTTTCTGCGACTATTACACCTTCATCTAGTGCCGTATTAGGACAAATCACCATGAACTCTTCGCCTCCCCAGCGACCAACGCAGTCAGTTTGTCTAACGTTATAACGGAGTAAGTTAGACACTTCGACCAAGATGTTGTCTCCCACTAAATGTCCATAGCTATCATTGATTGATTTAAAATGATCAATATCGATTAAAAGAACGCTAAAGGGGGCCAAATAACGCTCCGCACGGCGATACTCACTTTCCAAAGAGCGATTCAACTTAGAACGATTGTACAACCCGGTAAGTACATCTCTATCTGAAATCGTCTCTAGTATTTTCTTATCAGAAATATCCGACGACACAGAGATATAGCCCACCTTTTTTCCATCAGTATCGTAACGTGGAGAGATATAGCTTTTTAACCAATAGCTTTCGCCGTTTCGCTGTTGATTGTGGAATTCTCCGTGCCAACTTTGTCCATCCGATATCTTTTGCCACATATCGACAAAGTCCTTAGGTTGCGTACTATTATGGTGAAAAATAGAGCTGTGTTTACCTACCACGTCATGACGCCGAAACCCGCTCAGGTTGCACATTGCATCGTTAATTCGGGTGATCACTCCTTTTAAATCCGTATCAACAATTGGCACATACTGGTCAACAATATGACTGTACAGCTTATGCTCTTTAGTCAATTCAGCTAATCTCTCTGAGTTCTTGGCAGGGCCATAAGCCGCCAATAAACCTAAAGGAAATGCAATTGCACTCACTATAACAATAAGAATAATGCTTGATTCAAAAGCGTTTTTTGCCGCAGATTGACTAAGTTGCTCTGAAGAGGTGACGAAAAGACGTAGACTTTCATTGTTACCCAGAATTTGAGAGAGATCTAAATAATGGGAGGACATGACATCATTAACAGACAGGCCAAGGATTTCTCTTGAGGTCGCATGTTTTCCTAGATAGCGAGACCAATTAAACTCTCGATGATTTGAGAAAACGATATAGCCATCACCATCAAGTAAATAAGCATCTAGGCCTTCAAATGTCGTCAATATGTTGAGCATATAGGTTGCATCCATATTTGCGACTACCGCACCAAGAAATTGATTATCTTCACCTTTGACTGAGGTGATGAGGCGTAAAGTTGGTCGATAGGGAACCTCATACACTCCATTCTCTTTGTTCAGGTCCAAATTGGAAACATAATAACTGTCTTCTGATAAATCTTTAGATACTTGGAAATAATAACGATCCTGCTTATTTTGAAGTTGTTCGTAAGGCTCGATTTGGTAGTGAGTACCACGATGGTCACTCCGAGCCTTCGCCTTCACGACTTCATTACCATGGATATCTATGAAGCGTAGCTGGTAGATTGAAGAATTTGTCTTTATTAAGCTAAGCATAAAGTGCTCTAGCCGCAATAAATTAGCCGATGTTGGAAGCTCAATGTAAGTCGTCATTTCGTTACTATGAGATAACGCCACAACGTTATTCTTCAACCCATTGATAAAGAAATTTGCGGCGGACTTAGATCGCTCTATTTGAAAGCTGACTTTTTGATCAAGGTTGCTTGTGTTGTAAGCGTTGAACTGCCAAAAACTTATCCCTGATGAGATAACGGCGATCACCAACCCAAACGAAACAAAGTAAAAAAGATACTTTCTATACATTACCGAAGTCATTACTTTCATGACATACACCCTACCGGAAGTACCACCTTAGTGGTAACAATAAGCAATAACACACATATTAGCAGACTTAGCGCGCTTAAGACGAATAACTTTAACTTAAATTGATAATTCACTCACTTTTAGTCGTGCGATGTTGGTCTAAGCTCGAACCATGGTGAACTCATTTCACCGTCACCCACCGCCACACACAGTAAAAGAGGCCTTCCTAATCAGATGTATTAGGCATTTAGCCTGCATGCCTCAATGATTTGCACTAGATATAATGTATGAAAGGTGACCACTCTTGTATTGGATGGAATCTCACACCGTATCGACTCAATATGTTTATGTCTCGCTTGGATTTTGATGCCTGACTTTTGGCATTAAACGACCCAAAGAATATAAATGCCATCTATACTTTGTTTGGGCAATGGTGCCATCATTGTGTGCAGGCTAACCAACATGACAAAAAAACCACCTATCAATACTCTACCTACTTACTTATGCCTTTTTGTCAGTTACTTGTTGCTCGCCATGCTTTCTCTTGTGCTCAGTCGTGGAGAAGGCGCTTTGGCAACGGTTTGGTATCCAAACATTGTTGCAGGATTTATTATTGCTCAGTTGCCAGTAA
>NZ_JAKEUU010000015.1:0-20743 GCF_022398215.1 Vibrio sp. Isolate24
CTTACCCTTACCTAATGAAATCAGCTTTAAGTACGCTTGCCAATTTATAGCCAGCCAGCTCAAAATGATGAGTAAAGCGGTGTCTTTAGGTAACACGCCGAAACGCTTAAAGAGCCTTCGAGGAGATTTATCTATCCTCTTTATAGACAAACGCCATAAGCCAAATCGGCCTAGGGCGGTAAAAATATCAAAGACCCGCTATCCGGTTAATCGCAACGCAGCTCCTCTTAAGTGAACTACGTTGCGCCTCGCGCGACCTTTTGTTATTCTTAACCTTCTTCAGGCTCTGCAGCCGCAAGATATCGCCTTGCAAGCCCGACAAACTCTTCAGCCGGTCGATCCAAGTCATGAGCAGAAATGAAAATATCGTAATCAAAGTAGTTTCTCTGGTATCGCATGCGATTAGCGAGCATCGCTTGTAAACCTGAATACTCTTCTCCTGTTGAGTTCTTGTAAGGTTGGGAGTCCAAGACGATGTCTTCAAACTGAATGCCCTGTTGACTTTGCTTGGCACCGAGATACAGCAGCGCTCTTTGGCTGAGAAGGATTTCTGTGGCGATTCGAGGGCAGATGCTATCCAGATAAGGGGAGTAGTGTTTGAGTTTAATGCCAATCCAAGGCAAAGGTTGTTGCCAGCCTTCTTGATCATAGTGGCAGATGCCAATTTTGCTGACGTTATTCCATTTCACTACCCAACCTCCGTTGAACAAGTGCTGCTGAAAATGTGTAGCCGTCAACGTGTAGGAAACTGTGCCTTTAAGAATCATCAGGTAGCCAAAACCAACCAGCGATAAAATCACCACCAGCGTTAAAAGGGCTTGTTGAAAGTCTGGTGAAAACATAACAAGAGAAATCATTATAATAGATGCGATAGTCGCAATGATTTTGGCTAACGGTGAAGAAAGCCGGATAGGTTGATTGGTAAGATGCAACGTCTGCATTTACGACTCCCTAGCAATGACCCAAACCTCTGTTTATATATTCAGTAGTTATGAAAAGGATCATAATCAGCACTGATTAAATTGTAGTCTGATGACAGCATATCACGCATTTTTGCTCGATAAAGCCCCTTATACCCTGTAAATAGCCACAAAATTTTGGTATAAATCGCGCTTCAAATTTTCACCACTGCTCCGTATGCAGTGAAATGGAGAGAAACTCGATGAGACTTGCTCATAAGCGTAAAGTGCAGATGAAATTGCAAAAACGCGTTAAGGCGACAGTTGCAAACGTAGAAGCAACTAAGAAAGCTAAGCCTGTAGTTGAGAAAAAAGTAGCTGTAGCATCAGCAGCGGAGAAAGTTGTTGCGACTAAAGAAGTTAGCGTTGCACTGACTCCTAAACAACAACAAGTGTTAGATATTGTTGTTGCCAATGCAGAAGGCATTAACCCGAAAGGCATTGGTCTTGCCGCGGGCCAAGAAGAAGCCAAAGCTGCTTCATGGGCGACGGGCGCGTTGAAAAAACTGCTAGAAGAAAACCTAGTGGCAAAAGAGCAGCTAGCAGGTAACAAAGTTATCTATAAAGCCCTTTAATTCATACTGTTATAGCGCTCTTTTGAACAGCAGAGCACTCTGTTGTTGAGAACGAATAGAAGTGCCCCGACTTTAATGTCGGGGCGCTGTTATTTTGAGAATAATATCTGGTCAGTTATCGCTATATCTATCAATATTTAACATTTGTCACATTTATAAAAAATCCCCACCTATCCGTATCACGTATCGTTGTCTACGTATTATTGAAATAAACTCATATTTCGCCTCTATGTAATAGATTGATTGTTAATGATTAAAAATCTTCATTGCACTTTGGCCTACGTATAAATACGTAATTAACAAGTCAAATAGCAAACGACATTGTTAATTTTTCTCCGTGTTCACGCTTATTTCTAAAACTGATTAGATGAACCACTCTTTGCTTGAGTAAAAAGTAGCTGGAAAGTTGCTGAATCTAACAAAGGACGTGAACATGAGTCTAATCAGACAATCTTTGAAACGAGTACTGAAAGGTACGGCTATGGCAGCAGTACTAGCTGTTGCTGCGACATCAGTGAATGCTGCTGAAAAAGTGTACCGCTTGAAGCTGGCGGAAACTTGGGGGCCAAACTTCCCAATCTTTGGTGACGCAACCAAAAACATGGCGAAGATGGCGGAAGAAATGTCTAATGGCCGCCTTCAGATTCGAATCGACTCTGCAAATAAGCACAAAGCACCACTGGGCGTGTTTGACATGGTGAAATCGGGCCAGTATGACATGGGGCACTCTGCGTCTTACTATTGGAAAGGTAAAGTGCCTAATACGCTTTATTTCACCTCGATGCCATTTGGTATGCTGCCGACAGAGCAGTACGCTTGGTTCTATTACGGTGGTGGTATGGAGTTAATGGAGAAAGTCTATTCACCTCATAACCTGATGTCTTTCCCAGGTGGTAACACAGATACTCAGATGGGGGGGTGGTTCCAGAAAGAGATCAACTCGGTTGATGACCTAAAAGGTCTGAAGATGCGTATTCCTGGATTTGCCGGTGAGATTCTGGCAGAGCTGGGTGCAAAACCAACCAACATCGCACCGGGTGAGCTATATACCTCGCTTGAGCGCCGTACTATCGATGCACTTGAATGGGTAGGGCCATCACTTGACCTGCGTATGGGTTTCCACAAGATTGCACCTTACTACTACACAGGTTGGCATGAGCCAGGTACAGAGCTGCAATTCCTGATCAATAAGCGCACTTGGAACCGTCTGCCTGACGATCTGAAAGCGATTCTTCAGGTTGCCATGAAGACTGCGGCTTATGATATGTATACTCAGTCTAAACACGAAAGTGGTAAGAACTGGGCGTCAATCAAGTCCGAATATCCAAATGTGCAGGTGAAAAATTTCCCAACAGAAGTCATGACAGCACTTCGCGAAGCTAACGAGCGCCTGCTTAAAGAACATGCTGACAAAGATGAAATGGCAAAAGAGATCCAAGCGTCTCAGGCTGCTTACATCGAGCAAATTCGTCCTTGGTCTGACATCTCGCACCGCGCATACCTGAACAGTCAGGCACAACAATAATCATAAAAATTCGTTGCCAGTTTGATTGAGCTGGCAACGAGAAGCCCAAGAAAACTCTCTTATAATTTGAAGAGTCTATAACAAAGCTCCGCAGGCTTCGGCCAAGCGGAGTTATTTCAAAGTTCCATGGAGTAGGGAATGAGAAATCTAATCTATATAGAGCGCATCTTTAATCGCTTCGGCGATTTCCTAGGATGGCTGTCGAGTATCCTGTTTATCTTATTGCTCGCAAATGTCGTTTACGATGTGGTGATGCGCTACGTGTTTAATGATGTTTCCATTGCATTTCAGGAAATGGAATGGCACTTGTTCTCTGCCGTATTCCTTCTAGGTGTACCTTATGCCATTAAAGCGGGTGGCCATGTCAGGGTAGACCTTTTTTACGAGCGCTTGTCTCATCGAGCACAGGCGATCATTGATTTAATCGGTACCATCGTTTTTCTTTTTCCGTTTTGTCTGCTGGTGGCTTGGTACGGCGTTGATTTCGCTAAAGAGAGCTTTGCCCTAGGTGAAACGTCTGGTGATCCAGGTGGCTTACCCTATCGCTGGGTAATTAAAGCCATGATTCCATTGTCGTTTATGTTTATGGCAATAAGTGGTGTTGGATTACTGCTTCATTCTCTCAATAAGATTTTTAACCCGCATTTAATTTACGCCAACTCAACAGAGCAAAAGTAAGGAGACAAAAATGGTCGGTATTGTAATGTTTTTTGTTGCCTTGTTTGCTTTGCTGCTTGGCTTCCCAGTTGCGTTCACCTTTGGTGGTATTGCACTGATATTCGGCGTCTGGGCCGAAGGCATGGATATGTTTGCTTTCATGCCATATCGCATCCAATCCATCATGGAAAACACGGTATTGATGGCAGTGCCATTGTTCGTTTTCATGGGTTTGGTTCTGCAAAAAACACGTCTAGCGGAACAGCTGCTTGAATCCATGGGTAAGCTGTTTGGCGGTGTGCGCGGTGGTATCGCGATTTCTACCGTGTTAGTGGGTGCTTTGCTGGCAGCTTCTACAGGCGTTGTTGGTGCCTCTGTTGTAGCAATGGGGCTTATCTCTCTGCCAGTTATGCTTAAGTACAACTACGATAAAGGGTTAGCGTGCGGAACGATTTGTGCCTCAGGTACGTTAGGCCAAATCATTCCACCCTCTATCGTCTTAATTCTTCTTGGCGATGTGTTAGGTGTGCCAGTAGGAGATTTGTTTCAGGCGGCAGTTTGGCCGGGGCTCGTTTTAGTTGGCGCTTACGTTCTCTATATTCTGATTTACGCCAAACTGAATCCAGAAGCTGCGCAGCCAATTCCGCGTGATGAATCGGTAAGCCGTAAGCAGGAAGTCATCACTGCGCTTAAAGCTGTGATCCCGCCACTTGCGCTTATCGTAGTGGTACTCGGCTCCATCTTTGCTGGTGTCGCGACACCAACAGAATCTGCCGCGCTTGGTGGAGCAGGTGCGATAGTGCTGTCTCTGCTTTACAAGCAATTCAGCTGGAACATGGTGTACGAAGCGTCGAAAGAGACGGTCAAAGTAACCGCTATGGTGTTTGCGATTCTGCTCGGTGCCACAGCGTTCTCTATGGCATTTACTTACACGGGTGGTGACTACCTGGTTGAAGAGTGGATGCTACAAATACCGGGCGAGAAATGGGGCTTCCTGATCATCACTATGTTGGTGATTCTGGTTCTGGGCTTCTTCATCGACTTTGTGGAAATCTGTTTTATCATCGTTCCAATCATCGCACCCGTTGCCGAGATTATGGGTATAAACATGACTTGGTTTGCGATCTTGATTGCGATGAACCTGCAGACCTCCTTCCTGACTCCCCCATTTGGTTTCAGCCTGTTTTATCTCAAAGGTGTAGCACCAAAAGGGGTGACAACTCGAGACATATACCGAGGCGTGATGCCATTCATCGGTATTCAGATCCTAGTGCTGGCGTCACTGTTAGTCTTCCCTGGATTCTATGGAATGTGATCACCCGATTACAGAAATGTAACAACTCTTGCTAAAGTAAAGCTGCTCGTATGGGCAGCTTTTTAGTATGGGAGAAGGAATGCCTCTAAAAGCTAAGTTGATTTTGTTGAGCTTGTTGCCGCTATTGTTAGTGATGGCGCTGACAAGTTGGATCGCTATCTACCAAACCAAAACGCTGGGTGACAAAGAAGTGAAAATCTTCCATTCCAGCCTCATTAAGTCAAAAGAATCGGCGCTCAAGGATCTGGTTGATTTGGCCTTTGATGCCATTGAACACATCTATAATGATCCTAATATCGAAGAGCATCAGGCAAAGGAGCAGGTCAAAGCGATCATCAGTCGTCTGCAATATGGAACTGATGGCTACTTCTTTGTTTACGACAAGAACGGGACCAATCTGGTTCACCCAATTATGCCCGAATTGGTGGGGCAAAACCTGCTACACATTCAGGATGAAAACGGTAACCACTTAATTGAATCTTTACTGGCGCAGGCAAAATCCGGTGGTGGTTTTCATCAATATTTGTGGCAAAAGCCATCCACAGGAGAAAGCGTTCCTAAACTGAGTTACGCGGCTTGGTTAAGCAAATGGAACTGGATGATCGGTACGGGTTTGTACATTGAAGATGTCACTGAAGAAGTGGCAAACCTCCAATTGGCGGTCAACGATAACATCGAGACGACCTTCTTTTCACTTATTGTGATTGTTGTGGTGACCGTCGCGGTGATTCTGGTTTTGACATTAGCGGTCAATTTACATGAGCATCGACTGGCAGATAAGAGCTTAAAAGAGCTGGCGCATAAAACTGTGATGTTTCAGGAAGATGAGAAAAAGCACCTAGCGAGGGAGCTTCACGATGGTATTAACCAGCTTCTGATCTCAAGCAAATGTCACTTGGAGTTGCTTGGCACCAAACTTGATGACGAAACACAAAAGCAGCATCTGGCTAAATCGCAAAATTCTCTTATGACAGCGATTAATGAAGTTCGACATATTTCGCATCAGTTAAGGCCTAGTGCGCTGGATGATATTGGCCTTGAGGCTGCGATGACGACTTTGCTGACGGACTTTAAAGCGCATTCTGGCGTCGATGTTGAGGCGTCATTGTCAACCAGTCAGAGCAGGCTAAAATCAGAGGTAGCTACCACGCTTTACCGAGTGGCACAGGAGTCGCTGACTAATATAGAGAAGCACTCCCAAGCCAAGCAGGTGACGGTGATACTGCAGCAATTGGGCGACATGCTTCAACTGATCATACGTGATGATGGTGTCGGGTTTGATGTAGGCTCAACGCTAAGAAAGTCGGGTATTGGTTTACGCAATATGCGTGAGCGAGTAGAGTTTTTGGGTGGCGATTTTGAGCTCGAAAGCGAACCAGGGTTTGGTACGGAGATTACCGTACTGTTGAAATTAGATGGACTAGTTTATGGATAAACCGATCACAGTGGTGATAGTCGACGATCATCAGGTCGTCTTAGATGGATTTATCGCTCGGCTCCAACTGGAACCAGAAATAGAGGTGATTGGCTCGGCCAGCAATGGCTTGGAGGCGATTGAAAAGGTTAAGGAGCTAACGCCAGACGTTGTGTTGATGGATGTGAGTATGCCATTAATGAACGGCATCGATGCCACGCGTCTAATCAAGGAAGAGCTGCCAGAGATTAAGGTGTTGATGCTGACCATGCATGATAACCGCGAATACATCATGAAGGTGATGCAGGCTGGCGCTGTTGGCTACATGCTGAAAGAGATTTGTGCCCGTCGCATGGTGCAGGCGATTAAAACGGTCTATCAAGGCTCGACCTATTTTTGCGAATCCGTGACACAGACTTTGTTTTCTCAAGAAGTGATTCCCGCTGCGCAAAAACCTAACCCTCTCAGTCGACGCGAGGAAGCCGTTCTTAAATTGGTTGCGGAAGGAAACAGTAGTAAGAAAATCGCCGCTTTGCTGAGTATTAGTTACCGCACCGTGGAAACCCATCGGCAAAACATCAAGCAGAAGCTAGATATACACAGCACTGCAGAGCTTGCCAAATATGCTGTCGAACAAGGGCTATTGGGTTAGCAACCGCATCAGCATTCACAAGTTAACTAAATAACGTGGCAGGATCGTGTTTTCGAACACGTTCAATGAAGATTATTATGACTTATCCAAAAAATATCCATCAAGATTACCACGCACACGTCTATTTTGACGCCAACAGCAACGATTTCGCTTCTGACTTGAGGGATCAAATCAGTCGTGAATTTGACTTGTCTGTCGGGCGATTTAATCAGAAACTGGTTGGCCCTCATACCATGTGGAGCTTTTCTGTGACGTTTACGGCAGATGACTTTGATGTTTTAATCCCTTGGTTAGATAAATCCCGTGGGGAGTTACCGATTTTAGTTCACGCATTGACGGGTAATGACCTCAAAGATCATACCGAATTTGCTTATTGGTTGGGCAAACCTGTTGAGTTGGATCTCTCTTCGCTTTAGTGGATACACCTTTCATTCAATACCCAAGTACAACAAGCGTGACGTAAACTCATTGTGTACATTGAGGAACAGAAATGAGAGCTATCATTTCTGTCATTCCTACTATTTCAACTTGCTCGCGGTTAAAGTGCTCTTTTACCCGCACAAGCCCTTATTTAGCCATTATCTTCATAATTGCACTACAGCTTCAGAGTAACGCTAGTTCACTTCTACAGAGGGTAGAGGCTGCTCACTATTAGACTGAGTGTTTATAGGAATTGCCTATTAAATCTATAGAAATGAACGCTTTTAACTATCTATTAGGAGTGAGTATAGTTAAATCATTGAAAGGCAACAGCCAAAAACATTGATTGTGATGAGGAATGCACTATGACAAACCAAGTTAACTTAATTGGCCTAAACAACGAAAAATCACAAGTACTGGCGACCGAGTTGAATGCGTTGTTAGCGCACTATCAAGTGCTTTATATGAACACCCGCGGTTATCACTGGAACATCAAAGGTCAGCAATTCTTTGAACTGCATTTGAAATTTGAAGAGATCTACACCGATCTTCAAGCCAAAATTGATGAGCTAGCAGAGCGTATTCTGACTATTGGCTCAGCGCCAGACCACAGTTTTAGCCAGTATTTAGCAAAGAGTGGCATTGAAGAACACCAAAATGCGACAACAGGTAAAGAATGTGTGAGAGGTCTTGTTCATGGTTTTAGCACGTTACTGACTCAGCAACGCGCGATTTTAAACCAAGCAGAAGAAGCAGAAGATGAAGGTACGGTAGCCCTAATGGGAGACTATATTCGAGAGCAAGAAAAGCTGATGTGGATGCTTAACGCCTATTTGCAGTAAAATAACTGTTCAAATAGACAGTGTTTTCTTGAGATATTAGTGAGGTTATCTATACTGTATATAAATACAGAGTCTGGAGGTGAGTTATGTTGTGGGAAACCCTTGAACGTGTTAATCGCCTGCGTCAGGAGGCGCTTAACAACCCAGAATTTATTCGATCGGCAAAAGCACATGAAAAGGCTTTGGAGTCACAGGATGTACACCACACAGGGACTTCAAGGAGTTCGGCGAAGTCTAAGAAAGAAAAGGCTTTGTCGGACATTTACCAGCAGTCGGACTTCGGATTTGACTCGTCTGGCTCTCATCACTAACCCAGTATAAAGCAGGGCTCTTTAGGTCCTGCTTTTGTCTTCTTTTATTCCCCAAGCGACCTTTTCTTTTTAAAGTGCAATTTGCTATTTAGTGGGCTTTTTGTTGAGGTTGTGGGCTGTTTTATTGCTATTTTTGTGGTTTTAAATTCTAATTATATTTTAATTACTGGAATTAAATATTAAGATTTGGATTTGGTTTGATCGGCAGCAATGAAGTGTCTGATTATTCGCTTTTCTTTGCGATAGAAGTCACAACCACTCTGCCTCTTATTGCAGTTTCTCCGTAATATGACCATTTCCGAAACCATTGAATTTATAATCCGGAACAACAATGAATAACAAACTTGGGTTGAGCTCTCTCACTGCGATCGTCATTGGTTCAATGATCGGTGCAGGCGTATTTAGCTTGCCACAAAACATGGCTTCTGTTGCAAGCCCTGCGGCAGTCATGATTGGCTGGGCGATTACTGGTATTGGCATGGTCTTTCTTGCATTCTCATTCCAAAAGCTGGCTTCTCATAAACCTCAGATTGAAAGCGGGGTGTTTGGTTATGCAAAAGAAGGCTTTGGAGATTTTGTCGGCTTCTGCTCTGCATGGGGTTACTGGCTAAGTGCGATGTTGGCCAACGTTTCTTATCTGGTTATTGTGTTTAGTACCTTAGGCATGCTGTTTGACACACCTGACAACATGATCTTTGGCCAGGGTAATACTTGGGTATCTATTTTAGGGGCATCCATGCTTTTGTGGATGGTACATGCATTAGTCCTACGTGGTGTGCAAACGGCCGCTTTGATTAATATGGTAACGACTTACGCGAAGCTTGTACCGCTGGTGGTGTTTATACTCTGTGCAATGTTTGCGTTTAGCTGGGACACATTCACGATTGACTTCAGTGGTCTCCATTTTGGTGATGCGCATACGCTATGGGATCAAGTAAAAAGTACTATGCTAGTGACAGTTTGGGTGTTCATTGGTATTGAGGGTGCGGTGGTAGTATCCAGTCGGGCTCGTAACCGCAAAGATATTGGACGTGCAACAATACTGGGGCTGCTGACTGCCTTATCTATCTATGTGTTGGTGACTTTGCTCTCTATGGGAGTCATTAAGCCAACAGAGTTGGCGCACTATCAAAACCCGTCAATGGCAAAAGTGCTGACTCATATTCTCGGGCCATGGGGTCAATACATAATCAGTGTCGGCTTGCTCGTGTCTGTGTGTGGTGCATTCTTGAGTTGGACGGTTTTAGCTTCAGAAGCACCTTATCTGTGTGCAAAAGAGAAAATGTTCCCGGCCAGTTATGCGAAGTTGAATAAAGCTGGTAGCCCGGTAAAGCCGCTAACCTTGACCAATATTTGGGTTCAGATCTCTCTGATTTTGGTGATGTTTGCAGGCAGCACGTACGATACCTTGTTGATCATTGCTTCTGAAATGATCTTAGTACCATATTTTTTGGTCGGTGCCTACGTACTTAAATTAGCGATAACACAAAAAAGCCGAGGTAGCTTACTTGCTGTGGGTATTGGCGCTACGTTATATGGTCTGTGGCTACTGTATGCATCTGGGCTCAATTACCTACTTCTTTCGGCGATTCTTTATGTGCCGGGTCTGTATTTTTACATTCAGGCCAAGAAAGAGCAGGGGATCAACCCGTTTGAAGGTAAAGAGAAACTTGGTGCTAGTGTGTTGAGTGTAGCTGCTGTTTTGGCTGTCGGATTGCTTTGGCAAGGAACGCTTCATCTTTCATTTTAAAAAATCCCCCGGAGGGGGGATTTTATGAGCGTTTCAGTATCATTCGGTTTTTGGCACTTTCTGCAATGGTGAAAAGCAAACCGGTCCATATCAGGCTGAAGCTGATTAGTTTGACTTCATCAAAGATTTCACCAAAGAGATATATTGCTAATAGAAATTGAATTGACGGTTCAATGTATTGCATTAATCCGACCGTTGACATACTGGTCCAACGAATCGCTAAAGAGTAAAACAACAAAGGAACGAGGGTTGCAGGAGCTGAGCCAATATAAAGTGCAAAGGTTGACCAACCTGAGTTCAGTGATTCAGTACCAACAGTGAGTTCTTTGAAAGTGAGATAGCCAAGTGCAAAGGGCAGCAACACTAAGGCTTCGACTAACAGGCATGTGCTCCATTCGTATTGAATCTTCTTTTTACACCAACCATACAGTGTAAAGAAAATGGCCATAGTCAGTGCGATAACAGGTATTTGCCCATATTGCATGACTTGATAACTTAATCCTGCCGTCGCTAATACTAATGCCACTTTTTTGCCAAGTGAGAGTTTTTCACCTAACACGAATACCCCCAAGGCTGTTATTGTTAGTGGACTGATGAAAAAGCCTAAACTGGCATCAATCACGCGATCATTTGTCATCGCCCATGTGAATGCACACCAAGAAATTGACATTAGAGTGCTGCCCAATAGTGTGATGACTAAAGAGCGGTGATCACTAAAAATAGCTGTAAAATTAGGCCACTTTTTTGTGACAAACAGCACGATCAGTATACCAAAGGGTACAGAGGCAACTAGTCGAACGGTGAGTAACTCGTCCAAAGCCGCATTAGGCAAATATTGATAATAGAGTGGTAACAATCCCCATAAAAGGAATGAAAGAGCAGCCATCCAGTTACCAGTACGTTCTTGTGACATGGAATACACCTAGCGATTTTGATGCGTGCAATGTATGAGCAAAACCTCGTATTGTAAAGAGATTTGTTATGATTGGGGGTGTTAATTTTACTTATTTAAAATCAAATGCTTATGATTATATATTGCGATCTGAATAGTATGCTGAAATATCCCAGGCTCACAACTAGCGGCTAAAGATTTTCTTTTGATAGCCGACAATTATATTATCTTAAAATTAGATTTATCTGGTTGACCCTAGAATCACCAGAAAGATAAGACTCTTCGGGACGTTATCACTCGGAGTTATAGGAGAAAGTTAATGAGTGATTTTGAACAAAAGCGTAAATTTTATCGATTGAAGTACCCAAGAAGAGCAAGGCCTTCAGTGCGTATTTCTAACGAACTATTTCACGTCACCGAAGTGTCTGAGGGTGGTATCCGAGTGGTCAAAAATACCTTTACCAATTGGTATAAAGGGCTAGCAATGTCTGGGACGATTCATTTGCATAACAACAAGCAAGTGGCCTTTGAGGGCAGTGTGCTACGATTCGACCAAAATGAGGTAATTGTTAAGCTCAGAAAAGGTCCATCTTTTAAGAATATGGTTGAAGAGCAGCGCCATATTCGCCAGAAGTACCCAGCGTATTTCTCTCGTCCAACGACTGAAGTGGCTTAACGAGCTTCATCTCCTATAGCGAAGCAAATAGTGAAACCGCCGCATAAACTATGCGGCGGTTTTATATCTGCATCTGGAAGAACAAAGAATTTAATAACAAAAGTGATCATACACACGATGACGCTCATTTATGTTTGTGACAAATGATAAGTGATTTTAAAATTCAATAAGTTACAAAAAGTAATTAAGATATACTGCGCAGTCAAAATACGCACGCGCATTTTGTTTTACAGTTTTTCTAGCATTTTCTGTATAGGAATCAGAGAGGTTCATCGAAAATTGGGTGTTTAAAACAGAGCTCGCGCAGTATACAAATGTTAGGTTGCTCTGGATTTGTACGGTTTTTAGTTTAGCGCTCAGCCACTTCAATAATCTCGTTTGTCGCGAATTTCAGCAGCTACGTGGCTCGAAGATTTTCAGGTGAAAGTTTCTTTAACTGGCAAGCTTTGACGTTAGTGGTTGAGTGTTTTCTGGTTTTAAGTGCTCTTGGCCAATCTTGTTCGTTGAAAGTTAGCTATCTCCATCCGGTTAGTTTTTTTGCTTCAGTGAACCACCGCAAAAAAAAGTGATGTGATTGCTATTCAGTTTCGGTGGTAATTGCGGTGCAGTTGGCTTTGGTGTCTCGTGGCTTAGTCCTATAGCACCAACGAGCAAAGGCATTCAAAATGAGCATACCTAACAATCAGCTCAAGACGGACAACCTGCTATTGCTATTCAGTTTCGGTGGTAATTGCGGTGCAGTTGGCTTTGGTGTCTCGTGGCTTAGTCCTATAGCACCAACGAGCAAAGGCATTCAAAATGAGCATACCTAACAATCAGCTCAAGACGGACAACCAACGCTTGGCGGTTTTGTGTCTGGTTATGTTTAGTGTTTACGGTGGTTGGTTTGAGTTTTGTGGTATGGTTGGTAGCCGCTTAGCAAGGGCGTTATGTGGTACATGAGAATGCATGAGTATTACAAGTTAAAGAGTAGAGTAGCTGAAATCCTAGTTGAAGTAGGCTTCAAAGAAGTGAAACCCGATACTGACTTAGACTCTTGTGGCTCCATACATAGTATTTATGCTTCAAACGATTCGAGGTTTATGATTCAGTGGGATGGTGAGGAATGTTTTGGCTCGGTTGAGCTCTGGGAAGATGATAGTTGGAAAATGTTAGAACCTATAGTTCCTGAAGATTCTGTTCAAATCTTTGACAATAATCTTGCAGCTCTGTGCCTGAGTGTAGAAAATCACCTTTGACCTACCACATAACAAAGCGTTTAAGACAGATTCCCAACGCATGGCATTTTTTATTCCATCGTTGGGTTTTGTGTTTAAGGTAATATGGTTAGGTTCAGTGGTGGCGTTGCTCACTACTTAACGCGGCGTTATGTTCTAGGGAGAAATAAAGTGGTCGAAAGGGTAAATTACGAAGGATTACCTCAAATTGCAGGTCCTTACGTTCACGCTATGAAATATAATAAAATGCTCTTTGTATCAGGGCTTACCGCTTATGGAACGGACTCTCAATCTTTGGATATGCTCGCTCAAAGTAAAGAAATTCTCGGTCAAATCTCCGAGATACTAAGACTTGAGCAGCGATCAAAAAGCGACCTGGTCAAAATTACAATCTTTGTTCGCGACATAAGTATGTTAGCCAGCGTTAGAGAACTACTATTTGAATTCTATGATGGTCATTTGCCTGCTTGTTCTCTTGTGGAAGTCTCAAATTTAATCCATCCGGACTTACACATAGAAATAGAGGCTATCGTGGCGCTATAAGTTCGAACATAACAAAGCGTTCAAGAGGGACAGTTAACGCGTGGCGATTTTGGCTCAAATATTGGTATTTGTGTTTACGGTGGTAAATTTAAGTTTGGTGGCAGCGCGTTACTGCCCCTTAATGCGGCGTTATATTGCCGATACGATCTTGTATGGAGACTAATTTAATGAATTTTGGAAAATTGATTTTAGCTACTGCGATTATTTCTATATCGAGTTTAGGTGTTGCCGGTCAATTGGTAAAAGATGTGCAGTTGTTAGAAGTAGCATCAAATGCAACTAATGGAGGTAAAAGCTTTGCAGTATTAATCGATGGTGGTAATGGAGTATGTGCTGGAACTCCTACAGCCAAGCAATGGATATATTTTCCAGAAGCGAAATTTAATTCTATTGCGTCATATAATCAGTCATTTTCCTTAGCTCTAACCGCCTTAACAACAGGGAAAAGCGTGAGAATTCACAATTACGCTGACAACTCATGCACGGGTGCAGACTTCATATCAATCAGTAAATAATATAACCAAGCGTTCAATTGGACAACCAACGCTTGGAAGTTTTGCTCACAGTTTGGCATTAGCGTTTATGGCACAATGGTTTAAGTTGGTGGCAGCGTTGTCTGCCCATTAACGCGGCGTTATAAAACAAGGAGGCTACATGGAAAATTCTGAATATGGAAAATGGATTCACACAGCCTTTACAGGTGCTAGCTTTGCTTATTTTTTAGGTGTAATTGATAAAATTGATTTGATCTTTTCAAGCCTGTTTTTGTTCTTTGCGACTATCTTTTTTGCCTCAGCTTTAATTTTAAACTCTATATGGGCAGTGGCATATCATGGTCTGGCTGACGAAATTGACTCGCTCTTGAAACGATACAGTACGTTTCGTCGCTTTAGTAATCTGTCTCAATGGTTGTTCATTTTTGCTGTAGTAGCGTTAGTGTTACACGTTTTAGTGCCAGTGGTAGAAATTGTTTTATAACAAATTGCTCAAGTCGACAGCTAACGCTCGGCGATTTTGGTTTGGTTGAGTTTAGTGATTACGTGGCTTTGCTTCGGTATTGTGTTCGTTAGCTGCAACTTAGCAAGGCGTTATATACGAAATGAACGAGATATATATGAATAAAATAAATTTATTTTTACTAACCTATCTTTTGCCAAGTTTAACGTTGGCAAGTGAGACCAGCGAGACAACGATAAAACGAGTTTTATCTGGCCCTGAATTTGGAAAACAAGTTCTAATTACGGTGGATACTAATCCATCTAGTTTGCCTGAATGTCACACAAATCAATGGTACAACTACGTTTTCGATGGAACGACGCCAGAGGGACAAATGACGTTAAGTCTAGTCCTTACAGCTTATGCTGCAAAAAAAACAGTTGTGGTATCTGGAACAAATAGTTGTACTCTCAGAGGGGGAGTTGAAAACTTAAAGTACATCCTCGCCAAATAAATATAACAAAGCATTTAAGAGTGATTCGCAACGCTTGGCAGTTTCGCTTCGCTCAAGTATAGCCCAGCGCTGCTCACACCTTAATGCGGCGTTAGGTTGCTTTAAGTTTGCACTGTTTTTTAGTTTGGCAGTCAGCCACCTCAATAATCGTATTTGTAGTGAACCTCAGCGGCCACGTGGTTCGAACTTTTTCAGGTGAAGGTTTCATTCAACTGGCAAGCTTGGATGTTAGTGGCTGAGTGTTTTTCGTTTTAAGTGCTCTTGGTCAAGTTTGTTCGTTGAAAGTTCGCTGTATACATCCGGTTAGTTTTTTTGCTTCAGTGAACCACCGCAAAAATGGTGACGTGGCTGTTATTCAGCTTCGGTGGTGATTGCGGTGCAGTTAGCTTTGGTGCTTCATGGGTTAGTCCTATAGCTCAAGCTAGCTAAAGTGTTCGTAATGAGCATACCTAACCATCAGCTCAAGACGGACAACCAACGCTTGGCGATTTTGTGTCTGGTTATGCTTAGTGTTTACGGTGGTTTGCTGTAGTTTTGTGTTATTGTTGGTAGCCGCTTAGCAAGGGCGTTATGCACTATAGGAATATATCCAACTATACGCTGTTTCCCTGAATTATTTAATGAGAGAACAATGATTAAGTACAATTGGGTTTGTAACCAATGTTCAAATGTGAACCAAGCAGGTACTGACATATGTACAACTTGCGGATGCTCTGCATATGCAACACCTGATGAGATTGATGCGCGAAAAGATCCTAGTGGATACGAACTTAGAAGCTTTAGAGCATTGCTAGATAAGAAAATTATTGCGTTTTGTTATACTCCAGCGTTTATCGTTGTCTTTGCATTCAATGGTAATCTATTAGCTTTAATGCTCGTTGCATTATCTATAGCAAGTTTATTTATTACTGAGTTTGACTTTGTAAAGTTTATTTTCAAGGATAAATGGGCGAAGAAGAGTATTGTGGGATACGGCGTTTCTATGCTGTTGTTTTTTTTAGTTAGAGTAACCGCGACCAATGAAGTAATTGTAAATACAGTTATTGCATTAATATTAGTTTCTCTATTAGCTATGTCTTGCTACTTATTTAAGAGTCAAGCCAGTGAAAAGTTCTTACGTAGATATCACAAACACCATAAAGATAATGTTAATTAAAACAAATGCAAATAGTATTGGCATATCAAGTTAATTCGCTTTCGTGCATAACAAACTGCTTAAGGCGGACTGCCAACACTCGGCGAACTTACTTCAAAGTTTGTTCAGTGTTTACGGTGGCATGTTTACGTTTTATGTTATGTTGTCAGCCACTTAGCAGGGCGTTAGGTGTTCGGAGGGCATTTTGAAAATATCTGATTTCTACGATGAAAATGACGAAATTAAATCGGTGCTTTCTCAGGGGTTTATCTCACTATGGCGTGGCTGGTTAACTAGAGAAGAAGCTTATAAGCTTAATCAAGTTGATGCCTATGAGGTTGAGCGTTTCAAACAATTAATACGACTATTGTACTCAAAATACGACATATATAGAGCTGAATGGGATTCGAGAACTTTGCACAAAATAAATAATATTGACTCTTTTTTGTCTGACTATCCTTGTAGCTTTGAGGGTGGAGATTTTGTGGAAATATTTATTCCTAGTTTGGATTTATTAATCAAAGAGACGTACGACTATACATTTATTTTTTGGTATAAGGAAAATAAAGTGCAGGAATGTATTAGTTCCTTGGCATCCCAAGTAAGGTTATATACGTTCAACTAGTAGCTACACACCTAACAAAGCGTTCAAGAGCGATTCCGCAACGCGTGCCAGTTTCGCTTCGCTCACAGTATGGCACGCATTACGTCACGCCTTAACGCGGCGTTAGGTTGCTTTGGGTTTGTACGTTTTTTTAGTTTAGCGCTCAGCCACTTCGGCTCCTTTTGTTATCGCTAGTGAACAGTGCCCATGTGGCTCGAACATTTTCAGGAAAAAGTTTCATTCAACTGGCAAGTTTTGATGTTAGTGGCTGAGAGTCTTCCGTTTTAAGTGCTCTAGGCTAGGTTTGTTCGTTGGAAGTTCGTTATCTCAATTCGGTTAGTTTTTTTGTTTCAGCGAACCACCGCAAAAATAGTGACGTGGTTGTTGTTCGGCTTTGGTAGTTGTTGCGGTGCATTGAGCTTTGTAGTTTCATGGCTTAGTCCTATAGGTCAAGCTAGCAAAGGTGTTTGTAGTGAGCATACCTAACCATCCGCTCAAGACGGACAACCAACGCTTGGCGGTTTTGTGTCTAGTTGGGTATCGTGTTTACGGTGGTTTGTTTGAGTTTTGTGTTATTGTTGGTTGCCGCTTAGCAAGGGCGTTATGTGAATAGGGAAAATCATGACATTACGAGTAGTTCCAGAATTGTATTGTTTCGATATAAATGTAAGTAAGGCTTTCTTCACAGATATTCTTGGTTTTGCCATCAAATACGAAAGGCCAGAAGAACAGTTTGTATATTTAACATTCGATGGTGTCGATTTAATGTTAGAAGGTTTATCCAGTCAAAGCCGTAAGTGGATCACTGGTAATCCAGAATTCCCGCTGGGCCGTGGTATGAACTTTCAGTGGGACGTTAATGACATTGAACGCTTATATCGTGAAGTGTGTTCGAAATCTAATGAGTCAATTTATCTAGCACTCGAATCTAAATCGTATGAATGTGGTACTAAGTCCGTTGTTCAAAAGCAGTTTATCGTGCAATCACCAGACGGGTACTTGTTTAGGTTCTGTCAGGACGTCCGTTGACAGAATTCACATAACAAAGCATTTAAGAGTGATTCGCAACGCTTGGCAGTTTCGCTTCGCTCAAGTATAGCCAAGCGTCGCTCACACCATAATGCGGCGTTAGGTTGCTTTAAGTTTGCACGGGTTTGTAGTTTGGCGTTCAGCCACTTCAATAATCTTGTTTGTCGCGAATCTCAGCGGCCATGTGGCTCGAACATTTTCAGGAGAGAGTTTCATTCAACTGGCAAGTTTTGATGTTAGTGGCCGAGTGTTTTCCGTTTTCAGTGCTCTTGGCCGAGCTTGTTCATTGAAAGTTCGTTATGTCAATTTGGTTAGCTTTTTTGCTTCAGTAAAACACCGCAAAAATGGTGACGTGGTTGTTGTTCGGCTTTGGTGGTTATTGCGGTGCAGTTGGCTTTGGTGTTTCATGGGTTAGTCCTATAGCACCAGCGAGCAAAGACACTCGTAATGAGCATACCTAACCATCCGCTCAAGACGGACAACCAACGCTTGGCGGTTTTGTGTCTGGTTATGTTTAGTGTTTACGGTGGTTTGCTGGAGTTTTGTGGTATTGTTGGTAGCCGCTTAGCAAGGGCGTTAGGTGCAAAGCGGAAGAATTGAAAAGGGAGCCTTTTTGAATGGGCCCCTTAGTCTGGTTTTAGTTTTGAGAGAACTTAACTCGAATCTTGCTCTTGGCTACGCTTGTCAGGTTTAGGCTATTTAAAGCAGCCTTAGCTTCGTTCTCATCAGGCATTTCAAGGAAAGCGAATCCCTTAGATTGTCCTGTCTCCTGATCTAGAACCAAATCACATTGGGTAACAGTACCGTGAGCAGAGAATAGAACTCGAACTTCGTGTTCTGTTGTGGTTCGCGCTAGATTGCGGACTAAAAGTTTCATAATATTTTGCCTAGTATAATTTTCGGCTCAATTGTGTCAGGTATGGACTAGCAAACCAAGAAAAGTTTGGGGTTTGGTAAAATATTGGAAAATTGCACCTAACAAAGCGTTTAAGACAGATTCGCAACGCTCGGCATTTTCGGTTTGCTTTGAATTTAGTGTTTACGGCACAATGGTTTAGGTAGGGGGGCGTTGCTCACTACTTAACGCGGCGTTAGCCGTCAAAATGGAGAAAACATGGAAGTCCAATTTTTAGCGAAAAATTCTGATTATGAGTTAGTTCTAGAGGTGTTGCTGCAACTTCGCCCAAATTACGACTTAGATACCTTAGCTGCTCAGCTTGAGAAGCAGCAATCAAATGGTTACCAAGTCGTTTATGTGAAATCGTCTGAAGGTGTACTTGCAGCAGCAGGGTTTAGCGTAGGTGAAAAGTTGGCTTGGGGTAAGCATATTTACATTGAAGATTTGGTGACTAATGCCCAATTTCGTTCGCGTGGAGTAGGTAAGTTTATCATGGACTGGTTTAAAGCATATGCTTTAGAAAGCGGCTGTGAACAAATACACCTAGATTCTGGAGTCCAGCGCTTTTCAGCACATAAGTTCTACTTTTAATATAGCTAGTCACCATTTTTCTATGATTGGCGTTCAAGGCGGCTAACAAAGCGTTCAATAGGACAGTCAACGCTTGGCAGTTTTGGCTCACAGCTTGGCATTAGTGTTTATGCCACAATAGTTTAAGTTTGTGTCAGCGTTGTCTGCCCATTAACGCGGCGTTATATTTCTGGGGGCTACATGAGTAAAATTCGAGAGCAAGCTAAGGATACTTTGTATGCATGCCCTTGTTGTGGGTACGCGACTATTGGAAAGCCTGCTGAGTATGAAATATGTGAAATCTGTTTTTGGGAAGATGATGGGCAGGACGGTGTTTCATTGAGTGAAGCAAGATTTAACTTCTTGGTGTTTGGAGCAGCTGAACAAAAGGATTTGCGACATTGTCGATCTCCTAGTAAAACCGATACAAATTTACGAAACTACTATTTAGAATATCGAGTGGTCTCAAGGAACAAAATATAACCAAGCATTTAAGAGTGATTCCCAACGCTTGGCATTTTTCATTCCGTCGTTGGGCTTAGTGTTTACGGTGGTGTGGTTAAATTTTGTGGTAACGTTGCTCACACCTTAATGCGGCGTTATGCTTCCGAGGAGTTGTATGTATAAAATTATCTACCTATTGGCTGTATTAATATCGATACCATCTTTTGCGCAAACAATATGTATACCTAATTCGAGTGGTTATGATGTGTGTGCCAATGGAGAATACATAGCCAGTGAAATTGCTCCGAGCTTACCGATGCAAGTGGATAACAGTATGTCATTTGAATCAGTTATGGCATTTGAAACTACAGTTCAATTTGATTTGCAACTCCATGTTGATAAAGAATATCTTGTTAATTTTTATGCTGAAAATGGTCTTGAATTGTCAGACTTCGAAAAGTCATTACCTAAAAGTATGAGTATATTGTGCGATGAAGGTAACCCTATTAGTGCTTTTATTAAGCATGGTGGGAAAATTCGATATATATACCGGTTTAGTGACGGAGAGCAATTAGTTTCTTTTGAAAAGACTTCATGTGAGTAAAGCATAACAAAGCGTTCAAGTGGGATTTGGCACGCGTGTCATTTTTAGTATGCGTTTGGTTCAGTGTTTACGGTGCATTGCAGAGGCTTTTGTATTGCGTGCCGGCACCCCTTAACGCGGCGTTATGGCGCTAGGTAAGTTGTATTCAATCAGTTGCTATAATTGATTTGTATCCAAGGATAGGACATGAATCATGAAAAAGTCAGAAGCAATGCAACGAGCGAGAAGTATATATGGTGTTGACTTTCGAAGTCGCAATAC
>NZ_JAKEUU010000016.1:0-3027 GCF_022398215.1 Vibrio sp. Isolate24
TGGTGTTTTATAATGAAGAGCGTAATCATCAAGGACTCAATGACCTCACTCCTGATGAAGCCTACTTCGGCAGGCAGAGATACGCTGCATGAGCAAGATCAACCACTTAAGAAATTAGCTTATGTGTCCAACCATCGGGGTCCACTTCTCTATATATCTATTCCTAATCATAAGATCATTCTTTTTTTAATTAGATCTGTATATCTATACATAATAATCAGTTTTTTAGTCGATGAAACAGCAGGCAGCCTTATTGTTCTTGAATAAACGACAAACGAGACTTATCTGAGTATAGAGGTCATATATGGCGAAAGATTTGAGTACTAACGCTAGTGTTGTTTTGTAGCGACAGCCACTGTGTTTGGAGAGTTAGTCAAGAACAATTGCTCAGAGGGGTCGAAAAAAACGTAAACATCCCGATACCCACGTAGACAAGCGCAATAGTGTTGAATACGGCAGGCATGACTTTGACCACGATAGGCAACTGGTAGAGCTCTTTGATTTGTCACCGACCATTCATTAACAATCTTCCACTGTTTTACTTCATCGGAAACGGTATTTTGACAACTTAACTGCTTGTTATATTTATATTGTACCGACTAGCCCGAAAACTCCTATAGGGAGAAGTAATGCCCACTGAGGTAATTTCATAAACGTTTTTAGCTTAAAAAAATACCAACCGACACTAATAAATACTAAAGAGAAAACAATAAAGATAGTAGATATTCCAATAACAACGTTTTCAAATGAATCTAAGTTAAGCCAACCAGCATATGTTAATATCAATCCACAAATGATGAGAGTAGCTGAGACCATGTGCCAACAGGCTAATAATGTTGCTTTAGGGATATCTGGCAGATCTGACTCAAGAAAAGGTCTAACAGGATCCAACTGCCCTGCAATAACATGCACACATGAGGTAAACAAACACATTAGTCCTGAAATGAAAATCCATAAGTTCATACAAAAGCCTAGTGAACATAAGCCGCGCTCACCAGTAAATTGAGAGCGCAGCGATTAATTTTTCCGAGTGTAGAGCTTTGTTAAAGGCCACATTCGTATTTTCAACAATAGTTAAATTTCGATCTTGTCAAAATATTTGATAATTGGCGGTGCAATGAGAAAAGAGCTTAGCTCTTCCAAGACACCATTATCATTAATGAAACTCAAATACTCCTGATGGCTTTCTATCGTTAACCACTCTTCGTCCAAGAGCATTTCATTGTTCTTTTGATCAAATAAAACTTTAACCCGCATATTTCCTTGAAACCCTCTTACATTGGGTAAGTTGTCTTCCAGAAATGGCAGCAAGACTTGAAATCGTTCTGGCTTTACTTGGCAGTTTAGGGTGACTTTGACACTCATTTCTTACTCCTCTTAGATAACAATCGAAGTTCAGATTAGCTTGTTAACTAAAGGTAAACTACTCATAGACTGTCAAAAATAACGATTTCCAGTCATTCGCGCTGTTTAATCTGTTTTGGCGTTACACCATACTTCAGTTTGAACGCCTTGATAAAGGCCGATACATTTTCATACCCCATAGTCATAGCTACTTCCGTAACAGAAAGCTCTTTACCTAACAGGAGTGCTTTCGCCTTGCATAATTTTTTCTCTTGCAGCCACTTTTTAGGGGGCATCTTGTAGCTTTCTTTGAAATCACGATTAAAACTTGAAAGACTTCTTCCTGAAAGATGAGCGAGATCGCTAACGGTGAGATGAAGTACATCCAACGTTTCCAGCATGCGATCAAGATTTCGTTTAGGTGGAACTCTTTTCTTTGTAGCCAGCAATGAGCCCAAAATACGCTGATGGTCTTTCCAAGCAATAAGGTGAAGCAGCTCTTGGAGTTTAATATTTAGGTAGGTGGGCGTTTTTATATCAACTCGAAGTGAGTCAAAGAAAGTCGTAAATTCATCACCCTCCTCAAATAAGAAAAAGGGTTCCTTACTTTCATGACAAGCTAAAGGCTGTTTGACTTTGCTCAAATAAGCATTGATAACATCGTCGTCAAAAAACACTAGATAAGCCTTAAGAGATTCTGTTTCTTTAACAAAGTCAGATTGAAGATTTAGTCCTTGAGGGAGAAATATAGAAGACCCCGGACTCAACGTGACCGTATCGTTGTAGCTATTTGTGAGCACCTCACGCCCATTTTGGACAAATATAAAACAAGGTGTGTTAGTATAAAACTCAATGTCCACTAAGTCCTGTTCTAAGTTCTTATACATAATAGCCGAGTTTCGGTGATGGCTAAGCACTACCACATCTTTCATGGCATACAGAGCCTGTGGGATCACCAACACGTTAGATTGAGTATGCTCAAAAATCGTTTTCATTTTTCTTCTTTGGAGAATGGCTTTAGTCGTCATTGAGTGCCCTGCTAAGTAACTGTCAACATTACAATAAAGCTTAAACAATGCACCGTAAACATGAAACGCAACTAGAAGTAAATTCACCGCACGTTGCCATTATATTTTCAGCAGATGAAACAAAATCGATAGGGTTTAGAATCATGTCCATTTGTCAAAATTTAACTTATATTTCAAAATCTAATGTCGACCATACACTCTTATTTTGTTCACGACTTTTGTTGGGGCACTTTCGAGCTAAAAATCGCCAAGGGTATAAATTCAACCTGAGAAGCTCTTGGACAAAAACGTTTTAACTTATCTACACAACCTCACTAGCTATTGACTAAAACCGATGAGCTTTTTTCTTTCGGCATTTGCATATCAAGCAAACTAAACCGTTTCAGACGTGGTATGGGGAAGGCAAAACTGGCTACCTGACTTTGTTGACTATACTCAGATGAAGTGATGATTGGGTAAACAGGAATAACAATCAGCGTGAAAAAATAGTACTTAATACTGAAAACAGAAGTGGCCCCCAATTTTCGGACATGACTTTAAGTGATTGATCTGTTTTGATAGTACCCAAGAATACTGGAACAGATTATGACTAGAAAACGTAGAAACCACTCTCCTGAATTCAAAGCTAAAGTGGCACTTTCTGCCGCCAAAGGTG
>NZ_JAKEUU010000017.1:0-1197 GCF_022398215.1 Vibrio sp. Isolate24
CTGGGCTTATCGCAAGTTAATACGTCCTTCATCGCCTCTGACTGCCAAGGCATCCACCGTGTACGCTTAGTCACTTAACCATACAACCCCAAAGGGTCTTCTAGTCAAACAACCAAAGTTGTCTGCAATTATTTAAACATGATGCAGACTCGATTTTKCCGGACTCAAATATTAAACATCACAAGGATGTTTCCAAGAACACTTGAATGTGTGTTGGTACCTAAATCATAAAGATTTAGGATTTGAGAACTTTTMAWTGAATAACAACGCATCTCAWAGAGATGGGGATTGTTGTTATTCGTCAGCTTTCCAAATTGTTAAAGAGCTATGTTTCTTCACAAGGAAGTTACATTTTCTAAAGACTTTCAGCGGCAAAAATCCAACCACGTACGCGTTACTGAAGTGGTTTGGAAATCTGAATCCAAAAATACTTAGAGAATGGTGGGCGATACCGGGCTCGAACCAGTGACCCCCTGCTTGTAAGGCAGGTGCTCTCCCAACTGAGCTAATCGCCCACATGAGTTTTTCGTCTTGTGGAAGACGTCAAGAATGGTGGAGCTAAGCAGGATCGAACTGCTGACCTCCTGCGTGCAAGGCAGGCGCTCTCCCAGCTGAGCTATAGCCCCATCTTGAGAGTCATTTCTAAGGAAGAAATGGTGGGTCGTGCAGGATTCGAACCTGCGACCAATTGATTAAAAGTCAACTGCTCTACCAACTGAGCTAACGACCCAATGGTATCCCGTAGGGGAGTCGAACCCCTGTTACCGCCGTGAAAGGGCGGTGTCCTAGGCCTCTAGACGANAATGGTGGGTCGTGCAGGATTCGAACCTGCGACCAATTGATTAAAAGTCAACTGCTCTACCAACTGAGCTAACGACCCAATGGTATCCCGTAGGGGAGTCGAACCCCTGTTACCGCCGTGAAAGGGCGGTGTCCTAGGCCTCTAGACGAACGGGACACTAAGTTGAAGATATTGGGATATCTTCGTTCTCTTAAACTACATAAACTTATCAATCTGTGTGGACACTCATCGTGAATAATCATCGTTTAAGGAGGTGATCCAGCGCCAGGTTCCCCTAGCGCTACCTTGTTACGACTTCACCCCAGTCATGAACCACAAAGTGGTGAGCGTCCCCCCGAAGGTTAAACTACCCACTTCTTTTGCAGCCCACTCCCATGGTGTGACGGGCGGTGTGT
>NZ_JAKEUU010000018.1:0-851 GCF_022398215.1 Vibrio sp. Isolate24
ACTTAACCATACAACCCCAAAGGGTCTTTGTTAAACAACCAAAGTTGTCTRCAATTATTTAAACATGATGCAGACTCGATTTTGCCGGACTCAAATATAAACATCACAAGGATGTTTCCAAGAACACTTGAATGTGTGTTGGTACCTAATGAACAAGTCATTAGGATTTGAGAACTTTTAATTGAATAACAACGCATCTCAWAGARATGGGGATTGTTGTTATTCGTCAGCTTTCCAAATTGTTAAAGAGCTAGATTCATAAATGAACCATTTTTAAAGATTCTTTTTCAAGAACACTTAAAGATGGTGGAGCTAAGCAGGATCGAACTGCTGACCTCCTGCGTGCAAGGCAGGCGCTCTCCCAGCTGAGCTATAGCCCCATCAAGGTGTCGATACTGTTGCCAANTCATAAATGAACCATTTTTAAAGATTCTTTTTCAAGAACACTTAAAGATGGTGGAGCTAAGCAGGATCGAACTGCTGACCTCCTGCGTGCAAGGCAGGCGCTCTCCCAGCTGAGCTATAGCCCCATCAAGGTGTCGATACTGTTGCCAAYCTCCTGGGAGGAAGATTGGTGGGTCTGAGTGGACTTGAACCACCGACCTCTCGCTTATCAGGCGAACGCTCTAACCACCTGAGCTACAGACCCAGCATCGTCTCTTAAACTGTATAAACCATCAATCTGTGTGGACACTCATCGTGAATAATCATCGTATAAGGAGGTGATCCAGCGCCAGGTTCCCCTAGCGCTACCTTGTTACGACTTCACCCCAGTCATGAACCACAAAGTGGTGAGCGTCCCCCCGAAGGTTAAACTACCCACTTCTTTTGCAGCCCACTCCCATGGTGTG
>NZ_JAKEUU010000019.1:0-660 GCF_022398215.1 Vibrio sp. Isolate24
AGGCTTAACCATACAACACCCAAAGGGTTTTGATGGACTCAAAGTAGAACATTGAATGTGTAAACACAGAACTTGCTCTTTATTTTAAAGAAAGCAGCTTTCCGAATTAAGAATTTGCTTGGCGACCATAGCGTTGTGGACCCACCTGATTCCATGCCGAACTCAGAAGTGAAACGCAATAGCGCCGATGGTAGTGTGGGGTTTCCCCATGTGAGAGTAGGACATCGCCAGGCTTTAATTTCGACTTTGTCTACTTGTTAGACAAGTCACCATAAGATTCTAAAAAAGTTTAGAGTTTTATGTTGACTTCAACAGTCAGTCGCGTATTATACGCGTCCTGCTTAGGTGCTAAGGCACTGAAAGCACAGCTCTTTAACAATATAAACCTATCAATCTGTGTGGGCACTCGTTGATGATAATCCAAATAGTTTCTTCGGAAACAATTTAGGTTTCAATGAAACGAAGTGACCATTGAATCTTCGGATTCAGCACAGTCAATTCAAACATTACTTTATGTAATGTTCAGTATTCATTGAGCCGACAAAATCTTAAATTGAAGAGTTTGATCATGGCTCAGATTGAACGCTGGCGGCAGGCCTAACACATGCAAGTCGAGCGGAAACGAGTTGTCTGAACCTTCGGGGAACGATAACGGCGTCG